>NZ_JACJPA010000001.1:0-1645 GCF_014695845.1 Trichocoleus sp. FACHB-591
GCAGTTGCGACTTAAACGTCAACTGCTGAAGTTCTTTTTGATTCCAGTTGCCTAACCTGGCGGCAGCTTCGTAGGTGCTTTGCAAGAACTCTAACAACATCTGATCCGGTGATTCTGCCTCGCGGACAGCGTCATAGGGCAAAATAAATTCACCCAACTCTTTACTGTAAAATGCAGCATCAGGACGAACCTCAGCCTGCTTAAACCCATCGGGTTCTGGGTACGCATAGGAATAAAACGCTGGGTATGATAACCCGGCTCCGGGCCAAAATCCGGCACTACTGACTTCCTGGGAATAGGCTTCCTTTGCCACTACATCCGGTAAATTTGGCACCCCTCCCGGATGCTCAGGAGCCGATCGCCCCGAAAAGCGAGTCACTGCTAAATCAAAACTCCCCCAGAAAAAATGAACCGGACTCACCTTGCCGGAAAAATGTGAACGAAATTCTCGAAAGACGCGATCGGACTGTAGCAGCACTCGCCAGCATCGATTGGCATAATCCGCATCATAAGCAGCATGGGTTTCATCCTGCTCAAATCGAATTGGATCAGGGACTTCATTCGGTTTGGTGTTAATTGTGATGTGAAGATCTAATGCTCTCAGAGTTTCCATCACAGTCTGATAAAAATCAGCAACCGAGCGAGGGTAGAGTGCGATCGCCCGTCTTGCCCCTTCGCTGGTTTGAATCAGCAGCTCATGATCAATGAAATCAAAGTCGATTTGAAAGATGCGGCTACCATAAGGAATCGTGGAAGTGGTCAGTCCCCGAACGGTTAAATAGAGGGGAATATGCCAGGAATGATTAATCCACGGAGTTTGGGCAAAGCGGATTTTGCCGATGATTTGAGTCCACATGTGCAAGGTGGCATAGGTATCTTGCCATGCGTCCAGGGGTAAACTCGGCCAAATATCCGTTGAGGTCAGGGTAGGCTGATTTGACATGATGGTTTCCTCGTGAATGGAAGCAGAGATTGATCAATAGTTCTTCTTCTTTTCATCGGCAAAACACCACAGCCATTGTTCTCCCAATTCGGCTGAACTGATCACCGCATGTCCGCTTTCTTCGTAATGGCAGCGGGCGTGCTGATTTTTAGATGAGTCGCAGCACAACATTTTGCCACAGGTTTGACAAATTCTCAAGTGAACCCAGCGATCGCCAACTCGCAGGCATTCCTCACAGTGGAATACCGGGTCATTGGCTTTTGAAATCATAGTCTCTAGCGTCAGTTCGTTCAGGTGTTGACAAGACATGGAGGATTCCTATGAATGTGCAAGATATGTACTTGATCAAGTGGGATACAGCCATCTGCGAAAGAGTTGAGTGAGGCGCGGCATCATCACATAGGTCAGCAGGGCAACCGTTAGACCTGTAACTAAAAACGTTCTGAGCAATACCGGAAGCCCAATCAAGAGCGGTACTAGCAAACGATTGAGAATCGATAGCGTGAAAAACACTCCCAGCCATGTCACGACCGCCATTTTGTAGCGCGGCGGTGGAGCTTTCATGGGTTTGTTGGGAAGCGTAAACCAGGTTTCTAGACCGGTCAGGGTTTGAATGGTTTCAGGCTTTTCAATTAAGGGTTGCAGTCGCTCAATCCATTCTTGCCGAATATCTGATTCAATCCAGGTTTTGAGATTGTTGTA
>NZ_JACJPA010000010.1:0-36255 GCF_014695845.1 Trichocoleus sp. FACHB-591
GTCAGCCAAGTTCGTCATCGTGTAGTTAATCGGACTGCTTAGTAAGTACTGGCAGTAATCCAGTTTGGTGAAGCTCATGCCTCTAGTTTATGTCTGTCTCTGCGTAAGTCCTGTTAGTGACAATATCTTAAATTAAGAACCCCAGCCATTCCCGAAAAAGAACTGTACGTTGCTGATTCCATAGGTGGAATACAGTTCAAACGGATAAGTTATGGAATTGAGATCGATTTCATCAATGGCGGGTGGTCTGGTGTTGTCCCTGTGTTTGGCTTTACCAGCATTGGCACAAATAGAAATGGGGACACTGCGAGGCAACCCAGGAAGCCAAATCAACGTGCGATCGCAACCCTCTACCAGTGCGCCTGCTCCTAGTTATGGCATACCAGGCGATCGCGTCCAAATTCTGAGATCAGCTCGTGGTACAGATGGCTACGCCTGGCACTATGTAGAGTTTTCCAAATCCAAAGTTCGAGGATGGGTGCGGAATGACTTGCTGATGCTCGACAGTGGCAACGGCAATCCTGTTCAGCGAGT
This sequence comes from Trichocoleus sp. FACHB-591, assembly GCF_014695845.1. Classification (NCBI taxonomy): domain Bacteria; kingdom Bacillati; phylum Cyanobacteriota; class Cyanophyceae; order Leptolyngbyales; family Trichocoleusaceae; genus Trichocoleus; species Trichocoleus sp. FACHB-591. The sequence continues at coordinate 535 of NZ_JACJPA010000010.1, forward strand.
TTCTTTTGCGCCAGGAACTTCTGCTGCCACTGTTAACGGCAGTGTTCGAGGATATGAAACGCGAGACTATCTCTTGAATGCGCGAGCAGGCCAGCGGATGACTGTTGATCTACGCAGCAATAGCACCTATATGCAGGTTGCTGTGCTCAGCCCCCAAGGAGAAACCCTATATGTGGGGACGAACTGGACAGGGAACTTACCCAGCAATGGAGATTACTTGGTACGTGTGGGGTTGGTGCGGGCAGAGGCACGACGCGATGGCGCAGGTGGCTTTAAACTAAACATCGGTGTTCGATAAAGAGCTGTGGCTTTGGTTGCTAATCTTTATGTTAGCCGTTGAGCCTTGACTCCTAGGCGATCTAAAGTTTGGAGAATAACTGCCTTATCTAGGCATTTTAGGAGCTGGTAAATCTTGGCCAGATTGATGCAAAGTTACCTTCTGAGCTTGACCTTGCTCATCTACCTCAAAAGTTAACTGAGCATCCACAATCCTCAAGAAAAAGTGCGTTGGAGAAGTAGGGTAAATTTTGAGTTTTCCCTGGCCAGTAAGCTGAACAAGAAGTTGGTCTGATTCTGCCGTAATCGCCAAAATCTTTTCTGGGGCCAACTGATATTCGCCCACATAATCTGCATAAATCGCCGGATCGATTGCCACTTCTTGATATACCTTAGGCAACTTATAAGGCTCTCCGAATGCGATCGCTGCTAAACCAGAACCAATCTCCGCCACTGCCGCATTACTCACGTTAGACAGCACAATCACCGTTACTTGGTCATCGGGATACCGGGAAATAATCGTGCAGAATCCATCAATGCTACCGCCATGAGTGATATGTTTACGGCCCAATTGCTCAGCCACAATCCAGCCGTATCCGTAATAAACCTTCTCCCCCGCCTCACTCACTGGCACTGTTGGGGCAAACATCTGAGCTTTGGCGCGATCGCCCAACACGGCTTCTGTATCTAATGCTTGGTCCCACTTATAGAGATCTTCCACCGTTGAATACAGTCCCCCTGCCCCGGTTGGCACTGACATATCGATAAACTCAGCATTACCGTACCCTGTATCCGTCAAGTCATAACCAGAGGCGCGATGCGGCAATATATCCCAATCAGTGTCATACCCTGAACTCGTCATTCCCAAAGGTTCAAAAAGGTGCGATCGCACATACTCTGCATAGGGCTGCCCAGAAACCGTTTCTAAAATGTGGGTCAACAAGGTATACCCAGAGTTGCTGTAACAATATTGACCTCCAGGTTCAAACTCCAGCGGTTTGTCTTTGAACCAAGCCACCACCTCTGCCACAGACATAGATAGACGTTTTTGGGTTGCATAGTCTGGAAAGGCAGTGTAGTTAGGAATGCCAGCCGTATGATTCAGCAATTGATGAATGGTAATGCGATCGCCGTTCGGATAGTCAGGAAGATAAGTGGCGATCGCTGCTTGCACATCCAGCAAACCCTGTGCTTGTAATTGCAGGATTGCGGCAGCGGTAAACTGCTTTGTAAGCGAGGCTAAGCGAAACTTGGTGTGGGTTGTGTTGGGCACGCTATGTTCCAAGTTAGCCATCCCATATCCCTGGCTAAACAGGATCTCTCCTCTTTGCCCTACCAATACCGCGCCCATAAATCGCTCGGTGGCAAAATGAGCGTCTAAGTAGGTCGCGATCGCTGACTGCAAGGCGCTTATATCTGTTTGCCTCGGATCTTGCCCCGTATCTTGGCCTAGATGAGGTGCCATGTCTCCCTCTCGCGAGATCTAGCAGCAGTTCGTTCCAGCGTAACAACTCACTCGCTAGGATTTCAAATTACGAATTACGAACTGCAAATTGTCACTAGCCCTATCTTCAAGTTCAATCATCTCGAAAGCCAGGGGTATCTTCCAATCGGCTTCTGGCGGTTTGGGAGACGAAGCTAGCCGTTGCGGTGGCAGGTTGAGTAGTTTGCGGCTCTAAGAAGCCTAGGAGCGTAATGGAAGGACGGCTGAAATATTTGGTCCAGGGTTGCAATCTTGGCTGTTGCTGCCAACTCACACGCGAGACGTTGGTCAAAAGGAGCGGCACTTCCTGACCATTGCGCTCCCCTAGCACACTCACGGCAACGGCTGTCGTCTCAGGGTTGTTGGCAAAAGCTTGCTCAATTGTGTTTCGAGCCAACGATTCCGCCTGCTGCATCAAATCATCAAAGCTTTGGTTGCCGACGGTGCTGAGCGTAAAACTGAGTTGTTGGGTTTCCGCAAAAGTTGCAGGAGCGATCGCGCTAAAGCTTCCTAACAGGCAGCAAAAGCCTAAGACGAGATGCTGCAAGCCAGCTATAGCCTGACAGCGACGAAAATTTGTTTGAGGCTGCAATCGTTTCATTCATCTCCACGGAGGAAGTTGATTGCTGATCAATCGCAACCAACTTCATCACTCACTTCTGCAAAGGTCGGTGTAGCACAGAGGCCTTGATTCAGATTAGCAACTGGAGATTAATGAGGCAGTAAGGCTGGGTTAACACGACGTAAATGAACGTACCATTAGCGAACGTAGACCACTCGTGAATCTAAGCCTCGCGATCGCAGGAACCAAGACAAACTTTCTGCCCCAGCCCGAGTCGGAAAAGAACCCGCATGAACATAAGGGCCTAGTTTAGAGCGAGTGATGAAAGCATCAGGAACACATTGCCGCACTGCATCCAAGGTGGCTCGGCTTTGCGAAGGAATTGCGACCACATAGGAATAGCCACTCCGTTGCCCGAGCACGATCACATCGCCTTGCTGAGTGGTATTGAAGCCAGTCACGATGGGTTGACAGGGCAGGTAGGAAATAGGCTGGGCTTGTGCCCAAGAGAGGAGGAAGTTCCAAGTAATCCAACTGCCAACACCTAGGACCAAAAATCGATTCATCACGCACTCACGCGACTGGGGCTAATTACTCTGAAGTTATCATCCTGTCTGAGTTTTAGAACTAAACTTTTGCCCAAACTTTAGTAACAGCAAGTAAAGAATTGATTAACCAAATTTTTGCCACCCGCGATCGCTCAGAGGTACCCTCGCAACCTGCCCCAGCAGCTTGTACTATACGTAAGGAACTCATCGCCCTAATTGTCTCTCCTATGTCTGTCACCTCGGCTGCTGACTCTAGCTTGTTAACCGCTGACTCGCCATTGTGGCCTCAATTGCTCCAACAACTGCTAGACCGTCAATCTCTAGCAACAGAGGAGGCTGCAACGCTGATGCGTGGCTGGCTGAGCGAGATAATTCCACCTGTGTTGTCAGGCGCAATTTTGGCGGCAATTCAGGCCAAAGGAGTGTCTGCTACTGAGTTAGCAGGAATGGCCCAGGTATTGCAGTCCCAGTCTGCGGCGAGTGGCATGACTTTGCCAAAATTTTCAACGCCCCTGATCGATACCTGTGGTACCGGGGGAGATGGCGCTTCAACGTTCAATATCTCTACAGCAGTGGCATTTGTGGCGGCAGTGGCTGGGGTGTCTGTCGCCAAGCACGGCAACCGTTCTGCCTCTAGCAAAGTGGGGTCGGCGGATGTCTTGGAAGCCTTAGGCGTCAATCTCGCTGCTAGTCCAGAACAGGTGCAAGCGGCTCTACAAAACGTGGGCATTACCTTCTTGTTTGCCGTGGGCTGGCACCCAGCCCTGAAGGGAGTGGCTCCCCTGCGTAGAACTTTGAAAGTTCGTACCATTTTTAACTTGCTGGGGCCTTTAGTCAACCCGCTTAGACCCACCGGACAAGTCATTGGCGTGTGCGAGCCTCATCTGGTGGATGCGATCGCGGACGCTTTGAATCAACTTGGCATCCAGCGAGCGATCGTCCTCCATGGGCGAGAAAGGCTAGATGAAGCAGGTTTGGCAGATGTGACAGATTTGGCGGTGCTGGCTAATCAAACGGTACAGAAAGTGACGCTGAATCCTCAAGATTTGGGGTTGGAGTTTGCGCCCACCAGTGCGTTGAAAGGCGGGGACTTAGCAGAAAACGCTGCGATCTTGAAAGCAGTGTTGCAAGGAAAAGGCACAACCGCTCAACGGGATGCGGTGGCTCTGAATGCGGCCTTGGCTTTACAAGTGGGCGAGCAACTGCCCGAAACGGCTGATCCGCTAGATGCTTGTGCCAAGGGAGTTGCGATCGCTAAAGAAATTCTGCAAAGCGGAGCCGCTTGGGCCAAATTGGAACAGTTAGTTGAGTTTTTACAATAATCGTCTTTACCCAGTGAACTTCGCAGTACGCTAGAAATCAACACCTAATGCTGGAAGGTTGTAGTGGATTGCCACTACAAAAGCGAGATCTTTAACTGGGTGAAAGCGATCGCTATGAATACTGAAGAACTGAAGCAGCGCTATCAATCTGGGGAACGCAATTTTAGCCAAACTCACTTAAACCAAACCAACCTGCAACGGCTGAAATTAGGGGCAGTAGACCTCAGCCGCGCCAGTTTGGTTAAGAGCAACTTGCAGAAAGTGAACTTAGAAGATGCCAACCTCGGTGGAGTCAATCTGTATCGGGCTAATTTAAGCAAGTCTCGTTTGCAGCGTGTCAACCTCAACAAGGCGATTTTGGGAGAGGCCAATCTGAGCGAAGCCAATCTCTATCGCGCTAGTTTAATTCAAGCGGATCTTTGTGCCGCCAACCTGAGCAAAGCGGTGTTAAATCACGCTCAACTCAGCGGCGCGGACCTAAGAAAAGCCAACTTGAGTCACGCTCGTTTATCTTGGGCCAACCTACGGAAGGTAAATTTGCACCAAGCTCAGCTAGAGGGCGCAGACTTGAGTGACGCTAAGTTCTGTAACACCATCATGCCAGATGGCAGTCTCAGGAATGATGATTGCTAGTATTACACCACATTAGACTGGTGGGGTTGCGCTGAGCCAAAAGGTTGAGCTAGAAGGCTGGGCCAGCATCTATTTTTACCCTGTCCAAATCTAAATTTTGATTTCACTGCGAAAGTTACCATGACAGATTTCAACGACTGTTTAAACCATCGCATCGCCCAAGTTGCGATTGGTGAGTTCCATGCGGGCACCTTTGCCGAAGCGAAACGCCTCTATGACGAAGCAGTTTCAACCTACGGAGAAGGGTTTAAGGAAGCTTATTTGCTGCAAGAACAAGGCACTGACAAAGGTATCTCGGTGATTCTTTGGGATAGCGAAGACAGCATGAAAGCCAACGTCAACGATGCTTATAAATCGATCCTGAAGAAACTGCTGCCTTTATTTGTCAGCCCCCCCAGCTTGAGAACCTATGAGGTAGTTAGTGAGGTGCGGGCTTCTGAGGCAGAAGCAGTCGAGGCTGAAGCATCTAAAGTATGAGCGTGAGTGGCATCAGCGATCGCTCTCTGCTATCAAAAGCTCTTGTTAAACGGGCGATCGCGTTTCTGGTCATCATTGGCTTGGGGTTATGGCTCACCATTGTCAGTCCCCTGCCTGCTGCCGCTAGTGCAGATGTTGCCAGTGTTTACCAGCAGCGCGATCGCCACCGTTCTGACGGCATCGGCAAAATCTACATGGGCCGAGAGATTGCTCAGGTGATGGGTCATCAGGGAGCCGCTTGGCTAGAGCGGTCGAGTCGCAGTTGGGAAGAGCAACCGCAACGAGTTGTAGAAGCGCTGGATCTCCAACCGTCGGATGTGGTGGCGGATATTGGAGCGGGCACAGGCTACTTCAGTTTTCGGCTCAGTCCGTTGGTACCAACCGGGAAAGTTTTGGCGGTTGATGTGCAACCGGAGATGATTGAGATTCTCAACTTTCTCAAGCAGGAAAACCAAGCAACCAATGTTGAACCCGTTCTGGGCACGGTGCAAGATCCGCATCTTCCTGTTGCCAGCGTAGATCTGGCATTAATGGTGGATGCTTATCACGAATTTGAGTATCCCCAAGAAATGATGACGGCGCTGGTGCGATCGCTCAAACTCGGAGGCAGGGTGGTACTCGTAGAATACCGAGGTGAGAATCCCCTGATTGCGATCAAAGCGCTCCACAAAATGACTCAGCGGCAGGTCAAGAAGGAGATGCAGGCAGTAGGTTTAGTTTGGCAAGAAACCAAAAACTTACTACCGCAACAACATCTAATGATTTTTCGTAAGCTTGCTTAGGGCGCGATCGCCCCACTCTAAACCCTGCTTAAGCTAAGGCAGGAGGAATTACCGTTGCCTGGCTAGTAGAGCTGTTCCACACAATCCAACCACAAGTACCCTCAGCTTCGGGTTCGCTCTGGCTGACCTTAAAATAGAGCTTGTCCCCGGTGCGAGGTTCGATCGCAAAGTCAGCATTTTGAGCATACACCACCTTAAAACCCCGATCTCTAAGGCAGTAAGTCGCCCAAGCCTTTAGAGAGTGTTTGGCTGGCTCAAAGGGAATGGGAGGATTGTGAAAGACAGTCTCAATCGCAGCGATCAGTGACACAGGACTCGATCCTTTAGAAAACGGCTAGATACTTGGCTTGGTTCAGCCAGTTTGTACTAGTTACTTCTCTAGTATCTCCGAGGATGGCTCCGGAAATGAATCTATAAGGTTTTGAGTTGGGAATACTGCCAGTATTTAGGGTGGTAGCGGACCCATCCAATTGGAGAGCCAAAGAGTGTGAAGAAGCCCGTGGGAAAATTCATTCACCAGTTCAGGCAATGGTTACCCACCCTACTGGAAGCGCCTAGCGAGGTGGAGTTTAATAACTACTGGGCATGGCGACGGCGCTTTCTTTACAAGCGTTTAAGTTTAGGTTTGGGATTGGGGCTACTCTACTTTTCAGGATTGACAGGGCTGTACCTAATCCAAATGATGTTGGGCGATCGCTCCTTGAATGCGGCTGTAGTCAAGAATTTACTGACAGCGTTGAGCATGGCGAGTTGGCTGGTCTGGCTGCAATTGCCTGTCGGAAAGCGCCAGCAAGCGATCGCCTTTCTGGGACTCTCTTGGTCCATAACTATGCTCACCAATGTCCCCTCGGCGCTCGATCCGGTGATCATTCCGGATCTAAAGGGTTGGACAATTACCTTCTTTGCTCAAGCCACAATTATTCCGTTTCGCTGGCGGCTCCATCTCCTTTCACAACTGGGAGCCTATGCCTTCTTCTTTTCGACCAGTTGGCTTATGAGCCAGCAGTTTTTGCCTACCAACATCTCAGCCACGGGTTTTCTGTTCGACATGGGATGGATTTGTCTCATGTCAACTTTGGTGGTGTATCTCTATGAGCGCCTATCTAAAGCTGAATTCCAAACTCGCTACAGGCTCAGACAAGAACAACAGCGATCGGAACAGTTACTCCTCAACATCCTCCCTCCCTCCATTGCCGAGCGCTTGCTCAAACAACAACAGACGATCGCTGATAGTTTCGCGGAGGTGACGGTGCTATTTGCGGATATTGTCGGCTTTACTCAACTCTCAACCCAAATGTCACCGTCTGAGGTGGTCAACCTACTCAACCAAGTCTTCTCCCGCTTTGATGAGTTAGCCGAATATCATGGGCTGGAAAAGATTAAGACCATTGGCGATTCTTACATGGTGGTGGCTGGGCTACCCCAACACCGCATCGATCATGCCTCCGCGATCGCCCAGATGGCCTTGGCAATGCACCAAGCGCTGAAGCAGCTCAACACTCAGACAGGACATACGCTAGAGATTCGGACAGGGATTCATACTGGGCCTGTGGTAGCGGGGATTATTGGCCTGAAAAAATTTGCCTACGACCTATGGGGCGATACCGTCAACACCGCCAGCCGCATGGAATCCCAAGGCTTGCCAGGAGAGATTCAGGTCAGCGAGACTACCTATGAGTGCTTGAAACAGCAGTATGTTTTTGAGGAGCGGGGCAGTATCGCCATTAAGGGAAAAGGAGAGATGAACACCTATCTGCTGAGAGGAAAATGTGCGCCTGAAGCGATCGCCGTTGAGCAGACAAATTTAATATAACTTTGCGGCTGGTGAGTGGCAGGCCCAGGGAGTTTACGTAGCTTTAAAAAGTGTGCAGACTTGTCATGATTTTGTTTTTCCTGGGTCCAAATAGTTAGATTCGATACACTTTTCGCTGATTCGGGTGAGGGCAACCCACCATCAGCAAATTTTGAATAGAGATCTAACATTAGGAGAATAAATTATGACTCGTCATGGACAAATGCCTCTCGGTGGTGAGAATCCTCCTCGCTCCACTTACTACGACCAAGGCAAGTTCGGACGGCTTTTTCCTTCACTTCCCCCCTTTGCAATGGATAGCCCCCAGCTCCGGGAAGCCCTGAAGGACATTGGCAAAAAGGGTGGCATTATGGACCCCAAAGACGATCTAGACGATCCAGTCGGTCTCATCACTAACCCAGCGAAGAACGTAGAGAATCCTAATAATCCTAATTTGACGGCTGGAATCACGTTTTTGGGTCAGTTCCTCGATCATGATATGACCTTTGATACAACTTCTAGCCTGGAGCGGCAACAAGACCCGGAATCGATCGCGAACTTTCGGGCACCCTTCCTTGAACTCGATAATCTATACGGTTCTGGACCAAATGCCTCGCCTCACCTGTACGACCAATCTGGCAATGGTGGGGGAATCAAGTTCTTAGTAGAACCGATTCCTGGCTCCGATGCGATCGCTCGTGACGGCAAGCTAAAATTCGATTTGCCACGCAATAGCCAGAATACTGCCTTGATTGGCGATCCTCGCAACGATGAAAACCTGATTGTCTCGCAACTCCACCTAGCCTTTCTCAAGTTTCATAATGCAGTGGTGGACCATGTGAAAGCAAAAACGGGTTGGACCAACCCAATGGAGGTATTTGCCGAGGCCCAGCGCTTGGTACGATGGCACTACCAGTGGATTATCATCCATGAATTTCTCCCTGCCACAGTCGGCCACAAAATAGTGGAGAAGGTACTGGATAAAGGGCGAAAGTTCTATGATTGGCGCAATCTGCCCTTTATCCCGGTTGAGTTTTCTGTCGCAGCGTATCGATTTGGGCATTCTCAGGTGCGCCCCAGCTACCGCGCTAACTTTGGCCCCAAGGCAGATGATAGCGGTCAATTTATCGCTCTAATCTTTGATGATGGTCGCCAGGGTTCACCCAGTTCAGATGCTTCCGACCCCAATGACTTACGGGGTGGCAAACGCGCGGCTCGTCGGTTTATCGACTGGCAAACCTTCTTTGACTTCGGAGATAAGCGAGTTCGCCCCAACAAAAAAATTGATACTCAGCTTTCTTCGGTGCTCTTTGACTTGCCGGGAATTCCGGGAACTGAACCACAATCATTGGCCCAGCGTAACTTGCTACGGCAACTTACCTTCAGTATGCCGTCAGGACAGCGGGTAGCCAAAGCCATGAAAGAAGATATCCTCTCCCCAGGAGATTTAGATGACCTCAAACCCTATCAATTGGAGACCCGGACTCCGCTCTGGTTCTATATTCTGCGAGAAGCAGATGTGCTTGGTGATGATGGCAAGCGTTTGGGTCCAGTAGGGGGTCGCATTGTGGCTGAGGTGTTTATTGGTCTGCTAGAAGGAGATCGGCATTCCTACGTGCGGCAAGACCCGGCATGGCAGCCAACTTTGGGCAACGGTGGCAAGTTCACAATGGTTGATTTGCTGAAATTTGCAGGCGTTGTCACCAACCTGTAGTTCCACCATGCAATCAGGGTGCAGCTTAACCAAACTAGTCAGATGGCGATCGCGCAAGCTCAAATTAACAATCCTGAGCGATCGCCCCTGACTCAAAACTAACAACGATATGATGGCTAAAGACTCCCTCGCGGTTGGCGATCGCCATCTGATTCGTGCCAGTTCCCATGAATATTGCTCACCCAGCCACTGACTCCAGCTCATCTACCTTTCATCGTCCCGAACTGCTGGCTCCGGCGGGAAATTGGGACTGTGCCAAAGCTGCTGTAGAGAATGGAGCTGATGCGATTTATTTTGGCTTAGATCGCTTCAACGCCCGGATGCGAGCGCAAAACTTCACCGAAGCTGACTTGCCAAAGCTGATGGAGTTTCTGCACCGACGCGGCGTGAAAGGGTACGTCACGCTCAACACTCTGATCTTTCCCAACGAACTCACCGAAGCTGAGCAGTATCTCCACACCATCATTGCCGCTGGAGTAGATGCAGCGATCGTGCAAGATGTGGGAATCTGTCGCCTGATTCGGCATCTGTCGCCTGATTTCCCCATTCACGCCTCCACTCAAATGACTGTGACCAGCGCCGCAGGAGTGGAATTCGCCAAAGATCTTGGCTGCCACTTGGTCGTGTTGGCGCGGGAATGCTCTCTGAAAGAAATCAACAAAATTCAAGCCCAGATTGCTGAGCAAGAAGTGGCGTTGCCGCTGGAAGTGTTTGTGCATGGGGCGCTCTGTGTGGCTTATTCGGGCCAGTGCTTAACCAGTGAGTCATTGGGCGGGCGATCGGCCAATCGAGGTGAGTGCGCTCAAGCTTGCCGCATGACCTACGAGCTGATTGCCGATGGGCAAACGGTGGATTTGGGCGATCGCAAATACTTACTCAGCCCTCAAGACTTGGCAGGGTTGGATGTGTTGCCAGAACTTGTAAAAACGGGAGTTACTAGCCTCAAGATTGAAGGCCGCCTGAAAGCGCCGGAATATGTGGCGAATGTCACGCGGGTTTATCGGGAAGCTCTCGATCGCGTCATGGCTGGTCTGGGAGAACCTAACCCCCTAGCCCCCTTCCCCCGCAGGGAAGGGGGAAACAAACAGTCTTACCAAACTGAGCAGGGACAAGACCATTACAACTTGGAGATGGCTTTCTCACGGGGGCTTTCGACGGGCTGGTTTCGAGGCATTGATAATCAAGAACTCGTGCATGCTCGCTTTGGCAAGAAGCGGGGAGTGTATTTGGGCGAAATCACTCGTATCCGTCAAGAGCAGATTACGGTGCGGCTGGAAGCTCCAGTGAAGCCAGGAGATGGCATTGTGTTTGACAGCGGTCATCCCGAAGCCAAGGAAGAAGGAGGCCGCATCTACACCGTTGATTTGCGCGGGCCAGAAGCTACATTAACCTTCGGTCGCGAGGCGCTGAACCTCCGCCGTATTCACGTGGGCGATCGCGTTTGGAAAACCAATGACCCCGAACTCGATCGGGAGATTCGCCAAACTTATTCCGGCGAGCATCCCCAATTTCAGCGTCCCATTCAGGTGGAAGTTCACGGTGAGGTTGGGCAATCCCTAATTGCGATCGCCCGTGATGGATTGGGGCATGTGGTTCAGGTGGAATCCACCATGTCATTGGTAGAAGCCCACAACAAGCCTTTGACCACAGAGCGCTTGCAAGAACAATTAGGGCGGCTGGGTAACACTCCCTTCGAACTAGGAGGCCTAACCAACCACATAACTGGAAACGTTATGCTGCCCGTGAGTGAATTGAATCGGCTACGGCGGGAGATGGTCGTTCAATTAGAGGAATTGAGAGCACAACCCAAACGTTGGCAATTGCGATCGCCAGCTTCTTGGCAAGAGCTATTATCTCAACCTCTCTCTACGCTCAAAGCTCAGGCTAATTCACAGGTGCAAACACCCGAACTTGTAGTTCTAGTCCGAAACCTGAAACAGTTACAAGTAGCTTTGGCGGCAGGAATTCAGACCCTCTACTGCGAATTTGAAGATCCAAGAGCTTACCGAGATGCAGTCCAAATGGTGAGGAAGGAGAAGAATGAGAAAGCTTTTTCATCTCTTCCCTCTATCTATGTCGCCCCGCCGCGCATTACCAAAGCTGGGGAGAACTGGATTCTGCAACAGCTGAAAGCTTGCGATGCGGATGGCTATCTGGTGCGAAATTATGACCAGTTGCAATTTTTTGGAGGCGATCGCTGTATTGGTGATTTCTCTCTCAACGTTGCCAATCCCTTAACCGCAGGTTATTTCAAGCAGCGCTATGGGTTGGAGCGTCTCACGGCTTCCTATGATTTGAACATGGCTCAGTTAGAAGCGCTGTTGACTAGCTGCCCTGCGGATTGGTTTGAGGTGACTGTACATCAACATATGCCGATGTTCCACATGGAGCATTGTGTGTTTTGTGCATTTCTCTCCGAAGGGACGGACTATACCAACTGTGGCCGACCTTGTGAGGAACATGAAGTAACACTACGCGATCGCGTTGGCACAGAACATATCTTGCAAGCCGATGCGGGCTGTCGTAACACTGTGTTCAATGGCACAGCCCAAACTGGGGCCGAATATGTGCAACATCTCCTGAAGCTAGGAGTGCGGCACTTCCGAATTGAGTTTGTCAACGAAGCGCCAGAGCAGGTAGCACAAACGATTCAGCGCTATCAACAACTGCTGCAAGGAGAGATCACGGGTGCCCAACTTTGGCGAGAATTACGACTTCAAAATCAGTTAGGGGTAACGCGAGGACCATTGGAAACGCGATCATAATCCGGCTAGTTGGCTCCAATGCGTAATGCTGCTTGCTGGAAATCTGTGGCGGCTTGCTGAGTAGCAGCAACTTCAAAAAAGGCAGCGGCGATCGCGGGAGAGAAGGTGAACGTATCTAACCCGTGAGTGGCGAGAAAGGTGATGTCGTCTACACTGCGGATGCTGGCAACTAGGAGACGAGTGGCACTATTAACCCCAGCGAGCGATCGCTGCATTGCCACTAAATCTTCTCGTCCATTATGACCTAAATCGTTGATCCGACCCAAATAAGGAGCCGCATAGGCGCCTCCTAGCGCCGCAGCCATCAGAACTTGGTGGACCGCATAAACAGCAGTCAACGTGATGGGAATGCCTGCCGCTATTAACTGTGCTGCTGCTGTCGTTCCAACTTGGGTGATCGGAACCTTCACCACGACTCGCTGATCAATCGCTGCCAAGCGTTGGCCTGTACTCACCAATGCCTCTACAGTATCACCCCACGTCTGGAGTTGGATTTCCTTGGCTCCTAGGGCGAAAGCTTGTTCAGCTAACAGTTTTAATTGTTCTACTGTGCAAGGCACCTGCGATCGCTCTAGCAACAGCGGATTGGTGGTGATGCCGTAAAACAGACCTGTAGGTAACCAAATCTGCCACTGCTTTGGATCAGCAGTATCTAGGCACAAACGAATCTGACGAGAAGCAAAATTAACTGAGGTAGGGCGATCGCGGTCTATCATGAAAGTTTCAAAAACCAGAATTGTAACATTTCACTCCATTGGTAGAGCAACCTTCAGGCTATAGTGACCGAAAAATCACCCTTGAGGGTACTGCGACAGCATGGGAACAGTTGGCATGGTGAAGGAAAGAATATCTTTAGATGAATCTTTTATTATTTATCTCTCTTGCTTTAAGCGCTAACTTGCCAAGGAAATGCGATGGAACTATCTTTAGGGCTGTTGAAGTCACTATTAGTTGCATTAGAGTTTATAGACTTCTTGCTGACACCCTTTGGGCTGACAATTTTGCTTACCTTAAGTAGCTATTATTGGCTGCTTCAAGTGTTAAAAGGTGTTTGTACATGAATTTGAAGAGGCTGAAACAGGCTGTAGGCATGATTCTCCCTAACTTCTTTAAAAAGGAAGACTTAGGGAGACCGAAACAATCATTTATAAACACTTTCTAAACAGAGGCAGAATTTGAAGCGATATGACAGACACAAATTCTCACGACGCTATTCAGACGCGGCTACAGTATACATACACTCTGTTTCAAAATATTCGGCAAAGATTTAATACAGTTACCATCGAACGAGGGGGGTACGAACGAGCAGGCGTTACTTCTATGTATGTTCGTAAATATGGATTAAAAGCCTACGCATTTTTAGGTGGTGCTAAAACCTGTACGGTAGAGTCTACTTTTACTGAAGAACAGGAGCGGTATATCAACGAAGCCCTCACATCACTTACAGGGTTTATTGTTGGTAAATATGCCAATTGCCCCTTTGCGGATAGGGTGATTCATTATTACGTTCATAGCACGGCACCTTTCTTCGTCCTAGCGATGTTGAAAAGCACGGAAGAAACGCTGAAGGAGTACCTGGAAGCTAAACCAGAGGATTCTGCGATTTTGGATGCGATTTTTCGCGTGGCAGGCGGCGAAGGATTTCGTGATTTGATGCGAATTTACGGAGTCCGTCTGCTGGATGGAATTTTAACCAATACAAAAGTGCCGCAGCCTAACAATTTAGTCTTCGTTGATATTCATGATTGCTATCGTCAAGATGACTCAGGAAGAACAGTTTCAGCTAAGTACGAAGTGTGGTGTCCCGGACGCAGGTTAGCACGGGCCTATCTCAACCAGTGCCAGATAGCGGCACAGAAACTAGTTCATGAACATGGGGTTCGTTTTGCCCCAAGTACTAGCGAAGAATTCCAAGCATTTCCTCAGGAACTAAGTATCTATATGAAACAGTCCCTGCAAAATATCGTTGCTCCCGTACTACAAAGATGTGGTGTCATCTGATATTAGAGAGGCGATCGCGGCCATGCGGCTCCCGGAGATTGGTAATATCAGGCCCTAGAGGAATGATGCCACCAGGATTGAGTGGAAACAAATTGCCGTAGTAGTCCTGCTTTACAGCCTCTAAATTGCAGGTATCTGCTACACCTGGCAGTTGGTAAAGGTCGCGCAAATAAGGCCCTAAATTTTTATAGTCTTGAATTCGACGCTGATTGCACTTAAATAGACCGTAATACACCACATCAAAGCGGAATAAAGTAGTGAACAAACGCACATCTGCCAAAGTTACGCGATCGCCACAGAGATAACGGCTCGTTTCTAAAGCCGCATCAATCTCATCTAAAGCTCCGAACAACTCCTCACAAGCTTCTTGATACGCAGCCTGGGTTTGGGCAAAACCGCAACGATACACGCCATTGTTCACAGCGTCATAGGTTTTCTCATTCCAAGCATCAATCTTTTTCTGGAGATCTGAGGGATAGAGATCCAAAGCTGGTTGTTGAGCGAACTGATTCAACTCTGAGTTCAACATCACGATGATCTCGGCACTTTCGTTATTCACAATAGTGTTGGTTTCCATATCCCAAAACACCGGAACCGTACAGCGTCCGCTATAACCTGGTTGCGCGAGTTCATACAGATCTGCCAAGCTGCGACATCCTAACTCTGGTTGGTTGAGTACCCAACCTCCCTCCGTGGGGGAAGGAGAGACAATGGTGATCGCGATCGCATCTTCGAGTTGCTTGAGGGCTCGTACCACGAGAGTCCGGTGCGCCCAAGGGCACCCTAGCCCTACATAGAGTTTGTAGCGTCCAATTGCAGGTTGGTAAGAATTATCTACCGCTGTACTAATAAAGTTGCGGAATTGGCTGCTAGGCCGCACATAGGCTCCCGATTGATTCCGAGGAGCCAGTTGGGACATCATCAGGTGCCACATGGTACTCCAGGTAAACTTACCAAACTGAATGATCAGTTTAGGTGGGAGAGCTCTACGCTTTTTTTTGGCCGTTCCAACAGATGCGGGCTTGACTTCGCTGGATGCGGTTGGGGTAGGAGTGGGCTGGGACATGGCACCAAAGATGGAAATGAGTTGAGCAGGGCTGGCAATATCTCTAACTTAACGCGAAGGTTTGAATACGAAGGGTTAAGACCGAAACGACTGCAACCATCCACATCAGTTTGCTGACGACTACCGAAAATATTTCTGTTTTAGCTTGCTCCAGATTCGCTGTAGTTGCAGTGTTTTGACTCGCATTTTGGTCAAGCTAGGAATATTGGAGGAGTGATTTTGCTTGTGATCAAAAAACTCATTAGCTTCTTGCAAAATTACTGTTAGACGCTGAATAATATTTGCCGTGCGATACTCAGAGAAAAACTGCTCTGACAAATTAATGGGTGTTGCCGTCTTAATCAGTTTGAGAATACGCTGCATGTCGTACTCTAAGGAGTAGCCAGCAATTTTATGACAATTAAATCCAGGGTCCAAGTAATCGGATAAGCCACCATTGACGCTGGAGAAAACTTGACAGCCACAAGCCATTGCCTCCATCGGCTGCAAGCCAAATCCTTCGCTTACTCCTTGCTGCGCCCAATATTCGGCGGAGTCATAGAGATAGACTTTGGCACGGTTAAACAGTTTGTCTAGATCTGCGACGTAGGAATCAACCACACAAACATGACACTGCTGTCGCAAGGCTGGAATGAGTTCTTGTAGCAGATATTCTGAAGATTTCCGCACCTGAACCAATAAATCAATATCGCGTTCAAGATTGAGATTCTGAAACTGATCAGAAATCTGATTGGGTAGGTAATAAATTAACGAATTGGGCGATCGCTGCCCCCAATAACCCATCGTATTACGACTCACGGTAATGATCGGAATTCCAGGCGGTAGGTTAAACGGATAACCAGAACTGTGAGCATGATAAATCACATGATAGGGTTTGAGCCTGGTAGCCAATTTCCCGACATCAAAGCCCCAACTAATGACAAAAATAATGTTTTCTAAGTTCTTCTGCTGTAGCACATCGTCTAAAAACAGCGTGGTGTTTTCCCGCTGCCGATACGTGACGACTTCAGCAGAGCAAATTTGTTGAGCGAGATGGAGAGTCTTTAATTCTGCCCACAGCCCACCACAGGCAAATTTGCCGCCTGTCCCCGGAACTAAGAAGTAAAGCTGCCTCATCACCTCAACCCTCCTCTGCGCATTAGCGTGGGCTAGCTGCCGCAAAATCGCCACAAAATCGCCCGTAGATTAGCCTACCTGATTTGCGGTTAAGCAGGTTGAGCGATCGCCTGAGGTCACTCGATTCTTTTCAACCTAACGGCGCTGAATTGGCCAGCCAGGATCAGGTAGGCTGTGACAATATGGCGATCGCGAAGGAAAGCAACACAATGCCAAATCCTGAGAAAAATATCATCAAGCTCGAACCTGGAACTCTATTGTTAATCGTATCTGCCCTGATTCTTTTACCCTTGCTATTCGTGGGTTTTCTCTCCCAATAACCTTTCCAATCAGCGTTGATCCAGGTGAGTTTAGGTAGTAGGACTGTAGGGAAAACCTCCCTCTAGGCCCGTCGGAATGTGCCAAGATCAAAGTAGTGTTTATCGAGCCACTACCAATGTCTGTGTACAATTTACCCCTAGAAAACAGCATTGAAAGATTACGGGAAGTTCGTGCTGCTCTACTACGCTTACACAAAGCTTTACTAGAGTTTGAACGGGTTAATTATGAGCAGTTCTTTGGCCGCATTCAGTCCAAGGGTGAGTACTTTCAGCTGGTCGTAAATCACGACTGGTTTAGCTGGCTCCGTCCCATTTCTCAATTTATTGTTCAGATTGATGAAGCCCTCAGTGCGAAGGAGCCAATTACAGTCGGTGCCGCTAATGAGCTGCTTAGTCAAGCTCGCCAAATGTTGCGACCTGCTCAGGATGGGACCACGTTAGAAAAGCGGTACTATCGCGCTATCCAACAGGAGCCAGAGATTGCTTTGCTGCACGCAGACGTATCCCAACTGCTCGCCAGTGCATCTCGGCCCCAGTAGCGTTTTGAGCTTGCTAGCCTTCTGGTTCTGACAAAGTTGCCTCTACAAAAGAGCGTAGGCGATCCACCTCCAACTCAAAGGGCGATCGCCTACGCTGAACAATGAAATCTGTTGAGAAATCTCAGGTAACGAGAGTCACGGCTCCTGTATCCAAGTCGTATCGTCCCCCTACAATCTTTAGCTTGCGCTCCAACTCTAGTTGCGCTAACACGCTAGAATTTTGCTTTAGCTGCTCAACTTGATACTGCACATTTGCAGTCACCGCTTGATCAATTTGCTGATTGACATCAGCCGATTTAGTTTTAATGCTGGCCAGCGCGGGCTTAATGGCTTTGACAAACGTACTGACGTGGCCCGGAAGCGCCCCTCCTTGAATCGCCGCTGTCACAGCGCCGCAGCGTTCGTGCCCAACCACCATAATCAAGCGAGTTCCTAAGAGAGCTGCCGCATACTCTAGGCTGCCCAAGACCTCTGGGGTCACGACATTGCCAGCGACACGCACATCAAACAAATCACCTATACCTTGGTCAAAAATAATTTCTCCAGGTACCCGTGAGTCAGCACAAGTCAGTAAAGTGGCAAAGGGGTGCTGTACCGTTGCCACTGCCTGTAAATCTCTCGCTGCTTGATGCGGGTATTGCCGTTTTTGCTGCATAAACCGCTGATTGCCATCCAGCAGTCTTTGTAATGCCGCCTCTGAACTCACTGCCTCAGAATTTTCAGTCTCAGCGGTGGACTGATCGGCATAGGCAGGCTCAGCATATCTCAAGCTAGTAGCTGTCGCAGCGACCAAGCCAACTCCACCGACTCCAAACAGCTTTAATAGCTCTCGGCGACTCGTCCGTTGACTCATTTGTTTCATCGCGTCTCTCACCTTTCTTCACGAATGACTGATTATTTTTAGCAATCAACTAGTAGGCGATAACAGGATGATCGCCCTGTTATCGCCCTGTTATAGAGAAGACACACACTTCATAGTGCGGATCTCCATCACATCAGAAATAAAGCAAGATCCCCCAAACTTATTCAGAATAGGTCGCACAATTTCCACAACAGATTTAAGGATGTCAGGCGAGCAAAAGGCGATGACATAAGCGTTGTCTAACATCGTCACGGCAGAGTCATCAAATACGCCGCCACGCACTCCCTTGCCTGCCACATTACGAATCACGGTGTAACTAGAAACCCCACCTCGTTCCAAGGCGCTAATAATTTTGCCTAACTCTACGGAGTCTGAAAAAATTTCAATTTTTTTTACCACATGCATGATCTTATCTCCATAGCAAATCGATCCCGTACAAATACAAAGGAATGCCGAAAATGATGTTAAAGGGGAATGTCACAGCTAAAGCCGTAGAGATATATAGACTCGGATTAGCTTCTGGAACCGTTAACCTCATGGCGGCTGGCACAGCGATATAAGAGGCACTAGCGCACAACACAGAAAATAGGAGGGCATTTCCTGGAGGCATCCCAATCAGCTTGGCAATCAGCAGCCCAATTCCAGCATTAAGTATTGGGATCAGTATGGCAAATGAGATCAGAAATGGACCAGTTTTCTCTAAATCTTTAATTCTTTTGGCGGCGACTAAACCCATATCTAGCAAGAAGAAGGTCAGGACGCCATAAAACATATCCTGTGTAAAGGGAGATAAGACTTTCCAGCCATGCTCCCCTGTCAAAAAGCCAATAATCAGGCTACCAACTAGCAAGAAAACTGAACCATTCAGAAATGCTTCTCGCAAAACTTCAGGCCAAGAAAAATCACGCTCTGTCTGATCCTGAGTAAAGAGATTGACCAAGATCAATCCCACAATGATCGCTGGAGACTCCATCAGAGCCAGAGCAGCCACCATGTAGCCATCAAAGTCAATACTTAGTTGTTGTAGGAATGAGCTAGCGGTAATAAAGGTGACGGCACTAATCGAGCCGTAAGTCGCAGCGATCGCGGCAGCATTATAAGCGTCAAGCTTAATCTTCAGAATAAAGAACGTGTAGATAGGCACTAAGCACGCCATCACGATTGCTACTAGCATCGTCAGGAATACCTCCTGATTCAGACCGCTTTTAGCAAGTTCTACCCCTCCCTTAAAGCCGATTGCAAACAGCAAGTACAGTGAGAACAGCTTGGGAATCGGTGGCGGAATCTCCAAGTCTGACTTCACAAAAACCGCTGTCATTCCCAAGAAGAAAAACAGCACTGGTGGATTCAAGATGTTAGACATAATCAGGCTTACGTCCATATCCACCCCTCCACATTGCTTAAACAGCAATCTAATACAGCTTGCTTCATGCTAGGTCGTGAAATATTCAGTACTCAGTCATCATAGTCTTGTAGAAATACTGGATGGCAAGGCAGAAAAGTTACATTTCTATGTAATTTACTGTCATTTCTGCATGTACTTCTGTATGAAACCTTGAAACTTGCTAGTCGAAGGTTTAAGCCTGCCTACGGCTTTTTCTCTTATCCTTACAACCTGTTCTTATAACCTGTTGCGGATTGCTATATCTGGCTGAGTTGCGAGAACTATAAGGTGGGCTAAATGATGCCCACCTCAGTTTCTAGACTGCATGTGCCAAGTCTCATTTAGGCATCTCGCGTTGATGTATGTACGCGATCGCCCACCTATATCTTGGCTGGATTGATTATGCCTTGAACTTCTCGGTAATGCGCTTCATGGCTTCTTCTACGTTTTCACGGCTGTTAAAGGCGGAAATGCGGAAGTAGCCTTCACCCGCAGCTCCAAAGCCTGAACCAGGAGTGCCGACGACATTGCAGGTCTGTAGCAATTTATCAAAGAAGTCCCAGCTAGAGAGATTGTTGGGCGTCTGCACCCACACATAAGGTGCATTCACACCACCGTATACCGCTAATCCTGCGGCAGTGAGTTGCTCGCGAACGATTTTGGCGTTTTCTAAGTAGAAGCTCACGAGCGCTTTAGTTTGGGCTTGGCCTGCTTCTGAGTAAACCGCTTCAGCCCCTCGCTGCACAATGTAGGATACACCATTGAACTTAGTGGATTGGCGGCGGTTCCACAGCTTCCACAGTTCTACATCCGAGCCATCAGCAGCTTTAGCCTTGAGGTTTTTGGGTACGACAGTCAAGGCACAACGAGTTCCGGTAAAGCCAGCATTCTTCGAGAAGGAGCGGAATTCGATCGCGCAATCCTTGGCTCCAGGGATCTCGTAGATGGAGTGAGGAATGGTTGGATCGGTGATAAAGGCTTCGTAAGCAGCATCAAAGAAGATGATCGAGCCGTGGGCTTTGGCGTAGTCTACCCAAGCTTGGAGGTGTTCTCTGCTAGCGGTTGCGCCTGTGGGGTTGTTGGGGAAGCACAGGTAAATTAGGTCTACCTTCTGAGTGGGAATCTCAGCGGTGAAGTTGTTTTCAGCGGTGACAGGGAGGTACACCAAGCCCTCAAACTCGCCTTTGTCGTTGGCTGCGCCCGTGTGACCTGCCATGACATTGGTATCGACATAGACGGGATAGACTGGGTCCGTTACCGCAATCGTGTTGTTGTCGCCAAAAATATCTAGGATGTTGCCTGTGTCGCACTTCGAGCCATCCGAGATAAAAATTTCATCGGCGCTGATCTCACAACCACGAGCTTGGAAGTCGAACTGAGCAATTTTCTCCCGCAACCAAGCGTAGCCTTGCTCTGGACCGTAGCCTCGGAAGGCACTGCGATCGCCCATGTCTTCCACCGCTTGAATCATCGCGGCGCGACAAGCTTCAGGTAAGGGTTCGGTGACATCCCCAATCCCCAGTCGAATAATTTTTGCTGCTGGATTGGCCTCAGCAAAGGCATTGACTCGGCGAGCGATCTCAGGGAACAGGTAGCCTGCTTTGAGCTTGAGGTAGTTATCGTTAATCGTTGCCATGATGGATTGATACAAGTGCCGTAAACCAGCTTACTGCCAACTGTTGCGTTAGGAGCTGTTGTCGTCCGTTCTCAGCTCCTAACGCCTGCGGCAATCGATCAGGCACCAGATCAATTTTGGACTCTAGCTGTTTTTCCAACGACGCTTCATGATGGATAAGCTACCTAAAGCACCTAAGGCCACTAAACCTACGGCTGGGCTTGTTTCAGGTACATCTACCTGATCCACAAGTAACCCAGAAACGAAGTCGCCATCCCCCACATCAACGACTCCAACTCCGAGGGTGTAAGTGTCTGATTGCTCAAAGGTGTAGGAGAACTCCTGGAAGCCAGTTTCTCCAAAGAACAAGCTATGGTTAGAAAATTGAAAAGAGCTATTCAGGGTATCGGCTAAGGGAAGCAACACAGTATTTAAGTCAGATTGGCGCTGTAGAGACACGAAAGCAAAATCATTAAAATCCTCAAAAGAGCTGTTATCAACTGCCTGAGTAAACTCCTCAGTCAGGAAATTCCAGGCAAAGGTGAGCGATTGGCCTGCGTTAGCCTTGAAAGTTTGCTTAATTGCTGAGCCTTCAATAATTTCTCCGGTTGCCAGACTAGACAAAGTATTGTCGGACAAAAAAGATGAGGGTAAATTCAAAAACTCTTCCAAGTTTTCAAAGCCTGTGACAAAAGATGCGATCGCGGCATCACCCCCGATAATCTCGTTTCCTTGGGTATCAAAACCAAGTAACTCTTGATAAGCAGTAGACAAGAAAGCTTGGGATTTGCCTTCTACCGGGCCACTGCCAAATTGCTCCGTCTCAATCGTTGTTTCACCAATGGTTTCCCAACCTTTAAAACCCTCTTCAAAACTACCGTTAACCACGTCTGCTTTCCCGGCTGTAGGAAAAGCCAGGCTGGTTAGAAGAACGAGCGCCGTAAAACTGAAAGTATTTTTGATCATGGGTTTTTGAATAAAATGATGCCAGCAATTTTACTTACCTCTCCTCAATAAAGGATGAATGGGTTAAAAGCTGATTAATCTTGAATTAATGCCAAGTCAAGTTTTGCCTTTATTATCAAACACCACACTTTTGGAATAGTTACAGCAAAAGTTAGTCTATCTAAAGAAATGGATATGGGTTCTTGCCGGAAGGGCCTGCTGAAGGGCGATCGCATATTAAGAAGTTATTAATAGAAATTCAAGTCCTCATTAACCCGAAGATTAACTGACCTTAATTTCTTCAAGATATGGTTTCTGAGGGGCAAATAAATGTATCAATTACAAGCACCCAATTCGTAAAAAATACGGATTGAGTTAATCAATGAGGGCCAGTCAATAAACCACTCAACCTTGGTTTTTGCCTGTCACAGCTCAGCTTGGATGCGAAGAATGCTTTGAGCCCAAAAGTTCCTAGTGATCCTTAAAGAGAGAGTTTCATGTCCAAGTTCACCCGCAGACAACTGCTAATTTTCTTCGGGAGCAGTGCTGGTGCTGCCGTGCTGGCTCCTACCCTCGGCAATAAACTATTTGGCACTGACACTAGTGTTGCTGAAGCAGCTCAACCTCTGAAACTAACCCCGCTACGCTTACCGCATCCTTTGCCTATCTACCAAGAGCAGCCCAGCTACCTACCGACAGGAATTAATCAAGGTCAGACTTTAAATCCAACGACTGACACCAGGCTCACGAGCTACACCGTGCTAGACGATGTAGTAGTGCCACCAGAGTATGAGCGTTACGTCATTGTGAGTTGGGGCGATCGCGTCTTCCCCAATCCAGAAGACTATTTTGGCTACAACAACGACTACACCGCCTTCATCCCTACCAACCGAAGTTTGAGTGATGGCTATCTCTGGGTCAACCACGAGTATATTTCCTTCCCCTTCTCTGGGTTGGCTCCAGAGGCGCCCGCAGATGTTCAGGGAACGCCTAGCTCTTATCCGTTAGTTGTGGGCCAAGATTTGCCTAACACCAAAAACCTGCAACTATTCGGTGAGTTTTTGTATAACATCGGCGGTTCCGTGGTCCGGATTTCTCGTCAAAGCCGTAGCGATCGCTTTAGTGTGGTCAAAGGAGATGCCAACAACCGCCGCCTGCATGGTTTGTCTGGTTTAGGAATCAACAGCCAGCGATCGGACACATACAAAGGAATCACAGCCTGGGGCACTCAGAGCTATCAGCAAGGCGATCAGAACTACCTACTCGGTACGGGACCTGCTGCCACTCAGGTCTTCAACCTTAGTACAGATGGGTTAGGAACTAAGATTATTGGTACAGGCTTCAACTGCTCCGGTGGCACTACACCTTGGGGTACGGTGCTTTCCGCTGAGGAGAACTTTCAAGGAGCGGCAGCTTTCTTTGTCGGGGTCACAGAAGCGGTACAGCCCAATGGTACTCAAGCCAGCTACACTCCAGGCACCACGGGCGAGGCCTTTGGCTTAGTGGGTGAGAAATATGGCTGGATGGTAGAAGTAGATCCAGCAAATTCTGATTTCCGTCCCCGCAAGCACACAGCACTCGGTCGCTTCCGCCACGAAAACATTGCGATGCGAGTGGAAGCGGGCAAGCAATTAGTGGGTTACATGGGCGACGATCGCCGAGGTGGCCATACTTATAAGTTTGTCAGCAGTGGCCGAGTCACATCTCCTAACGACAAAAATAACAGTCGTCTCTTTGAAGATGGCACTTTGTATGTGGCCCGCTACAACGCGAATGGCACTGGAGAATGGATTCCGCTGCTGCTGAATGCCCCAACCAACCCGATTTCCCCCTCTGTGCTCGCCTCGGTTGAGATTGCGGCTTTGGGCACTGCGACCAGAAATGGTCGTTTACCGCTGCCTAAGCGCGTTGGTATTGCAGGCCAAACCAGCAGTGGAGGTTCGCTCAACATCGAAACAACCAACGAAGCGACATTCTTGCCTGACTACCGCAACAAGAAGTTATCAGACTTCTATACCAGTCAAGGGGCGGTTTTGGTGGATGCCTTCTTAGCCGCCAACCTAATTGGTGCGACTCCCACAGCCCGCCCCGAAGATATTGAAGTGCACCCCCGCACCAAAGAAGTCTTCATCGCTTATACCGATGGGGCTCCAGGTGGAGATGGCTATCCGGATTCCCGCATCTTTGTTGTCTCCAAATACAGCCCTGACGTTAGAGACGACCAACCTTCCGGCGAACTGTTCAAGATTGTAGAAACCAGTGCCGATGGTACGGGCACCTCTTTCCGCTGGGAGCGCTTAGCCAAGGGAGGGGAAGCAGGCACCGAGAACGGCGATGGCTTTGCCAATGTGGATAACCTGGCCTTTGACAGTCAAGGAAATGTCTGGGGTGTCACCGACATGTCTACAGCCGCTCACAATGGCTTTGATGTGGGGGCAGCCGCGAATCCACTTCTGATTGAGCATAGCGTGGTGGGGGCAACCGCACCGAGCCAAACCGACTCCAACAAAAATGTCCAGACTTCTAATTTGATTGGTGTGTTTGGCAACAACTGGCTCTTCTTCATTCCCATGAGCGGCCCGGATGCTGGAACAGTGGTGCCCTTCGCCTACGGTCCTTTCCGCTGTGAAATGACAGGACCCACTTTTGTGGGAGATACCTTAATTCTTTCGGTACAGCATCCCGGTGAAGATTGTCCGTTCAGCCCTCAAGTACCTCTGAGCCGGGATATTGAGATGCTGAATTTGGACGGTACTTTGTTCACTCAACGGCGATCGCTGTTACGGGGAAGCAACTGGCCCAGCAATATCCAGGGAAATTCTGAAGGCCCACCCAAGCCCGCAGTGATTGGCATTAGACGGAAGCAGTCAAATGGCCGCTTTGTTTAAACAACATCATGGCTAGTCTCTGTTTTCTGTGTTTTCTGTAGAGTGAAGAAATTTTGGAGCTGTAGGTAGAATGCTGGTAAACGTTCAATCGGTTGCCAGCATTTTCTTTTAGTCTCCTCCAAAACTCTCTATCCATAACCACAGCAATCTACTTTTCTGACAACGTTGCTTGGGCACTGGGGAGAACATTCATCGCTACACGAGATGCCACTTCAGATAAATCTCGCACCTGAGACTTCACAGCGTGCTCGATAATCTCAGCCGCTCTGTGCACGCCTCCTGAGTCACGGATAGACTGTTGAACTCTAGCAGCATTCTGGGCATAGGACTCTTTGGTGAGAACCCGTTGGATGGCTTTTCTTAGACGTTTTACCCTCAAACGCTTCAACGGCAATACTTCTCCAACCCCTGTTTCGCGGATTCTCGCTCCTGTTCCGGGTTGCTCGAAAGTGATGGGAATCGCCACCAAAGGCACACCATGAGTGAGAGAATCAAGAACTGTGTTGAGACCACCATGAGTAATCGTTAAGCTAGCTCTGGCCAACACTTCTACTTGTGGCACATACTCCATCACCAAAGGAGAACCAGGGAAACTCTGGATATCTTCTGCGCTGATGCCGCCGCCATGGGCAATTAAGAGTTGCACATCTAAGCCTTCACAAGCCGCCGCGATCGCCCGAAACAGGGCAGCTTTGGTGTTCTGAATGCTGCCTAAGGAGGCGTAAATTAGTGGTTGTCCCGTCAACTGCTCAAACGGAAAATCAACGCCACAGGGAGACGGATTCCGAAAAGGTCCAGTGTAGTGGAAGTCTATGGGTAAATTGGGGCAAGGGAAATCAAAGGCCGCAGGCTGTTGGCTAACATGAGCCAAGCGAGTTGAGGTGGAATATAAGCCCTGATAAGGTGGCAAATTCCACTGCTGGCGGTAGTGGTTGATGGTATCGAGAATTGGTTGGCAGTTGCGGTCTAGCATGTAGTAGGCGACTTGATTACGAAGCTTGGCCCACAAAGCTTTTCGGTAGCGCCAAGGCGTAAAAAAAGGAGGTACATCTGCTCGTCGATGAATTGCTTGACCACAGGAAACAGTCACAAAAGGGAGATGCAAGCCTTCTGCTACCGTTTCTCCGGCTGGTTCTAACTGGTCGATTAGCAAAGCCTCAATGCCTAATTCAGCGATCGCCCCTGGCGCATCCCGACAAATAATCTCCGTCACCTGTTGGCAAAAATCCACAGAGTAGTTAAGCGCCTCCATTTCACTCAACTGACCCAACTGCTGAAACGTTTTGGCTAACGATCCAGGTTGATAAGTAGATTCTCCAAGCGGATAAAACTCTAGCCCTTCGGAGCGAACTTTGAGAGCAACATCCGGGATTTGCAGCAATGTCACTCGATGCCCCCGGCTTTGTAGCTCTCGACCCAGGGCTGCTTGGGGGTTCAAGTGCCCCGGATAGGGCGGACAAATAATACCAAAGTGAGTCATAGCAGGGATGCAGGCGGATTAGAAGGAGGTTACAAGATAAAGCTTTAATCTAAGGATAGAGGGAGGCAAATCTTATGTAGACTGAAATTGATCGATGGAAGCGATCGCTTCCCAGCTTAACTTGCCAGTGACCACCTCCAGTTGCTGAATTTGCACAGACATACCCTGATGCTTAAACTCAGGCAAACTGAGGAGGTCACTAATTTGAGCCACTAAAGCCGTCGTGATTTCAGCCAAAGAGCCTGGATGATCCACAGGTGATAGATTTTGCAGCACAATCCCTTGCCCATCGTTGCCAATCTCGGGTGTCGCTGTAAAAGACATAGACGGCAGTGATGGATCTGGTGTATTCAAGCCCACGTTAAAGGCCAGATGGCCATCACTCAGCAAATAACATTTCACTTGCTGAATTGAGTGATCTCCCGCCTGAGTTTTAGTCAGCTGGGGCAGCGATGGCAGCTTCTTCCGCACCGAGGCAGAATTCAGAGCTTGGGTGAGACTAGCTTCGTTAACGACTACGCGAATCGTGCCATCAGCCGGATGCATCAGCTTAATTTTGCCGAACATTGCACTGAAAGGCTTAACTGCCACTCGATTGATCTGGAGGTAAAATTCCTCCAGACGTAAGCTAGACTGCATCAATAAACCCTGGATCTTAATGGCGATCGAATCAACTTGCCCTTGAGCCAGTTTGCTCACATCGGTTTTGATCTGGACATCCACTTCTTCGGCATCCTTAATCATGCTAGCGATCGCCATAGTCGCCATCTTATTGAGGGTTTGTTCGCCAAACTTAGCTGAATCTGATGTCACGATTACTGAGCCTCGTGTGCGATTAGCTTAGGAACACCCAAAGCATAACTCAAGCATTTGCTGCTGCGTAGATGCCCCAATCTTGAATACTCTTCTGACTGAGGACATCTGCTGCCTGCTGAATCTCGGCATCACTCCCTTCGATTAGCACCACATAATCACCTCGCAACAAGCGATCGCTGTAGATCTCAGCTTGCTCTTTAGCAATTCCTGACGCAGCCATCGCTTGCACTACGCTATTTGCTGAAGCGGCATTAATCCCAGCACCTGCGACGCTAGCCACCAGAGAAGCCGCTAAGGTACCCGCAGCCAATACGGCACCAACTCCAGGGATGCTGAGGCTGGTCAGACCCAATAACACTGTAGCGGCAGCACCCCCATAGGCCAAGTTAGAAGCAGTGGCGTTTCCTGCTCCGACTTCTTGATCGCCAACCTGACTTTGCATATGAGCGCCACTCACTTCTTGGCTTTCGTCTGCGTTCTTAGCAATCACAGACACTTGATTCATCGGAAAACCAGTAGCTTGCAACTCATGGAGCGCAGTTTCGACCGCTGAACGAGTAGAAAAAGCTCCTAGGGCACGTTTTTGTTGATTATCAGTCATACTTTCTTCCATCACTTTCTTTATCTGCAAAGTTGGCTACAGCGCAACGCTTGCAGAATTGTTAATAGCCCCTACATTGTTATGATTCCGCTGAGGCAACTCATCAATCCAGAGATGTAGCCTACGCTGCAAAGACAAATTTGCCAGAGAATTTATTGCCTTAAATCGCCCTAATTCCCTCTTTCGATGAAGCATAGAAAATCTCTCCCACAAACTTATTGTCGGGGGAGAGCGGAGGGAGAGAAAAGTTAAAAAGAAGAGTTGATTAACTCAACTGAAATAAAATCAAAAGCTTTATGCTGAAAACTCTACAAGATAGCGATCGCACCTATCAACTATCTTGTATTTACTTCGCGCTTATCTCATACCTACGCTTTAGGTGCAGAAGTAATCTGCTCTTGAACTTTGAGGGGCTTAATGAAACCAAAATAAGCAGCGGCCAATCCAGTCAGAGCATTGAACCAAACGTTGTTACCAAAGATAGGCATGAGGCCAAAAGTGGTATTAGTCGCTGGCAGCAAGCCCATGATGGCAATCAGGATATAAGCGATCGCAAACCCTTGGTTAAACACCAATGATCCAGAGAAACTGGTGGCAGCAGCCAAACCTAAAACACCGACCGCAATATGAACCGCGTTATGCAAGAAATTGGTAGGAAATAAGCCGAAGACGTTGCCATACCCATCCGGGAAAGACAAATCGGGAACATAGAGCGGTGCATCTCCTGCCACCGCAGGCATAGCAATCAAGCCAGGGATAAATCCAGCAATGCCAACGGCTAAAAAGACTACACCAAGAATCATGGCAAAAAGTCGTTCGGCACCGTCAAGGCGCTGAAGCAAGTTAGAGGTGTTCGTTTGCATAGTGAAACCTTTGTTAGCAGCTACTGCTATGCAGCGTACTGGCGATCGCTAGCCCTAACTTCCACTACAGGCAGAGACAAGATTCTATCCGGAGAATTGTTAACTCGTAAAACCTGGTTGTAATGCTGAATACGCCAAGCCTAGTTTTGCCAAGCTTTTACCAAGGCAAGCGGCTACCATCCCAGGAGAAAAACTCGCCGCTGTCTTTAGGCTGTAGATTTTCAATCACAGCTAACAACTGAGCAACAGTGCGCTCTACTGGAAACAGTTTCTCGGGCGACACATTCCGCTGAAATGGTTTGGAGAGGCGAGTATCAGTGGTGCCAGGATGCAGCGTCACTACAATCGTATTAGGGCTTTTGCGCTTATATTCGATCGCGACAGTCCGCATCAACATATTCAACGCCGCTTTAGAGGCCCGATAGCCATACCAACCACCCAATTGGTTATCCCCAATGCTGCCAATTTTGGCGGAGATCATGGCAAAGACATTTCTCTCGCTATGGGCGAACAAAGGCGATAGATGCTTAGCCAGAAGCACCGCTCCAATGCTGTTGATCTGAAAGTAGCGCATTAAATGATCGGGATTAATTTGGCGCAAGCTCTTTTCTGGCTGCAAATCTTCCTCGTGTAAAATGCCAACACAGTTGATCACCAAATGTAGTTTGTCTACTTGGCCTTTAATGCGATCGCTGCATTCAGCAATTTGAGCTTCGTCTGTAATGTCTAGCGGGAGACAAACTAACCGCTCAGGCTGCTCGCGTTCTAGCGCCAATAGCTCACTTGCAGATTCGGGTTGACGATAAGTCGCATAGATTTTGGTGACGCGATCGTCCTGCAACAACTTCTGCACAAACCCTAAACCAATGCCTCCATTTGCACCCACAATCAAGGCGTTGGCATTTTGTATCTCAGCAAAAACAGACATAAGACCTGCAACTCAACCGTTAGCAGCCTACCACTAGCAGATTGGCTGTAGCATCTAATTCTATAAGTGTTCTATCAGCGCGAATTTGAGGTGGAGCAATGGCGAAGAGAGTTGTAATTGTGGGGGCTGGGCCGAGCGGGATTCTGTTGGCTCATTATCTGTTGCGGCGGCAGGAAGCTTATCAGATTGAAATTTACGATCGCCGTCCTGACCCCCGCAGCGTCTCCTTTGAAAAAGCTCGCACCTACCCCCTGACCCTCAACGCCAGAGGCCTCCATGCTTTAAGGCAGGTTCCAGGGTTGGAAGAGAGCGTCAAAGCTCAAGGGACCGCAATTTGGGGAACAGTGGTGCATGGTAGAAAAGGGAAAATGCGAACGTTATCTCGCCAGAAGCCACTCTTTGCCCTCGATCGCACCCAATTAGTCATCACCTTATTAGAAAAGCTCACCGAAATAGACCAGAGCGATCGCCTCACTCTCCACTTCAACTGTAAATGTATTGCCGCAGATTTTGAGCGGCAAAGCATTACCTTTGAAAGAATTACTGAAAACAGCGTGGCAGAGGAGTTGACGGCTGATTATGACCTGCTGATTGGGGCTGATGGAGCGCACTCTGTAATCAGAAATCACTTTTTGTCCACGGAGGGATTTACGCTTGAGGCCCAGTATGTACCTACCGACTACAAAACTCTTTTTTCATTACGACGAAATGAGCCAGCAGGACTAGATCTCAAACCAGAACATATCCATAGTTGGCGATTGGAGGATGGCACCACAGTTCTAGCGGTTCCTACCAGCGAGGCGATCGCCAGTGGCGTCATTACTTTTTCTCGCAACAACAATTCGTTTGTGAAGCTGAACACTACTACTCAAGTTTTAGAGTTTTTCCATCAGAATTTCCCTGATTTAAGCCCACTCATTACTGATGCCGAAGCGGAAGCATTGCTCAATCGTCCTGTTTCCCAGGTGCTGACCATCCGTTGCAGTCATTATCACTATGGCAACAGCGTGTTACTGATTGGCGATGCCGCTCACGCCGTTTCCCCCTCCTTGGGTCAGGGAGGCAATGCTGCTTTCGAGGATGTAGAAGTATTGGATCGTCTATTAGATGAATATTCTGACGACTTAAACTTAGTGTTACCAGAGTTTAGTACACGACGCCAACCCGATGCTCATGCTTTGGTAGAACTGTCTGATAGTCCATTTCCGCTATCTAAATCCTTATTTCTGGAACTCATAGTGAGACAGAAATTGGGCAAGGTGCTGCATCAACTATTACCGCAGCATTTTCCAACTTCCCTGTTTGAGCTGTTGTCTGACACTACGGTTCCCTACGCGGAGATCTTGTCGTCCTACCGTCGCTGGATAGCTAAAGTGAAACGATCCAATCAGAAGTTTTTAGCACAGCAAAGTCAATAGATTTCTGATGCTGAAAACAACTAGAAGAAGCGATCGCACAATCTCTATTAATCAGGCGATCGCTTGTAGCTCCAGCAAAAAACCACTGCTAGGAAGAATAGGAAAAATTGCAACTACTGCTCCGTTAACTGATACTGCACCTTAAACCGTTGCTCACGATCGCTACCAACGTCATCCAAGAACACCGTTGAGTTTTTTTCTGAGGGACGCGATCGCTCTACAATCACCACCGTTCGATCTTGCACTTTGAAACCTGGTGCAGCGGGACGTACAGAATTGGAATTGCCACGCAACTCCAGATTCACTTGAGACTTAGGCGCTTTAAAGTCATTCAGGCTGCGAGTTTGTACGCCTTGAAGAGATTGACTGGACAATGTCACACTACCGGGCAGTACCGCTGGTGAGTTAGTGGTTTGAGCCTGACCTGCAACCGCCCCAACCACCACTCCAAGCCCTGCGCCAAAAAAAGCAAGCATGGCAGAACGCATGTAGTTTCCCTCAAGATTTAGTGTTTAAGTATTGTTTAAGTATTGTTATCAGTCATATGGTTTTTACGTACTTTCCTTATAAACGAAAGCGAATTTAGTGCAACCTATTCCTTTAGATAGAGATTGGCACGAAATAGAGAAAGTTTGAAGCAAAGTCGAAATATTCTGCCTTAAGTATGATGTTCCCCTGACAAAACAGGTAATTTTGGATGCCGTCCGTTTTACGAACTCTTTACGCTTGTTTGGCCTTATTCCTCAGTAGCGTCACCTTGTTTCTGAGCGCTTGGATTGTCGTACCTGCGCCAACCCTAGCTCTGCTACCTTTAGGAGTAGCGACGCCAGAGCTGAGTCCTTGGTTGATCGGGTTTAATGCGATCGCTTGCCTGCTGGCATCTCTAGGGATGCGGCGGAGTTGGCTCCAACGCTTAGCTGTGTTGCTGGGCTTGGTGGGATTGGGGCTGAGTATGCTACCCCTATTGCAGCTACCCCTTGCATCGCAACGAAACAATGATGAGCTGCAAGCAAATTTTGGGGCGAGCTATGAGCAGGTGAGCCAGCAATTAGATCGCCAAGCCGCCCAAAATACCAAGGGAGATACAGAGAGACCGCGATCGCAACCTTTTGTTTTGCAGCAGGTTTTTACTGGAATTCCAGCTAGTCCGGTGCGCTATGCCCCCAACATCCCTTTCGCCAAACCGGACGGCGTACAGCTCAGCATGGATGTTTACCGACCGCCCCAGGTAGGTCGCTATCCAGCCTTAGTGGTAATTTACGGTGGGGCTTGGCGAGGAGGAAGCCCATTAGCAAATGCTGTTTTCAGCCGTTACATGGCTGCCAGAGGTTACACCGTATTCGCGATCGACTACCGCCATGCACCTCAGCATCAGTTCCCAGCGCAACTAGAGGATGTCCGCACCGCTTTAGCTTTTGTGCGCGAACATGCCACTGAATATGAAGCAGATGGCGATCGCATAGCCTTGCTGGGTCGCTCTGCGGGTGGGCACTTGGCGATGCTAGCAGCCTATCAACCCGACGCTCTGCCGATTCGAGCGGTGGTCAGCTACTACGGCCCTTTCAACTTGACGGCAGGTTACACCGATCCGCCTGAACCTGACCCGATCGATGTCCGGGCAGTTTTAAGAGCTTTCTTGGGCGGCACCCCAACTGAGAAACCAGCCCTGTATCGACAGGCTTCCCCCGCAACTTATGTCACTCGACCTTTGCCTCCCACATTACTTGTCCATGGTCGGCGCGATCATCTGGTGGAAGTCAAATTTGCCCAGGGCATGTACCAACGATTGCGGTCTGTGGGTAGCCCCGTAGCCCTGCTAGAGCTTCCTTGGGCCGAGCACAGCTTTGATGAAGTCTTTCAAGGGCTGGGGAGCCAGGTAACTCTCTATTATGTCGAGCGGTTTTTGGCTTGGGTCTTGCGCTAGCTTCAGCGATTCGAGCTAGCGATTGACTGTACTCATATCCGGATAGCGATCGCCCACGGCAAACCCTTTTGGGGCCACCTCATCAATCCGGGCCAACTCCTCTGCTGTTAACGTGACATCCACCGCTGCCACATTTTCCTCCAAATATTGCCGCCGCTTGGTTCCAGGGATCGGCACAATATCCTGACCTTGAGCCAGTAACCAAGCCAAAGCCAACTGACAGGGCGTCATCTGTTTCTCTGCCGCAATCTGTTGTACTCGCTCCACCAGTTGCAGGTTTTTATTGAAGTTTTCTCCTTGGAGGCGGGGCGAATATCGTCGATAGTCGTCTGGGGCCAAGTCATCTAGACTCTTGATCTGTCCTGAAAGAAAACCGCGACCGAGCGGGCTGTAGGCCACAAACCCAATTCCTAACTCTCGCACCGTTGGTAGAATCTCGTCTTCTGGGTCACGACTCCAGAGCGAATACTCCGTCTGCAACGCACTGATCGGATACACCGCTTGCGCCCGCCGAATCGTGGCAGGAGCCGCCTCTGACATGCCTAAATAGCGCACCTTGCCTTGCTGCACCAACTCTGCCATCGCCCCAATCGTTTCTTCAATGGGTATAGTTGGGTCTACCCGGTGCTGGTAGTAGAGATCGATATAATCAACGCCGAGCCTTTGCAGAGAAGCATCACAGCACTGCCGCACATATTCTGGCTTGCCATTCACGCCAAGGAATTTTCCATCCTGACTGCGTTCATTACCAAACTTAGTCGCTAAAATTACCTGATCTCGACGGTCCGCGATCGCTTGTCCCACCAACTTCTCATTGGTAAACGGCCCATACATATCCGCTGTATCTAAAAACGTCACCCCCAGTTCTAAAGCCCGGTGAATCGTCGCGATCGACTCTGCCTCATCCCCCGCACCATAGAACTCAGACATGCCCATGCAGCCCAAGCCAATCGCAGAAACCGTCAAACCTTGACTACCCAGTTGTCGAGTTTGCATTCGTGATCTCCCATGTCAACAACTGCCAACCATTGCAACACCTGAGCAGAGAACAGCACCCTTCTTAAGACTGAAATGTTCTAAATTGATCAAAGTCACCCCTCCCAAACCCTCCCCGATGCGGAGAAGGCTTTGAAAACGGCGGCTAAAGGCAAACTTTTGGAGGGGGTCTGGGGGACGCAACCGTCCCTCAGCGGGGGTTTGGGGGCGAGTGCCCCCAAGGGCTTGGTTCCTTAAGTAGTTAAACTGCTTGTTTTTCGTGCAACTGAGGCTTCAACTCACTTGGAGCAAATGCCCCAAACTCAGTCACGATCGCCGTAATCAACTCCGCAGGAGTCACATCAAACGCGGGATTGTAGAACTCCACACCTGGCGAACAAATGCGAGTGTCACCCACTTGGTAAATCTCAACCGGATCGCGTTCCTCAATAGGAATCCCACTACCATCCGACAAAGAAAAATCAATGGTGGACAGGGGAGCAGCTACAAAGAAAGGAATATTATGGGCTTTCGCTGCGATCGCCACACTATAAGTCCCAATCTTATTCGCCGCATCTCCATTAGCTGCAATGCGATCGGCCCCAACCACAACCGCATGAATGAGACCCTGCTTCATGCAGTGTGCCGCCATCCCATCCGAAATCAGCGTCACTGGGATGCCTTCTTGAACACATTCCCAAGCTGTTAGCTTCGCCCCTTGCAACCGAGGCCGAGTTTCATCCGCGTAGACTCGCTCTAATCGTCCATCTCGCCAAGCCGAGCGCACCACACCCAAAGCCGTCCCATAGCCCGCAGTTGCCAAAGCTCCCGCGTTGCAGTGAGTCAAAATCCGCAGCTTTTCTGGGCTTGTGGGTAGTGCCTTTACCCCATAATCCCCGATCGCCTGACAGGTTTGGATATCATCTGCATTGATTTGCTTCGCTGTTTCTAGCAGCGTTTCCTTCAGATATTCCACAGGCCCAATCGTCTGCCGTGCTGTCTTCAGCATGCGCGCGATCGCCCAGAACAAGTTCACCGCAGTCGGGCGAGTTTCCCGCAACTCCTGAGCCACTGTTTCTAGTTGAGCCAAAAATTGATCGCGATCGCTCGTCTGAATCGCTCGTGCCCCCAAGTACACACCGTAGGCCGCTGCCACCCCGATCGCCGGAGCCCCCCGCACAATCATGGTCTTAATTGCCCTTGCCATGTCTTCATAGCGGCTAATTTCCACAACGATATATTCGTTGGGCAAACGGGTTTGGTCAATTAGCAAGACTCGGCCTTCTTGCCAAACAACGGGATATACCTGAGCAACGGTAGACAACATAAATATTTCAGCAGATTAAAAAACGTCAACAAAGCGATCGCGCCACTATAAAACGTTACCAGACTCTCCTTTGTCAGCAACATATTTGATATTAGTCTTCTCAAAATAAACTAAGGCACCCACAAAAGGTGCCCCTACAAATCAATGCTTACAATCGCTATTTATAATCGCTGTGATTTCTGTATTAAACCTTATCGGAAATAGAAAGGGATGTTGATTAAGTCACTCCTTGCCCTCTGGATCTGCAACTAAACCGCTTGGAGCTTCTGCTTCGCTTTTTGAGAGCGGTAGGTGAGTCG
>NZ_JACJPA010000100.1:0-19444 GCF_014695845.1 Trichocoleus sp. FACHB-591
CGAGCCGTCGAGTCTTGTGGCTGTCGTGATCTGTAACTAGAGAAGCACTCCTTCCATCATCAGCACCCGACAACCTGCTGTCGCGACCTCGTCTATATCAGTGTCGTCTAATAGATAAACAGGGAATACACTCGATTGCCATCAGTGACATAAAAGTAGCAATTCCATTGCATGACCAAGTTCCATAAAGGCTCAAACGTCTCAGCACTATGTATAGTCTCCAATGACCCAACCTAAAACACCTGCTTTGAAGTGGTCTACAGCCGTCCACAGCCAGATTTTGTTTTTTTAGCCCCGACAAACGTTTCTAATTCTAGCCACGCCAACGAGTTCTCCACCTTCAGGAGTGACTTCAGGTTCATACGCCTGAGGCAGCAGAGAACCCACTTGTTTAACCCAGTAAATGAGCGTTGTGTGATGCACTCCTTTCACCCGTTCGATGGCTCGTTCGCGTTAGCGTGTGCGAAGCACGCAAACCCCATGCCGTTGACATACATTTTGAGACATTCACGTTTGACCTCGTCTGAATATCCTTGCGGTGGGTCATACTGGTCAGTGAATTGGCGACCGCAGTTGACACAAATGTGATTTTTCTTACTTTTCTTATCACTATTCTTACGGGTATGCGAGGAGCCGCATTCAGGACATTGCATCACTATTCCCCTTAATTCATACTCCCATTATGCAACGCTGGGTTGAGGGGTACGCTCAAGTTGCTCCTGATAGACTGTGCTGAAGACCTCGCATAACGGGTCAAATGCTTTCCGATTCAGCCCAGTCAAGGCTCTTAATAGCCGGTCCTTCTTCAACGCACGATTAATGTTGAGCATGCTCTACTTCCTGATCAGGGGCAAAATTAATCTACCTTATAAAGCAACGAGTATATTTTTTAACATCCACCAGTTAGGTGAAAGATGTTAGCCCAGAGAGGGGAACCGCTGGCAGGAAGTATATCACTCTTAGATAAGACATTCTGATACAAGAATCTTGAAAAGTCCAAATTTTTGAGAGTATTTATAGCAAGTTCTCCCCGTTTTTCTATAGTTTGAAAAACATTCCATTCAGTCTGCGCTGAAACTCAATCATACTCTGAAGTGCCTCACTCTCCGTGGAAATGAATATCATGAACTTTATAAGTTCCCTCAAGCATCAGCTCAAAACTCTGATCATTGGTTATCGCTTCATGCAAGTTGTTGAAGCTCCCTATGGAGCATTTAGCAAGATTGGCAAGTATGCCGATGTCTTGATGGATCAGCAGGGTATGCAGTTATTAATCGAGTATCTTTCCTGCACTTCAGAAGGAAAGCAGGCATTGGTAGAACGCCGCTATCTAGGAAAGGTTGATCTTGATGCTCTATATCAACTCCCCCCCAACACCTTGGGGCATCTCTATGCTGCGCATATGAAGCAAAATGGGCTGGTCCCTCCCCCAGTTCGTGAACCAGCACCCAATGATTATGTCTATCTGTTCAACTATATTTCTGAAACCCACGACATCTGGCATATCGTCACAGGTAGTGATACGACAAAAGCCGGAGAACTTCAGATTGAAACCTTCTCCTTAGCGCAGTTCTATCCTGCCCGCTTCTGGATTGCTTTACTCGCCAAAAATTTCTTGAAAACAGCACTCTTCGAGATTGAGTTGTGCGAAGAATTAATGGCAGCAGTGGTGCGTGGCTGGATTATGGGTAGACGAGCCAAACCTTTGTTTGGTATCCCTTGGCAGGAACACTGGGAAACGCCGATTGACCAAATTCGGGCAGAATTGAATATTGATTCGGTTCTCAGTGCCGATATGGAAGCAGTGCTGACAAAGTCCGCCACGAATGCTCCAGCGTCTTCAGCTTTTGAAGCAAATGATTCTCTCTCTGTTGTCACTCTCGTTTCATGAATCCTGCTTTGCTTTCTACTCTTTCAACCTTTGTTGATGTTCTATATGAGCGGGCAACTTGCCATCCCAATCAAATTGGCTACCGCTTCCTCAATGAGTCAGGCAATGAACATGCCACCCTTACTTACTTAGAATTACACCAGCAAGCACAAACAATCGCCGCTTGGTTACAGAGTCGGGGGGGGCACCAAGAGCGAGTGATTTTACTTTATCCGCCTGGTCTCGACTTTATCGCTGCTTTTTTTGGCTGTTTGTATGCTGGCGCGATCGCAGTGCCTGCCTATCCTCCCCGCCAAAATCAGTCTTTGGAACGTCTGCAAACAATTGTGGCAGATGCCCAACCCAAGTTTGCCTTAACCAATCAGCAGGTCTTGGCGATCGTAGACCCACAGTTGCATCAACTCCCTAACCTGCAAGCTCTCCAATGGGTTGCAACTGACCAACTGGATAAGATGACTCGGTCAAATTGGCAGAGACCATCGATAAAAAAAGAGACATTAGCATTTTTGCAGTATACCTCTGGCTCAACGGCAGCTCCTAAAGGGGTAATGATCACTCAGGGCAATTTATTGCATAACTCATATCTCATCCACCAAGCGTTTGGGCATTCTTCTAGGAGTTGTGGAGTCATCTGGCTGCCTCCCTATCATGATATGGGTCTGGTTGGAGGTATCTTGCAGCCTCTATATAGCGGAATGCCAGTCGTTTTGATGGCTCCAACTACTTTTTTGTATAAGCCATTTTATTGGTTGCGGGCAATTTCTCATTACAAAGCAACGACGAGCGGTGGCCCCAGCTTTGCCTATGACTTGTGTATTCAGCGGGTGACGGAAGCTCAGCGTGCCAGCCTCGATTTAAGCAGCTGGAAAGTAGCATTTAACGGAGCGGAACCTGTGCGGGCAGAGACAATCGAGAAGTTTACGGCTCTGTTTGCCTCATGTGGATTTCGATCTGAGGCGTTCTATCCCTGTTATGGCATGGCTGAGACAACTTTGATCGTTTCAGGGGGCGATAAAACAAAGGCCCCTACGCTTCAAGCAGTTCAGGAAAATGCCCTCAGGCAAAATCAGATCATTCCTGCCGAAATCGGGGAGAACGGAAGTCAAATTTTGGTCAGTTGTGGTCAACCTTTAACAGATCAACAAGTGATTGTCGTCGATCCTGACAAGCTGATTCCCTGTTTACCGAACGAGGTGGGTGAGATTTGGGTATCGAGCCCCAGTGTTGCCCAAGGCTACTGGAACAATTTTGGGGCGACGATCGCCAGTTTCCATGCTTATGTAGCTGATAGCGGTGAAGGTCCATTTTTACGCACCGGTGACTTAGGTTTTTTGCAAAACGGAGAAGTCTATGTCACAGGACGGTTAAAAGACCTCATCATCATTCGTGGGCGCAACTACTATCCACAGGATATCGAGTTGACCGTGCGGCAAAACCATCCAGCTTGCTACGGAGGCAATGGAGCGGTTTTTACCGTCGATCGCCAAGGTGAGCTCCGCTTGATTGTGGTGCAAGAAGTCAATCGCCGCTATCTCCGTCAACTTAACTACAACGAGGTCGTGGGTCAGATTCGTCAAACCGTCGTTCGAAAGCATGAGTTACAAGTTCATACTGTCATGCTCGTCAAACCAGGAAGTATTCCCAAAACGTCTAGTGGTAAAATTCGCCGATTTGCTTGCCGTGAGCAATTTCTAGCTCAAAATCTGGAGATCGTACCCGCACAGAATTGTTCATATCGCCTAGAGCCACTAGGAGCAGGGAAAGGAGTCTAAACATGGAAGCTACCATTTCTTCGACTTCTGATAAACCACCCTTCAAGAAGAATCTGATTAGTAATCGTTACATCAAACTAATGCAGAAGCGCCATTTCTTGATGTGTGATGTTTTGCCGCTCGTTGGATTTGTGGTTGCGATCGTCGTGTTATGGAATAAATCACTCACGGCGATCGATGGAATTGTGTTTCTGGGTATGTGTTTTCTGACCAGTACAGGAATCACAGTTGGATATCACCGGCTCTTTACTCACCGAAGTTTTAATGCCCATCCCCTAATCCGTAATTTGCTGGTCATTCTCGGTTCGACGAGTGCGCAAGGTCCACTATTATCCTGGGTAGCCAATCATCGACATCATCATGGCTTTAGTGACCAACTAGAAGATACTCACTCTCCGCATACTGCTGGCAATCGATGGCTTGGCTTGTGGCATTCCCATCTTTCCTGGAAGTGGGAGTATGACTATCCCAACCCAGTCTTCTATGCCCCGGAGCTGCTGCGAGACCAAGCAATTCAAAAAGTGAGCCGCTGGTACTATCTCTGGATCATTCTAGGGCTGTTGTTTCCAGCAGTCGTGACCGGAATCTTGACTCAAACTTGGCTAGGAGTTTGGCACGGTTTCTGGTTAGGAGGTGTGATTCGCCTGTATGTTGCCCAACAGACGACCTGGTGTATCAACTCAGTCTGTCACTTATGGGGTCAGCATCCTTTTCAAACTCGCGATCGCAGCGTCAACAATTTCTGGTTAGCGCTGCCCACGGCCGGGGAGTCTTGGCATAACAATCATCACGCTTTTCAACATTCAGCCAAGTTTGGGTTGTACTGGTGGCAAATTGATCTGGGTTACTGGGTTATTCGGCTATTGCAAATCATGGGACTGGTATGGGATGTGACCGTTCCTACAGAGCTGATGATTCAAGCGAAAAAGGCTGCAAACACAATGACCGATGAATCTGTTTCCTAAGGTTCTAGTTCGTTATTTGGTCATACTGATTTCTGATTTTTTGAGGTTCATCATGCAAACGAGCATTTCTGACTCCACTCAAGTTCCTAACCATCCAACCGACGGTTCTCAAACATCGCCGACAGCGGAAGTCATTCAAGGCTGGATTATTGATTACGTTGCACAAGTGCTAGAAATTGAGCCTGAGCAAGTTAATACTCAAGCTGCTTTTGATCAATATGGTCTAGATTCAGCCACAGCAATCAGTCTGATTTGTCACATAGAAGCTTTGTCAGGGCGTGAGTTGAGTCCAACACTCTTATACGATCTGCCGTCGATTAAGGTGCTGTCTCAACGGCTTGCTGCTAATTTCTCTT
The DNA here is from genome assembly GCF_014695845.1 of Trichocoleus sp. FACHB-591. NCBI lineage: Bacteria > Bacillati > Cyanobacteriota > Cyanophyceae > Leptolyngbyales > Trichocoleusaceae > Trichocoleus > Trichocoleus sp. FACHB-591. The sequence continues at coordinate 4,985 of NZ_JACJPA010000100.1, forward strand.
CAGTGGTTCACAAGTAACCATTCCACCTAAAGTCATGAATTAAACAATATGAACGCTGCAACCTCTAATTTATCAGTCCCCACTGGAGCTTCTGCTGCTGCCATTCAACACCATTACGATGTTGGCAATGAGTTCTACCAACTTTGGCTTGATCGCAGCATGGCTTACTCATGCGCGCTTTGGGCTGAGAATGAGCAAAACACCGATTTAGAACAGGCGCAACTGCGAAAAATTGACTACCACATTGAACAAGCAAGAGCAAAGGGGCAAAAGCGCGTTCTTGACATTGGCTGTGGTTGGGGTGGCATTCTCAAGCGTCTAGTAACAGACCACAACGTTGAGCAAGCGATCGGTCTAACCCTAAGTGAAGCCCAAGCAGACTGGGTGCAGGCAATCAACCATCCTCATATCGAAGTTCGGTTAGAAAGTTGGTTAGATTACGCCCCGACCGCTCCATTTGATGCCATTACCTCAGTAGGTGCGTTTGAGCATTTTGTCAAACCAGAACTGTCTAGCTCAGAAAAGATTGAAGTCTACCAGACATTTTTTCAACGATGCCACCAATGGTTAAATCCGGGTTGCTGGATGTCGTTGCAGACGATCGCTTATGGAAAGCGGAAACCAGAAGAAGTCCAAAAGTTACCGGGGGCAAAGTTTGCGAATGAAGAAATTTTTCCTGAATCGAACTCGCCCCGCCTCGCTGAAATTGCAGAAGCAGCAGAAGGCATCTTTGAGATTGTGACGGTGAGAAACGATCGCCTAGATTATGTGCGCACGCTAGAAGTCTGGCTAAAGAATCTGCGGGCACATCGAGCTGAGGTCATTCGTTGCGCTGGAGAGGCTGTTTTTATCCGCTACGAACGCTACCTCTATCTGGCACTACTGGGATTTTTGACGGGTGATCTGCTGTTATTGCGCCTCACATTTCGGCGCATTGGGTAACAAGTAATCTTCATTATCTTTCCCTTCATCTTTTAGAGAACATCATGACAAATCAAATCGTTGGTACTTGGAGACTGCTGAGCTGCGAAACTCGGACATCTGATGGTCGCGTTTTCCAACCCTTAGGTGCTAATCCCGTAGGTGAGCTGGTCTACACTGACAATGGCTTTATGTCGGTGGCAATCATGAAGTCAGATCGCTTACGCTTCCAGGCAGGGGATATTGCAGGTGCCACGCCTGAGGAAAAGATCGCAGCAGCAGACTCATTTATTTCCTACTGCGGTAGCTATAAGCTGGAAGATCACAAAGTTGTTCATCACGTCAATGTCAGTTTCTTTCCCAATTGGGTTGGCACCAATCAGGTTCGCTTTGTCGAACTGGCTGGCGATCGCCTCACGCTCAGCACTCCCCCAATGGTTGTCTATGGAATTGAGCAAGTCGGTTATCTAATTTGGGAACGGGTAGCAACCTTCAGTCCACAGTCTGAAGCTCCTGTCTATGCAACAGCTACTACCTAATCTATTAGTCTAATACCTGGTAAAACATTACCCTGATTCCCCTGTCTCTTCTCTTGAGACTGACATTGCATATACCATCAGTTAATTCGTGCTCAAGACTTTCTTGCTTCATTAGCTCCTAGATTAGGGGGCTCAGAAAGGCGTTCCCCTAATAAGAGTCAACAGGACGAAATGCATCGGGCTTGAGATGTGTATATACGATCCCCAAGGAGACAGGGGAACTAAAAAACAACTCTACTAGAGGGAAGATAATGATTAGCACGCTTGGTACCTCTTCACCTGAAACAGCTGCACCTGCAAAGATACGTACAGATGGCGATTACATTCGGACACTCCGTCCCTTACTGCCAAAGGAAGCATTTCAGCAGAAACCTAGTCATATCTTTCACTTCCTCACCTGGCTGTCTCTAGCACTAATATGTATTCTGCTAGCTCATTTGACTTCTAATGTGATCTTTCTCCTACTAATTTCTTGCTTATACGGTCATAGTCTTGCTGGGCTAGCTCTCTTTGGGCACTATTTGAGTCACGGCTCTGTACTTCCGCCAGGATTATTGAGAAGTTGTTTAGAAGTTGTCACCTGGGGATTTAATTTGATTCCACGTACTGTGTGGGTACATGTTCATAACCATACCCATCACCCTCATGCGGGTACACTCAAAGATTCCGATCGCCCCTGGTTAACTTCCGAGCAAACCTGGTTGCGGAAAGTTTATAGCATGATCTTCTATCCTCAAAAGTTCGAACGATTCCCCTGGTTCGTTAACCCACTTCCACTGACTCACTTTGTCACCTACGGTTTGCGAAATGTAATTGGTGTTTTCTGGACGCAGAAAAATACGCTTCACTTCATTCCATATCAGAAGCCCTACACCTGGCAAGAGAGAGCCGCCGTTATTGGAGAGATTGGCTTTATTGCTACCCTTCAAGTTCTTCTCTTTATTAGCTTGCAGGGCCATTTCACCAAATACTATTTCATGGGAATCTTACCACCTTTTATCTCGTCTGCTGTACTCCTCATCTATGTCAAAACCCACCATTTCCCTAATCCAATAGCTATCCATAATAATTCTGTACTTGCAACTACTTCAGTGATAGTACATCCCTTATTCAATTTCATTCATAGTAATTTATCGTATCATTCAGAACACCATTTGTTTCCATCAATGAATCCTGATTACTATCCTTTAGTGAGCCAGTTGCTTCAGCAACACTTTCCAGCAGACTACAATCAAATTCCCATAGGGGAAGCCTGGAAGCGCATATTAAACAGATCCACATTTGAGACTTTGACTATTCTCCAAAAGTGACGGTGGTATGCTGCGACACAGTATCACTATTGATGAGCATGAGTTATCTATCTTCATGCTTAACGAAGACCAACCTGGTAGCCCAGTTGTGTTTTTACACGGTATTACACTGACTTCTGACTTCTGGCTCCCTAATTTACCAAATACCCTGAAGGCAACACCCTGTTACTTCATCAACTTACCTGCCCATTATCCGTCTCGCATGCTTCCTAGAGCTGACACCGTACAATTGACCAGTGAAAAACTTGCCACACTTCTCCAAAAGGCAATTCAATCTCTGGTCGGAGATCGCTCCGTAATGTTGGTTGGGTACTCTGTCGGTGGTTTTGCAGCTCTCAATCTTGCTGCCCACTACCCCTCCTTAGTCAGCCGCATTCTTTGTATTGCTGGATTTGCTAATGGACAATGGCGGGGCTTGATGGGAGTGTTGCAACAGTTATGTTGCATGGGTCGTCCAGGAGTATCTTTTTTCAAGCTAGTGTGCAGATTCTCTATGCTGAATCCGATGTTTTATAGCTGGGTAAGTGGATTTTTTGCAGGCGATCGTTCCACTTACTTCCACTCTCCCAACTTAAAACTCACACTTGCTGTGGTTTATCCCAGAGTCATTCATCATAATCTTGATGATTTAGCTTATTTGTTTCGTAGTTTCGCAAGTATGGATATATCTTCGCTACTACCTCACATTCAAGCTCCAACTTTGATTATGGCGGGCGATCGCGATCCAGTAATTGCTTACAACCAAACTCAATTGCTTGCTGAAAAAATTCCCAACGCAGAACTCAAAGTTCTATCCGGAATGGGACATATGTTTTTTGCAGAACGCTTTACGGAATATCAGCAAATTCTCACAAGCTGGGTTAAGCAAGCGAACATTACGCTTTGACTACTTTTAATCTATTTTTTGTCCTACAAACTGTAACTCACAGGAGCAAATAGCAATGGCAACCGAGCGCGTTTGTATTATCGGTGCGGGTTCATCTGGAATCGCGGCTGCAAAGACTCTGCATCAAAAAGGTATTGCTTTCGACTGCTTCGAGAAGGGGTCAGGCATTGGTGGGAACTGGCGATATCTGAATGATAATGGCATGTCTTCAGCTTACAAGTCTCTCCATATCAACTCCTCTAAGCGGAACATGGAATATTCAGACTTTCCCATGCCAGATGATTATCCTGACTATCCGCGACACAGTCAGATCTTGGACTATTTTGAGTCATACATTGATCACTTTGGGCTCCGTAACAAAATTACTTTTCGGACCGAAGTGGTTCGGGTTACGCCCCTGAGTGATGGAACCTACAGCGTCACTATCCGGAACGATGCGGGTGAACGGACAGAACACTATAGAGCCGTAATTGTGGCAAATGGGCATCATTGGTGTCCTAAATACCCTGACTTTCCTGGTCAATTCTCAGGGATGACCATGCATTCCCACAATTACAAAACCCCAGATGGAATGTCAGATAAAAATATCTTGGTCGTTGGTATTGGTAATTCCGCCTGCGACATCGCCTGCGAAACGTCTCGCAGTGCTAAACAAACTTTTCTGTCAACCAGGCGAAGTGCTTACATTTTACCAAAATATATTCTGGGTCGTCCTTTGGATAGCTATTTGACTCCTTTCTTTTTCGCGATGCCTCTATGGTTGCGACGGATTTATGGACAATTTCTGCTATTTCTGACATGGGGTTCTCAGGCTAAATACGGAGTGCCAGCTCCCAAACACCAATTTTTGAGTGAACACCCCACAATTACCTCAGATTTATTAAATTTAGTGGGATACGGCAGAGTTAAAATCAAACCAAATGTAAGAGAACTTGCTGGCGATCGGGTTCGGTTTGAAGATGGCACAGAAGAACCGATCGATATCATCATTTATGGTACGGGCTACAAGATTGTCTTTCCCTTTTTTGACCAAAGTTTTATCGATCCACAGAACAACGAGTTACCCCTTTACAAGCGAGTCATCCATCCCGATTATCCCAATCTCTACTTTATTGGTCTATTTCAACCGATCGGCGCAATCATGCCCATTGCTGAGTGGCAGTCAAAATGGGTCGCTGGAATCCTTGAAGGAACTGTCACCTTACCAAGCCAGGACGAGATGAAACGGACTATTAAGATTGAACAGCAACGGGTGAAACGACAGTATATAGACTCAACCCGACATACGATGCAGGTTGATTTCCATCCCTACATCAACGAGATTAAGCGAGAGCTAAAACGAAATTCTAAGCAATCAAGCCGACGATTCATCATACCTTTGCTTGGTAAAACAAGTGTCACCGAACGACTCGCTTAGGTCGTGATTCCATCATTAACTGCGCCTACTTTCCTGAGCAAATAGAGGTCTTTATGAGAGTACTGCTGGTTTACCCACAGTTCCCCAAAAGTTTTTGGTCATTTGAGAAATCACTAGAGCTGATAGGAAAAAAAGCCCTGATGCCACCTCTAGGACTGCTTACTGTGGCAGCTATCTTACCCCAGGCATGGGAGTTTAAACTGGTAGATTGTAATATTCGTCTAGTCTCTAAATCTGAGTGGGACTGGGCTGACCTGGTTATCATATCTGCCATGATTGTTCAAAAGGAAGATTTCTGGCATCAAATTCAGCTAGCTAAACAGCACGGTAAATCTGTAGCGGTCGGTGGTCCTTACCCAACCGCTTTACCCCAGGAAGCGAAAGCAATGAGAGCAGACTATTTAGTGCTGGATGAGGGAGAAATTACCCTTCCCATGTTTGTGGCAGCCCTAGAAAAAGGGGCCTTAGAAGGAACATTTCGTGCTACAGAAAAACCCGACGTTAGTCAAACCCCAGTACCTCGGTTCGATCTACTGGAGATGAGTGCTTATGACTCAATGGCAATTCAGTTTTCGCGCGGTTGTCCCTTCCAGTGTGAATTCTGCGACATCATTGTACTTTATGGACGTAAACCACGTACCAAAACACCGCCACAACTAATTGTCGAACTTGAAGCCCTTTACAAGCTGGGTTGGCGAGGCCGCGTTTTTATGGTCGATGATAACTTTATTGGCAATAAGCGCAACGTCAAGCTCCTTTTACAAGAACTCAAAGAATGGATGGCACAGCATGGTTATCCCTTCAAATTCTTCACTGAGGCATCTGTTAATTTGGCTGAAGATCCAGAACTCATGGAGTTAATGGTTGCCTGTAATTTCTATGCCGTTTTTCTTGGAATTGAAACTCCCGATGAGGACAGCTTAACCCTCACACAAAAGCATCAAAATACTCGCAGTTCTCTCTATGAATCGGTAACTGCAATCACTAAATCAGGGCTGATGGTAATGTCTGGATTCATTATCGGCTTTGATGGAGAAAAAGCTGGGGCTGGCGATCGCATTACTCAATTTGTCGAGCAAACTAGTATCCCGATCGCCTTTTTCAGTATGTTGCAAGCACTTCCTGATACTGCTTTATGGAAGCGATTGGAGAAGGAAGGACGATTGCGGCTTCAGTCGGGTGATGTCAATCAGACTACTTTAATGAATTTTGTTCCCACGCGTCCCATTGAAGAAATTGCTCAGGAATACATTCAGGCATTTTGGAAACTTTATGACCCTGCGCGGTTTCTCGATCGAGCTTATCGTCACTACCTTATGATGGCAGAACCCAAACATAAATCGACTGCTCAAAAGATGCACTGGCTTGAAATCCGTGCCTTATTCAAAATTCTTTGGCGACAGGGGGTCATTAGCGAAACTCGCAAGTTGTTCTGGCGGAATTTCTTTGGTATCTGGCGGTATAAACGGAGTCGCCTCACCGAATTTATTGCAGTCTGTGCCCGATTAGAACATTTTCTAGATTACCGCGAAATCGTTTGTAAGCAAATTAGCAAACAGTTGGCGGAGTTTCAGGTAAACGAAGCAAGGATCACAGACGAGCAGAACCACAACCATCAAGTTACCCAGCTAGCTGCTTACTCCTCTTCTATCACTCTGACCAGAGAATGATTGAACCCTGCATTGGTTCGTTCTGTCTAGCTTAAAAATTGGTAATGCCAGCAACGAAATGCGAGCTTCTCAAATTTTCTCTCATGTAATTGACAAAAGAGGGTTACAGCGCTTTTCAGCTCGGTAAGCCACAGGTGTAACACTAAATAGCGTCTTACTCTGATAGGCGGTCGTGTGGTTTATTCAAACGGCAACTGCTGTAATTCAATGATTGTTGTTCAACTACGTAGCAGAATAAGCTTATGCGTCCTCAGGGGGTAACAGGAAGCTTGAAGCAGATGTGTAGCAAGGGATAGAGCTACTAGGTAAAAAAGTAGGCTTGCTACTTGACCACAAGCCTACTTAAAAAAATGCTGGACATGAAGTTTGTGTTCAAGGCTTAGCCAGCTATATTTGTCGAGCTAAAGAATGCGTCGCAGACATAGCAATTTTTGGATAGGTTTGTATGCCCAAGCCTGGTTAGATGACATGGATGTAGCAACTCTTTGGCTAGAGTCGGGGCTACAACTCAGTGGCAATAAGCAACCCTATCTTCAGCAAGGTCTAGACGCTGCTTTTCACCTCCAGTCGTTGTTCTAGCCTTCTTGTTAACCCCTGAGCTTTAGAGCCTGTAACTACAGTCGCCCCAGAAATTAGCAAATTCATGCTGCCTGCCTTGTGCAGGGATATCAATTGAGCAGCTACGATCTAAGCTAGCGAGTTTCCACGGGGGGAAGTTGCTCTGGTTGGATTGTCAATGTCACGGTTCGCTCATGGCGTTGCAATTGTACGGGTAGCTTACCCCCTACCCCCGCTTTCTCGATGAGTCGCTGCACTTTACTGGCTTCGGTAACCGATTGATCGGCAACCGTTTGAAACACATCCCCGATTCGCACGCCTGCTCTCGCCGCAGGTGAGTTGGGTTGCACCTGAACCACCAAAATTCCCTGGTCGGTTTCAACCTGCATGCCACTATTGGGAGAGGTATTGATAAACTGCTTCACTTGCGGGTTGAGAGTCGCCATCTGCACTCCAATATAAGGGTGTTCAACCTGTCCTGTTGTAATCAGCTGTTGGGCCACTTGTTGGGCTGTGTTGATCGGAATGGCAAAGCCCAGCCCTTGCGCGCCTTGAAGAATGGCTGTGTTAATGCCAATCACATCTCCGGCTGCATTGAGGAGGGGTCCCCCTGAGTTGCCTGGATTAATCGCCGCATCTGTTTGGATGAAGCCAACCCGCTTATCTGGAATGCCAATCGCCGCACTCGAGCGTTCAGTGCCGCTAATCACACCCACAGTTACCGTTTCCTGCAAACCGAGCGGATTACCAATCGCGATCGCCCACTGCCCTTGCCGAACGGTATCAGAATCTCCCAGGGTGACGGTCGGTAGGTTCTCGGCTTGTACCTGAATCACGGCTACGTCTGTGACCGGATCTTTGCCCAGCACCTGCCCTGACAGAATGCGACCATCCTGAAAAGATACGGTCACGGTATCGGCTTCATCGACGACATGAGCATTGGTGAGGAGCAACCCATTGGAATCAATTACAAATCCAGAACCAATACCTCGCAACACACGGCTATTCGATGGCATGGGTTGTCCTCCGCCCAAGAAAGGTCTGAGGGAACCCGGGACATTTCTGGTTCCGGCTAAGGTGCGAGACACATTCACCTGAACCACGGCGGCTTCTGCTTTATTTAAGGCTGCGGTCACAAAGTTATCCCCTACGCTATTTTGCGCCAGCAGAATACCCTTGTCTTGCCCTGTCTCAAATGGTGGCAAGTTCCCTAGGCGAAGGGGTGAGGCTTGAGCAGAGTTGTGGTTCAAAAACCCCATACCAAGACTAATAAACACAATCAGCAGACAAGTTGCTAGTCTCTGTGTCCAACGCTGACAAAAGATGGCTCGCGGCTCAGCTTTGCGAGTGGAGTCGGAAGGTTTAAGGTCAAGAGTGACGAAGTTGCGATCGCTGGACATGGTGCTTAATTCTGTTCTAAGTGGCTTCTGTTATGAGTTATCGCTGAGGATAGCCGGGCGATTGGAAAAGACTGCTTTTGAAGTTGCGTCGTTTTTTATCCTCAATGTGCTGGATTCTTAGTGTGTGGTTTCTTGCCCAGGTCATACCAGCTTCTCTCTTCCATGTGAACCCCGTAATGCTCAGCCGCTTGTTGGATATTGGCAAAGGCTAAATCTCGCTCTGCGTCAGTGACATCTTGAACCTGGTCAAAGCGAGCCAAGGCATTCTGAACGTGGGAGGCATCGGTTAAGGGTGCTTTTCGCTGTTTGGGAAACGCAAATGCGCTATCGGGTAATTCTTTGCGGTCTTTGGCACTCAGTTTGCCAGACTCGGTATGAGGTTGCCAGGTCGGTTTAGTTGCCATTGATTTGATTCTCCTGCTGGGGCCAGACTAATTGTTTTGTAAAGCGAACAGGCGATCGCTCATCACTCACTTAAGTTCAATGCTTCGTCTGCTGGCTCAGATTCGCTCAACTCATTCAGTTCGTCCAAGAGTTCTTCTGCTTCTGTATCCCCTGCATCCGCTTGACGCAGCAAGTAGCCGAGAACCTTGTTCACCAATCCATTGGGAATATTCATCGCTATCGTTTTCTAAAATAGGGCTCAATTAAATTAACCACGGTATCTCTCGGTAGAAATCGAGATAAATTCGCCAGGATTTGATTGCTCACAGCACCCGGCACAATATTCGGCTCCTCTTTCTCTAAAGCGGCCAGGGTTTCTCGTACCACAACTTCTTTTGACGTGTAGTTTTGAGCGGCCCGCTTTGCCAATCGGGATGGAAAGTTGGCTTCTTGGAAAAACTCGGTATCTGTTGGCCCCGGACAAACTGCTAAGACTCGTACCCCATACCGACGGTTTTCTGCCCAGAGGGCTTCACTAAAACTGAGCACAAACGCTTTGGTTGCGGCATAAATGGCGAAATGAGGGATCGGTTGAAATGCCGCAGTAGACGCCATATTGACGATGTTGCCGTGACCGCGCTGACGCATTTGGGGTAGGAACCGGTGCGTTAAATCGACGAGCGCGAGAACATTGAGCTGGATTGCCTGCAATTGCTGGGATCCATCTAGCTCTGCAAAGGCTCCATACTGACCGAAACCGGCATTGTTAATCAGCAGGTCAATGTTTAATCCCTTTTGCTTGACGGCATCAAAGACCGATGCTGCTGCTGAGGGTGCAGTCAAGTCTTGAGCAATCACATCGGCGTGAATCCTATACTGATCTTGCAACTGCTGTGCCAGTTGCTGCAACTTCGTTTCAGAACGAGCCACTAGAACCAAATCGGTTTTACGAGCCGCCAGTTCCTGAGCAAAAGCAGAGCCGATACCCGCAGACGCTCCGGTGATGAGAGCTGTTGTCATAGCCAGACAAAGAACAGAATAGTTAAACGGTACAAAGCTTAAGCTGGCTTTTCCTCAACCAAAATGAGGAATCAGCCACAGAAGCATGCGCCGATCGCTCACAGATCGGCTATCTATGGGCTCAGGGGGCAACAGAAAGCTGGAAAGGAACGTTTAACCAGGCGATAGAGCTGCTGTCCCTATAGCCAAAGCGAAGACAGCTCGAATCTCTATTGTGTAGGAGCTGGGACACATCCCGGAGCAGGTTTACCGGGTGTGATGGTTCTGCGAAAATGGTGGCGACCCTGATTGGTGCTGCCTAGCGAGATTGCATTACCGGACAACTTCATTGAGGGCTATTCGCAGCAAAATTCAGCTAATCGATATCAGCGCTAAGAGCTGGCAAGCGGTTATCACAGTACAAGCGGGTGAAGGCAGTTTTAGATCAGTGCGTCAACGAGGGTAAGGGAGATGGTCAAGAAGAAAAAGAGTGAGAGACCTTGGAGCTACAAACGTGCTCCTGATGGTTGGGAAGTGTGCCTGGATGGTAAAAGTAAAGGCATCGTCATCAAGGACGGTCCTGCTGAGACTCCTTGGAGATGGAAATCGCTGGGTAAGAGTGGAGGGCTTTACTGTACCCGGAATGAGGCAGCAGCAGCACTTTTGCAAGCGTATAAAGAAAAGTAAAAATAAGCTGGGGCTTTGTGTTGGAACAGAGGCGATCGCTGACTCTCAGACCTCAACTGGAATACTGAGAAATTCCCCGTCGCCCTTAACTGGCACGTATGAGAAGCCCTTGGTATCTTTGCCAGGGGCTTTCTATTGGGACACCAACTGCCGCTATTTTCTAGGGCGGCAAGACTAGCTGGAGAAATTTCTGCTCTAGAGCCGCGAGGTAATGAGCCAGATCTGGCCGGAACTGACCCTGCTGAGCCCGCTTGAGCTAATGCTGTTATTGACGACACTTCAGCTTCCAAGCAGTTCCGAGAACCCCAAAGGCTAAGATGCCGACCAACGAGGTGGGCTCTGGAACAGTTGCTACCTCACTGGTGACACTGACGTTTTCATCTATCCCGTCTCCTCGGTGATAGATATAATCCAGTGCACCAGAGTCATTGAGCAGAGAGGCTCGTAAGAACAGTCCACTCCAACGAGCGATTGTTTCTGTCGCCATGTCTTGGTCTAAGGTCGGTCGAACTGGGTCACGCAGGCTGTCTTCGTTAGTAATCCCATAATGGTTGGCACCTTGTACTCTGATTAATGCTTTAGGTGGATCTTGAATCTGCTCGTAAGTCTCTTCAACCGCAGCAAAATTACCCACAACCCCATCGCGATCGCCCGCGATTAAAGCAACAGGAATCCCGTCATTCTCAATTGGGGGAATCATGCCGCCAAAGCGAGGATCTCTAAAAGTTGAGCCATAAAAAACCCCTGCCATCAGTTCTGGTGGTCGGGAGAACGTACCCGTGCAGAGAAAAGGAAAGCAGATATCCTGAATGGCGCTCAGCCCAATAGCTCCACCGAGAGAATGCCCAATCAACCCAAGTTTGTTAGGGTTCAGTCGGTTGGCGAGCGGAGAAGCCGAATTGGTGTTGGCGGCAGTGGCATAGGCTAGGACATCATGGACCTGCTGTTGCTCTGGAAAGAAGCCGGTGAAAGCTTGTCCCGTCACGGGATCGATCGCAGTTCTGATATGGTTTGACACAATCACTGCAAGGCCATATTGAGCCACCTGACTCGCAAAGTTTGTGTAATCTGCTTTATCCACTAGCGCGCCCTGTAGTAGTAGAACCACGGGCAGCGAATCGACAGGGGCATTGGGTGATGAAACCGGATAGTAGATGTCAGCTTCATCTGCGCCTGTCGCAGTGGGAAGATTAGTGCTGAAGCGATCGACATCGAATACTGGTTTAGGACTCAACGCAACCGCAGGAAGCCCCATTCCTAAGACAAGACAAGCTGACCCGACGACGGCAATTGAGAGCTGCATCTGAATAGCTTTGATCATGGCTCTAAGCGGATAAACAGCAGAGAGACACTGCATGACAGGAGCGTTCACCCTAATTTGGAAAAACTACTCCTGTTCGTAAACTAGCAGCGCATCCGGAGCCATCCTCACCCATTGAGTCAAAGATTCCTAGTATTTTCCCTTAGGCTTCACTAAAGCTTTAAATTTAGATTTCCAGTCCTCTGAGAAAACACTGAACTATGTTTGTGTTTAACAGTAGATCGCAGAGGGTCAGCAATATTTCAGGAGGCGATCGCGGGTCCCATCGTACGGGAGAAACACCCCGGAACATTGGCAGCTAACTCAACGCTCGGTCATGGGACAGAGTTAGTCATTGCCCTTTTGCTACAAGCAGCCGTTGCCGCATCTTCTAGATAAGATGTGGAATTTTTGAGGTGTCCTAGCGTTAGAGCTTTTTCTCGGAGTTTATACACTCCATTTAAACTTTTAATAGATATTCGCTGGAGAATTTGGGCAGTTTAAGTGAAGCTACTAGGCATCCCGCAACCCACTGCCTCAGTCATTAACTTGATGCGAGCATTGGCAGGGTAATACCTCAGGAGTCTCACGATGGAACTAGGACAAATCGTCAAGTGTCTAGTGCCAAACTAAATGACATCAAGACAAACTCCTGTTTCTATCTGCTTCAAACTCTCAGAAATTGCGATGACCTCGATTCGGCATCCCGAGAGATGAAGAGTTATTGACCATTAAATAATTTGAGTACGAGGTACCAAGATGAAAGAAGTTCTGGCCCTGATCGAAAAAAAGAAGCAAGAGTTTGCTCAAACCCCTTTCAGGGCGTTTTTGCAAGACAAAAGTATAGATCCAAGACAAAGGCTCGCTTGGGCTCCAAGCTTTGCTCCTTTCGCAATGAGCTTTAAGGACTTTAATCACCTTGTCCTTCACAAAGAACCTGCAACTAACAAACTTCAAGAGATGATTAACCAGCACGCCTACGAAGATGGGCATCACTGGGTTTGGTTTTTGCAAGATTTGAAGTTAATGGGATACGACTACTCCATCAACTTCATTGACACATTAAAGTTTCTTTGGGGGAAAGAAACACAAAAAGTACGCTCTATGGCTTATAACCTATTTGGCATGTGTGCTTTTGAAGATGATATCTTGATGAAATTGACCATTATCGAATCGATCGAAGCAACCGGAAATGTAGCTTTATTTGAGATTGCACAAGTCGCAAAAGAACTCCAGCAAATTACCAAACAGCATCATCCTTATTTCGGTCAGTCTCATTACGCCAAGGAGACGGGTCACATTCAAGCCGAAGTAGAGGACGTGAGCTCTTTCCTTGAAAGCATAGAGCTGACAGAGGCACAGAGGGAAAAAGCTTTTACGTTGGTAGAGCGAGTGTTTGCAGATTTCACAGAGTCAATGAATGAAATGCTAGCGTTTGCTCAAAAGCATCCTTATGACCAAACGTTTATTACGAAGGCAGTATCACCCCTCTCTCAAAGAACACTTTCAGCGGTAGGGGGCTGAGGCACTCCTTCGAAGCCGAGAGACTCGTCTGGTTTCTTCAAGCGTTTTATCAGAACCTCTCGGCACGTTTGCCCAGGCTCGCTTTCTCCAGAGCCGATGTAGTTTTCACCTGTAGACCCTATTGACTGAGAAAAATTGCCGAACCACCTCTCGTTCATCGGCGACAGAGTCTATGTCAGTCGCTGCAATACCAGCACTCCACATAAGAAGCCACCAAAGAGAGAATTAACCCAGGGGCAAAAGGAGTTTAATCGCTACCTGAGTCAAAAGCGAGTGTTTGTGGAACCTGGGATTCGAGTGATTCAAATTTTCCGGCTTGCCAAAGAAGAGTTTCGGATGCGTTCACGGATGTATGAGACCACGATTGGTTGTGTCTGTGGTTTAGTCCGTTTACGGGTGCAGTATGTCTGAAATCAGGGCTTTAGCAGCTGGACCTGCCCGTTTGTCTTGTTTTTGAAGAGGTCTAGTAGTCACTATCCGATACACAGATTCCCTGACACTTGATACCATTGGTTGCGGTTCTTAGGCAATGAGGACATAGGATCTTTTCAGCATTTGACTCCGAATGACTCTCGTCTGCTGCATGGGTTTGCACTATTTCTGGTTCAACCTGGGTATTAAGAGTCATAGAAGTAACGCTTTATCAAGCTGCCGACTGCTTCATTTTACAGGCCAGCCTACCCCTGTCATCGCTCCAAAGTTAGGAGACTCAGATCTTGCACCAAGGCTTAAAAGGTGGCAGAAAGGGCGTGAAACTAATAGACCGCAAGAACAATGGACATTCTTGCCCACGCCCAAGAACTAATCTATCACTTGCTCGATGGGATGCCGACTCCCTACCAACGTCAAAGCCTGCAAGCTTTGC
>NZ_JACJPA010000101.1:0-47634 GCF_014695845.1 Trichocoleus sp. FACHB-591
CTCTCTAACAAAGCCTCAAACTCTTTGGGGGTGAGCCCGGTTAAACTACACAAGGTCTGCGGTTTGGTTCGTAGTTCCGCATATGTCATTTTCATCTACCGACCTCATTCCAGGTGCACGGTATAATTCTAAGTCCTAATTTCCGATAAGGTTTAGTGCTGAATCGTTGAATAACAGAGCATCAGGAAAGTGACGTTGGGCGCGTTCTGCAGAGGTGCAGTGATTGCCTCTTATCGCCAATCGGCTAGGGCAAACTCGCTTCACGTAGGCTAGCGCCTCTGGCCACCTGACCTGGTTGATACAATGCGCTCCATTTACGCCCCAAGCGGCCTCAAACCGCATTTCTGGTACAACATCCGGTTTTTGAATGCCTAGGCGATCGTAGAGATTGATTGGAGTGCCGTCTTTGGTATGGGCCACACCATCTCCACAATAATCTGCTCGTACCATCCGCACACAAGCAGAATGATAATCTCGTAGCGATCGCCCTTTGACATTTTGCCAAGGTTTGTAGCCGAACTGCATGCACTTGGCTAAAGCTCCGTTGGTGCAGCTAAATGTCACTAATTTCTTATTGGGGCGATAGTTGCCTCGGCTATCCCAAAAACCCTGCAATACCACTGCTTTAGCCACTCCTTTTGCATCTGGTTCACAGAGGTTCTGCCAGTTCCGCTGATTATCCTGATAAAAAACAGTGTAGAGATATGTTTTTTTCTCTGGCTCATGTGGATCAACTTCACTATTTCGCACTTGAAACTTCTGTTGACGACCTTGATCATCAAACCCTACAATTTCAGTAGTTTGAAGCTCTATTTTGGTCAAAGGCACCTTATCTTTTTCACTAGGATGAAAGGTAGGTCTCGCGATCGCAATGCTGCTCCAAGCAAACAAAAACACCAAACCCAGCAACAGCGATCGCAACATTGGCTGAATACGCATGCAGTACCTTCTTCTCAAGCAATCCCAACAATCTCACTTCTTCACCGAGATGGAACCGTGAAACATTGTTCCATCCCGATTAGGTGATTTAGATAGCAACCTTGTTTACTTAACGCCTACCAAACGGCCCTCTTCAACTTGAATCTCCGTGAACTCAGGACTCGACAAGACCATGCCTGTTTCTGGAGAGGCCGCCACTGCTGCGTTCTGATTTTCTTGACCATTTACATTACGCCCATTTAAGTTAGCACCATTGAGGTTGCTGCCATTTAAATTGCTACCATTCAAATCGCTGCCATTCAAGTTGCTACCGTTCAGATTACTCCCATTGAGATTGCTACCATTTACTGAGGTCCCATTCATTCTCACTCCATTAACGCTAATCCCATTAAGCGTTACTCCATTCAGGTTGCTGCCATTTAACTGAGTTCCGTTAAAGGCAAGGCCATTCACGGCAAGACCGGCGTTTGCATTTGAGGAGAAGGCTGTAACACTCAGAGCAGTAAGCGCGACAATACCCAGGAAGCGTGAATTCACCGTTAATAACCTCTTGATGATGTAGCAAAGATGCCTACAAAAGGAAAAACCCAAATTCCAGTCAAAAAATGATGACATTTGCAATTTTTCAAGAATCAGCTCAACGCTCCATCCTTCAAGGTATTTGTTATTGACCTCTACCTTATAACCGCCTAAATGCCACAATTTATCTACTCAAAAGCACAAGGGAATATGTTTTAGAGCTTATGTTTCCAGGATGAGAATAATAGTGGTGGATCCACCCTTATGGGGGAAGGAGATCGGGCGATCGCTCGGATAAGATAAACACAAATAAAGCGATATCCCAAAGCGCATTAAACTTTATAGAAAATCGCCTCCCAGCCTTTATTATGGGAGGCTTATAATTTTTAAACCCTAGTAAAATTCAGAGTTAAATCTTAGAAGTATCTTTCAAAGCATCTGTGTGACTTAAGGCATGCGCTTTGGTACTATCTGATGAGCCAACTGGGGCTATTAGACCATCAAACCTCAGAAGAAGTAATGACCTTGCCCACAAATCTCAATGAGCAAGGCATCACGATTGTTATTGTCACTCACGAACCGGATGTGGCTGCCCAAACCCGTCGCATCATCCAAGTTAGAGATGGTTTATCGGTAGATTAAACGTCGTATATCCGACACTCAGCCGCATCTGGGTTCTGGTCACAGTAGACTTCTAAAGAAGTTTTGCTGGATTTCACTTGACGGTGAGCACGCTCAGCTTGGAGTTCTTCCACAATGTCCCAAGCAACTGCACAATTGGCAGAAGCATTACCAGTTGACTCGCAAGCAGTCCGGGCTTGAGCGATCGCGTCTTGAATGGCTTGCTCTAGAGAAGAGACTTCTAATGTATTAATCATAGTCAACGACAGCCCTTCAAGAGCCCTTGTGTAGAGTGAGTGGGTAGTTGCGAAGCGTTATGACTGCAACTAACTCTTTTACTCTAGACATCCACAATTAGATCGGCAGGTGAGAAAACCGTAATTCCTGTAGGGATATTTTCCCCCTGCTTAGGAACTAAGCAAAAGTTATAAGCAAATACTTAATCATTACTCCATTGAGCATGACCAATCAAATCACCCACTGGGTCTCGCAGAAGAAAGTCATTAGCTTCTAGCTCCTGCTCAACTTCTACCCATTCTCGAACTGGAAAATAACGAAATAAGACATAAATAGGTTGATGACGGCTAATCACTCTTCGCTCGACTAAGCAGCGAGCTTCATCTTGAATGACTTCAATAGAGGCGTGAATGGAGCGATTCATCGTAGCCTTATAAAAACCAGCAATTGATAGTTTTGGATGTTTTTTAGGGCAGAACCGCACTCAGCCTGCCCCTTAAATTTAGTGAATACAGCTAACGGTTTACGCTGCTTTGGGAGAATTGGCTTCAACCAGGGGCGATCGCGATTTTATGTCAAAGCTATATCCATCCGGGAGGATATGCAGCTTTACACCACAAAGCGCTAGACCCTCATCTTTGAGCAGATTATGTAAGTTTGAGTACACCATGTCTTGTAAATCAACAATAGTAACAGCGCCCGCACCAATCACTGAGAGTTGCCCCCCACTAACGATGATTGCGGTATTCTCATCAATTCCAATACCTAACAGGTGGGGTTGCTCAGCCACGGCTGATAGCAAGCGTCCAAGGCGGCCTCGCTGGGCAAAATGTTGGTCGATTACAGCCTCTGGCATAAAACTGAGGCCATCATCTGTTTCTACAATCTCAATTCGGGGGTGAGTTTCAGCTTCTCCTTCTACAATCATGGCGTCAGACATCATGCTTGCCCCTGCACTGGTGCCCCCCAGAATCAACCCTTGAGCATAGCGTTGATGTAGCAACCGATCTAGTTTTGTGCCCTTGATATATTTAGTGATCCGATCCTGTTGCCCGCCCGTAAAAAAGACTCCAGTGGCTTCGCGAATTGCAGCCAAGGCTTCAGGAGCTTCAGCCTCCTCGCGGCTGTCTGTATCTACCACACGAACCTGTTCAACACCTAGACGCTCAAATACTTGAATGTAGTTGTCTCCGACTTCTTTGGGTAATTCTGTTGCAACGGTCATTACAACAATCTTGGCTTGACGGCTGCCAGCGCGGCGAACAAATTCGCGCAGAATACTGCAATCTCCCTGCTTATCCTCAGCTCCCCCGATAATGACAAGTTGCCCTTGTTTAACAGCTTGAGCATGAGTTCCCATCTGTACTTGATTGATGTCAATGACCATTTGAGTTAATTCCGTCTAATACTAAAGATTGAATTGAATGAGGTCTACGGCTGGTAAAACTCAATTGCAAGAGAATATCAAAAGTTCCCCCGCCTGTTTTTGCCGTTTAGAACAAAGACAGCTCGAAGAGAGACATTGTTGATTGATATGACAGTGACGAAGGCTAAACCACGATCACCAGGTTTTGTCAGCCCACCTGAATAAAAACTTGGCAATCTTTGCCTAGCTTCTAAGGCTGTAATAAGTAGAGTACAGACTAACTAACAGGCTCACGTCTGCCCTATGTCATGATTTCAAATTAAACCGATCTGTATTAAGGTATACAGAAAAATACTGATTAACCATCCTCTATCTTTCTAGAGAATAGGTCAGTGTCTACTGTGTTTGCTAAGGTGGCGCTACTGTCTATAAAAGCCAGTGATCCAGCTCAACAAGTAGGTTTAGTGCAGAAGATAGGGTTATTGCACTTGATAGCTAAGCGATCGCCAAAATTGATGATCTACGCGATCGCTTGCCAAGAATAATTTTTAACTGAAGTTCTTACCTCAGGCAGAGGTTGATTAGAGAAAAAATCTCGGAGCTGCTCAGAATTGAAGTGTTTGATTATGAACTTTGATTAAATAAAACTAGGTTGGCAAAAATAGGCAAAGCCAAGAAGTTATGAAGATTGAGTAAAAAACCATCTAAGTAGGGCTAGGGATCGACAACATTCAAAAAGTATTACTACAATGAAATCAGCATCCATTCAATATGAGGCGTTATTCTTAAGAATTGGAAAAAGCTTTACTGATAGCTTTTCTAAGTCTAGAGCGCATCACTCAACCAAGTCTTAGTCAAGCTATTTGAGAGGGGCTAAGCTTATCAAGCTTATCTGACGCTACAGCGCAAGAACATCCAACATCTGGCCTCTCTTTTTGCTCCCTACTCTCTCTTTGATTTCCTGCAAATTGTAGGACTCAACACCACATTACTCATATTTTTAGTGACCCCTGTGGCTTGATTCAAGCTAGCAGAACTGGACGCTGCTGAAAAATTTAAGCGAGGAAGTTAAGTGACATGCTGAACTTATCCAAGCCGAAGGAGTTTGATTGCCTAGCCAGCTACATCCTAGAAATGGTGACAGCTGTAAAGGTAGACCGACTCAAGCCCTTCTTTGACACCCTGCCACCCGATCCTTATTTAACGGGCAATTACCGCTTTAGGCGTCTCTCTCATTTTCAAATTGAAGGCGATCGCTTGGTTAAATTACCCCATCGACGTTTATTCCAATCGAAAGCTTACAATCCCTTATTGGGCGATGTGGCGAGAGAATATGCCGAGCTGGATGATGCATTAACTGAGCTGGAAGACTTTCAAAAAATCATTTGGGAATTTTTCCAGTTTTGCCAACTTTGCACTCCTCATAAAGAAGTTGCGGTTCATCAAATTAGAACCACAGCTACTTCTCAACAGGTGGGAAATCCGGCTCCAGAAGGGATTCACCGAGACGGGGTTGATTTAGTGGGTATCTTTTCTGTCAATCGCATGCAAATTGAGGGCGGTGAAACACATCTCTACATAGATAAGCAGGGTAGTCCAGCCTTTACCAAAGTGCTCAATCCAGGCGAGTTTCTAGTATTTAGAGACGATCAGTATTTTCATTTCACCTCCTCCGTGAGCGCGATCGCTCCTGAAGATGGCGAGAGAGATGTCTTCGTCTTCACTTGCCCCGGACTCTTTCCACCAGAATAAGCCTTCCACCCAAATCAACATTAATGGGGAGACGTTTATGATCGCCCTTGACCTCAACTGGATTCGCTCCCAGTTTCCAGCCTTGACGCAAGAAATCAACGGTCAACCTGCTATCTTTTGCGATGGTCCCGGTGGCACTCAAGTCCCAAAGGCGGTGGTGGATGCCATCAGCGACTACTTGCTTACCTCCAATGCCAACGCTCATGGTGCTTTTGTTACGAGCCAGCGGACAGATGCGCTAATTGTCGCCGCTCGTGATGCGGTTGCTGACTTTCTCAACTGTGGCAGTGATGAAGTTGTGTTCGGTGCCAACATGACCACTCTCACCTACACCATCAGTCGCGCCATTGGTCGGGCACTGCAACCCGGAGATGAAATTATTGTCACCACCCTCGACCACTATGCCAACGTTTGTGCCTGGCAAGCTCTAGCGGAGCAGGGAGTTGTGGTTCGTACAGTAGATATACATTCTGAGGATTGCACCCTGAATTGGCAGGAGCTGACGCGATCGCTAAATGAGCGCACCAAGTTAGTGGCGATTGGCTATGCCTCCAATGCTGTCGGCACCATTAATAAGGTTGCTAAAATTGCTCAACTCGCTCACCAAGTCGGCGCTTGGGTGTTTGTAGATGCCGTTCACTATGCCCCCCACGGCGCAATCGATGTGCAAGCCTTAGACTGTGATTTTCTCGTCTGCTCAGCTTATAAATTCTTTGGACCTCACCTAGGGATTCTATATGGCAAGCGAGAACATTTAGCACGCCTCCAGCCTTACAAAGTCCTGCCTGCTCCCGATGAGGTGCCGTCTCGCTGGGAAACAGGGACGCAAAACTATGAAGGCATGGCAGGTCTGCTTGCTACCCTAAGCTACTTAACTGAACTGGGACATCGAGTTGATCCGTCTGGGCAAAACCGTCGGGCGGCTCTAACTGCCGTTACATCTGCGATTCACACCTATGAAGCCGAGCTGAGCCAAGCATTACTGCGGGGATTGCTGGAGATCCCTGGTTTAACCATCTATGGCATCACCGAGCTAAGCCGCTTATCTGAGCGCACTCCCACTTTCGGTCTCCGCATCAAGGGCTACACCCCTGCGGAACTCGCGACTCAACTGGGCGATCGCGGTATCTTTACCTGGCACGGACACTTCTATGCCTTGGGCGTAATAGAGCGGCTAGGGCTGACTGCAAGCGGTGGTTTACTGAGAATTGGTTTGGTGCACTACAACACGATGGATGAGGTCAATCGATTACTACAGGCATTACATGAAATGACCGAACCTGTAGGGGTGGGTTTTGCAAATAGATTATCCTCTCAACATATATCTTAGCTAAACCTATCCTCACCACTATGGAATATTGGCTACGAGGGGTAATGAGGAATGAACAGAATCTTAGTAACTGGAGCGCAAGGGCAACTGGGAAGTGACTTAGTGACAGTTCTGCGTCAGATCTATGGGGTAGGACATGTCGTCGAAAGTGGGCGATCGCCACCCAATCCTGAAACCAATTCCTACTTATATAAAACCCTAGATGTTACTAACCATCAGCAGCTACAGGCGATCATCGAACAAGAGCAGATTCAAACGATTTATCATCTTGCCGGAGTACTCTCAGCCAAAGGCGAACAATACCCAGATCGCTGCTGGGATGTCAATGTCAATGGTTTGAGAAACATTTTAGAAGCTGCAAAAACATATCAGTTAAAAGTCTTTTTTCCTAGCTCGATCGCGGTCTTTGGGCCTCACACCCCTAAACTAGATACCCCTCAAATTACGGTTGAAGATCCCTCTACGATCTACGGTATCACTAAGGTTACAGGTGAATTGCTCTGCCATTACTACGCGCACCGCTTTGGCGTTGATGTCCGGAGTTTACG
The DNA here is from genome assembly GCF_014695845.1 of Trichocoleus sp. FACHB-591. Taxonomy (NCBI): domain Bacteria; kingdom Bacillati; phylum Cyanobacteriota; class Cyanophyceae; order Leptolyngbyales; family Trichocoleusaceae; genus Trichocoleus; species Trichocoleus sp. FACHB-591. The sequence goes on from NZ_JACJPA010000101.1 coordinate 7,313, forward strand.
TTTGCCAGGCATCATTAGCTACAGCACTCCGCCAGGGGGCGGCACCACAGATTTTGCGGTAGCAATCTTTGCAGCGGCGCTCAAGCACGGTACTTACACCTGCTTTGTGCGTCCAGAAACTCGGCTACCCATGATGTATGTACCAGATGCTATCCGTGCCATTTTAGATTTAATGGCTGCTGATTCAAACTCGATTAAAATCCGCTCCAGCTACAACATTACTGCCGTGAGTTTCTCTGCTGCCGAATTGGTTACTGAAATTCAAAAACATCTTCCTCACTTTACCTGCCACTACGCACCGGATTTTCGTCAAGCGATCGCAGACTCTTGGCCTGCTGTGATTGATGATTCACGTGCAAGAGCCGATTGGGGTTGGAAGCATCAATATGACTTATCGGCGATCGTGGTGGATATGTTAGAAAAGCTCTCGCAAAGGATAGAAGTCACAAGCCAAAAGCCAGCCGTGAGAAGCTGACTTTTGACTTTCATTAACACTTTTTAATTCGTTTTAATTCGTTTTAATTTGGTCATGTTTACCTCCAAAGCTATTTTTCAAACCCTCCTAGATGAGATCCACCAATCGGGCTTAAGTAAAGAAGAGCGAGTGCTGGCAACGCCACAGGGAGCTGAAATTGCAGTTCGAGCTGGCAGGGAAGTACTGAATTTTTGCGCCAATAATTACTTGGGATTGGCTAATCATCCTGATGTCGTCGCAGCGGCGCAGGTGGGAATTGCCAAGTACGGGTTTGGCCTTTCCTCGGGGCGCTTTATCTGTGGTACTCAGGTGATTCATAAAGAGCTGGAGGCTCGGATTTCAGAATTCTTGGGCACGGAGGATGCGATCCTCTACACCTCCTGTTTTGATGCGAATGGAGGATTATTTGAGACCATTCTTGATGCCGAGTCTGCGATAATCAGCGATGCCCTAAACCATGCCAGCATTATTGATGGCATTCGGCTGTGCAAAGCTAAGCGGTATCGCTATGCACACGGTGATATGCAGGAACTAGAACAAGCTCTGCAAGAGGCTCAGACCGCTAAAATTCGGCTGATTGCGACAGATGGCGTTTTTAGCATGGATGGAGAGATTGCCCAGTTAGAACAGATTTGTGACTTAGCGGAGAAATATGATGCCTTGGTCATGGTAGATGATAGCCACGGTACCGGAGTTTTGGGAACCAAGGGGCGGGGTTCGATCGAGCATTGTGGCGTAACGGGACGAGTAGATATTATCACCAGTACTCTAGGGAAAGCCTTAGGAGGTGCTTCTGGCGGTTTTACCGCTGCTCATAAACAGATAGTGGATCTATTGCGGCAGCGATCGCGGCCTTATCTGTTCTCTAATACCTTGGCTCCTGCCATTACCTACACCAGCATTCGAGTCTTAGATTTGCTCAACGAAACCAGTGAGCTACGCGATCGCCTGATGGAGAATACACGCTACTTTCGGCAACAGATGAGCGATCGCGGCTTCGACATTAAACCGGGTACCCATCCCATTGTGCCCATCATGCTCTACGAAGCCAAGTTAGCCAAGGATATGGCGCACGATCTGCTGGAAGAAGGCATTTATGTGGTTGGGTTTAGCTATCCTGTAGTGCCTCAAGGTCAAGCCCGCATTCGAGTTCAGCTCTCTGCCGCTCATACCCAAACCCATCTTAACCAGTGTATTGATGCGTTTGCAAGAGTCGGCAAAAAACATGGCGTGATTTAGGCGAATTGGTTATGTCATACTCTACTCGCGATCGCACTGCAAACCAGCCTCAAAGCATCCATGAACCACCCTATGTAGAAGTTGATGGACTACTTTTCTACAAAGAGGCAGGCAAACAACCTGAGTTTCTAGATGCTGCATTTGTAACCACCTTATTTGGTGAAAGGGTGGTTATAGATCACTTGGTGATGTTGTTCTCCAGCTCCGTGGATCTCACCCAATACGCCAACAACTTAATTCAGTATGGAGCGAAAACCATTGAAGGGCCAGGAATATGGCCACAAGACTTCTGCCCAGGTTTCACCGCTTTCCCGGCTGATCTAACGATGTATTTGCTCTCAGTGCTAATGCCATCCGGCGGCATTCTGGTCCTAGCCGCTCCCCATGCATCTAGTGATCAGCTCGATCGCCTTTTGCAAGAGCGGGGCTTAAATACCGTTCATCATGTTGCCCTGCGTACCAATGATATAAATGCAGCAGCCGAAGTATGGCAGAGCAAAGGCTTTGTACCCTTATCAGTAGCGCCTCAGGATGATGGTTGCCTGTGTCAGTGGTCTTTCAAAAATTCAGCCGGACAGATCATAGAATTAATTCACCGTCGATGTGTAGGGGGAACCACTTTCTCTTGTCAAAACATCGCTGCCTTACGTCTTACAGAAGAAACCTAACCCCCACCCCCCTTCCGTTGCGCCTACTTAAGCTTACCTACCGCTATTTGAATCCGTTCTAACGCCTCATGGATATTCTCTAGAGAATTAGCATAGGAAAGTCTTAAATACCCATCACCATACTCACCGAAAGCAGTCCCGGAAAGGACGGCGACACCTGCTTCTTGTAAAAGATAATCAGCCAGCGCATCAGAAGAGAGGGGCAGTTGCTTGACATTGGGAAACACATAGAATGCACCTGTAGGTTTGCGGCATTGGATTCCGGCGATCGCATTGAGTCCTTCAACAATCACATCTCGCCGTTGTTGGAATTCAGCCATCATTTGCTCCACCGCATCCTGTGGCCCAGTCAATGCTTCCATTCCAGCGATTTGCGTAAATGAACAGGTGCAAGAATTAGAATTAATCATCAGTTGCACCATCTTTTCCGTGATGGCCTGAGGAGCCACACCATACCCCAAGCGCCAGCCTGTCATCGCATAGGTTTTGGAGTGACCATCCAGCAAAATAGTCCGCGCTTTCATCCCTGGCAAACTTAAAATACTTTGATGCTTCTCGCCATAGACCATCCGGGAATAAACCTCATCAGAGAGCACATAGAAATCATGTTTATTGGCTAGCTCTGCGATCGCAGCTAAATCTTCTACGGCCAACAGCCCGCCTGTGGGGTTTTGAGGAGAATTAATAATTAAGAGTTTGGTGCGATCGGAAATAGCGCTAACTAAGTCTTCAATCCGAAAGCGAAAATCTACTTCTTCCCGTAACGGTAAAGGCACAGCTTTAGCGCCAACAAAACTGATCACCGACTCATAAACCGGAAAACCTGGATTGGGATAAATGACCTCATCTCTCGGATTCACCAGGGTCAAAATGGTGAAAAAGATAATCGGTTTGGCTCCGGGTGTGACGACGACTTCATCGGGATGAACTTCCACATCTCTGGTCGCTGCAATATATTCAGCAATTACTTTGCGAAACTCTAATAGACCAGCCGCAGGACCATAGCCCGTATATCCTTCGCGCATGGCTCGGCAGGCGGCTTCACAGATATTGGCAGGGGTGGGAAAATCGGGCTGACCAATCTCCAGATGAATCACACTTTTGCCCTGAGCTTCCAACTTTTTAGCTCTAGCAAGCACCTCAAAAGCGGATTCAGTGCCTAGGTGACTCATACGTTCTGCAAATATTGTCATAGTTACCTCACTGTATGAAAAATCAGCTAGCTCCCTAAATCTCCCTCATAAAGGCGTTAGACGGTATTGGTCACGCAGCACCCGTCGCATCACCTTGTTAGAAGCTGTCCGTGGCAAAACATCCAACATGACCACATCACGAATTTTGAAGAGAGGATTGAGATTCTGAGCGATCGCCCTTTGCAGAGAGATTTTTAGTTCCTCTTTGGTTTTTAAGCTATTCGGGACAACTATTACATAAATAATCAACTGACTAGGACCACCGCCCGGAGGAGCAATTGCGATCGCCGCTGTCTCACAAATATTCTCAACTTCATTCAGCACTTGCTCAATCTCTGTGGAACTCACCTTAATTCCACCCAAATTCATTGCATCATCTACTCGTCCCTGGGCTCGGTAGTAGCCATTGGGTAAACGTTCTAAGCGATCGCCGTGGCGACGAAGAGAAATGAGGGGTGAGGGATGAGAAGAGCCTCTTTGACTCTTGGCTTCTATAGCCTGGCACACGATAGGTAAACAAGGTATATCAGCAAAGTACACTTGATGATGATCCCGATTCAGCAGTTCATTCGAGAGCCCCATAGACGGAGGAATGATGAATGCTTCTCCTCTCTCTGCTGGCTGTCCTTCTGCGTCCGTAATGACAACATCAAGACCGAGAGCAGGAGTGGTAAAAGTAGCAGGAGCGCAAGGTTGTACTACAGTTCCAGTAATGTATGCTCCACCGATCTCGGTCCCACCGCAGTATTCTATGATGGGTTTGTAGCCTGCCAAAGACATGAGGAACAACATATCTTGTGAATTGGAACACTCACCTGTAGAGCTAAAAGCTTTAATCGTGCTCCAGTCCAGCCCTCTCATACAATTAGTATTTTTCCATGCTGTTACTAAACTAGGCACCACACCCAGCATAGTGACGTGGGCATCTTGAATGAATTTTCCGAACTCTCTGGTCGTTGGGGTGCCGTAGTACAAGGCGGTCGCCCCCTGATTAATCAAACTGGCATAGATCAGCCACGGCCCCATCATCCAACCTAGATTGGTCGGCCAAGCTACCACATCTCCAGCATGAATATCATGATGCAAATGTCCATCTACAGCACATTTAATCGGCGTGGTCTGTGTCCAAGGAATGGCCTTGGGTTCACCAGTGGTCCCAGAAGAAAACAAGATATTGGTGTGAGCTGATGGAACCGTAGGTATAGGCTGAAATTGCTGTCGATCACTGAGGAAATTTTGCCAGGACAAATCACCCGCTCGCAATTGAGTGTTAGAAGAAGCAGCAAGAACGATCGCTTTTGGAGACTGTGCCTCTATGACTTTGGTATAGAGAGACAATTGCTTTCCAGCTCGCAGAATCAAGGCTTGCGTGAATACTGCTTTTGCTTGCGCGACCTGTAAGCGAATAGCGATTTCAGGTGCAGCAAAGCTATCCGCAATCGACACCACCACACAACCCGCCTGAACAATCCCTAAATAAATCGCAACTGCTTCTACTGTCATCGGTAAGACAACAGCGATCGCATCTCCGGACCGTAAACCCAGTTCTACGAGACCATTGGAAATCTGATTCACCAAACTACGGAGTTCGCCATAGGTGAGGGTATCCAGAGAACCCCCCTCCGGCTGAAAGACAATGGCTGTAGCGCTATCAGGAGCTTGGAAACAACTTTTCACGATATTGAATCGAGCATTGACCAACCACTGAGGTGATTCAACTCCTTGGGATAAATCCAGAATCTGTGTATAGTTCTGCTGAAAGCGAATTCCCAACCGTCGTATCATGACTTGCCAAAACTCATCGCGATGCTGACATGACCAAGCATGTAGTTCCGGGTAGGTTGCGATCGCCTGATCTCGCATCAAAGCCGCAATATTTGTAGACTGAATTTGCTCAAGAGAAGGAGACCAAGCAGGAGGCGGCCCCTGATTTTCATCCCAATCAGCAAAAGTTTCGGTGTAGAGGAGTTGATGTAGCACCCAAGGGTGCTCAGGCTTCAGAAGATGTTGAGTGAAATATTGCCAACACTCAATCGTTGGTAAAGCAGTAAGCAACTGATTGATCTGGGGTAAAAGTTGAGTAGCAATGTGGTTTTCGAGACCACAGATCAGGAGTTGCGCCAAGGACAATGGTTTGGCGATCGCAATTCACCCCTTGCAAAAATAGATTTGAATCTAGCTGCCTGATGGGGAGTGATGAAAAGCCTCAAGTCATTTTAGAGGAAATGGAATAAAAATTTAGAGCGTGTATGATGAAGCTTGAAACACTCCTCTGCATCTATGTTAATACACTTATCTGCCTGACCTCTAAAGCTTTACTAAGCTTGATTTCCAAGAGTTAAAGATTGACTACAAACATTTAATATGTTTACAGAAAAGCAGTTAGCACTCAATCTTGATCGCACAGCGATTGCTCAATCACCAAAATTTGGCAATTTAGTTGAGCGAGCAATAGAAACATTGGAGGCAATGTTGTCCAGTGAGCAGCTCTCTGTACAAGAGCGGATGAATCTTGCTGCCAAAATTTTGGAACTAGAACAACAAAAGGTGATCCCACAGACATCTGTAGCAAGTCAGGCAGATTCATCGGCCTTAAATCTCTCTGAGCCTTGGAAACAATGGATCATTGAGAACAAGCTTCGCCAAGTTCCAGACTCTGTTTTAGTTGAGACAATGGTCCGCGAAGGAATTGATGCAGCCCTAGCAACTCAGGCAGTCAGCTATATTGCAACCGAAAAAACCTTTCAAACAGAAAGTGAAACACTGCAACGTCTACGTAAACTAGAGTCTATTCTGACGATTCAACGCCAACTCACACAGCTATCTCCTAACTTTAGTACGATTGAACGGCGCGATCGCATCTCTAGAGAAGAATTTTTAGAAAAATATTACGCAACCAACACACCTGTTATTTTGACAGGCATGATGGCGGACTGGCCTGCCCTTTCCTCGTGGACTCCTGACTTTTTAAAGACGAATTACGGTCAAGCAGAAGTACAAATCCAATTTGGTCGCAGCTCAGACCCCAGCTACGAAATCAATACTAATCAATATAAGCGGGCAATCAAGCTTAGCGAATATGTAGATATGGTGGTTCAGGGTGGAGAAAGTAATGACTACTACATGGTTGCCAACAATGGCAACCTTGAGCGCGAAGACCTCAAAGGTCTGTTCAAGGACTTTATCATGTTTCCGGAACTACTGAACCCTGAAAGCACAAAAGGCACAGTCTTCTTTTGGTTTGGGCCAGCAGGCACCGTTACTCCGTTGCACCACGACCCAATGAACTTGATGATGGCTCAAGTGTATGGACGCAAGCGCTGGCGGCTAATTTCACCCGCTGCCACTCCCTTGGTTTACAACGATATTGGTGTCTTCAGTCGTGTAGATTTGGAGAATATAGATTACGAAAAGTATCCACTCTTTAAAGATGTTCAGATTATTGAAACAGTATTAGAACCTGGAGAAGTAATTTTCGTACCAGTGGGATGGTGGCATCAAGTCAAAGGGCTGGACGTTAGCATCTCGCTGTCATTTACCAATTTCATCTTCCCCAACACATACTCACATCAAAACCCTCATATCACTTCATCGACAGACATATCATCGACAGGCAAAGCGGCTCAAAGTAGTCAGGTAGCGTCAGGGCAAGCAACTTTTCTGGCTCAGCAGTCTAATTTGGTCCTGAATCATGGCCCTCTCACGAATGAGATAGTTGAGAGCACCAATGCTTCATACCTGGTAGATGAGATCTTTGCCGGGGAACCGTTAATTATTTCGTTTGGTTTTGTCTCTTGGGATGGTCTTCCTCAGTTTGATTTTTACGGCAGAACCAAAAAATTGGCTCAGTTAGCTGCTAAACCTATCAACCGAATTTTGGTGCGAGACTTATCCAACAGTTGGTATCAGCGCGGCATCCCAGGACTAGGACACACAGTTAACGAAGTTGTAGATAGCCTGAAACAACTAATTGTTCAAATTGCCCCTAGCAAAGTCATTATGATTGGGCAGTCTATGGGTGGGTATGCCGCCATTATGTTTGGACAACTGTTAGGAGCCGATCAGATCATTACTTTTGGTCCTCTGTCCTGCCTAGACTCCGCTCAAGCGATCGCAATGGGCGATACTCGCTGGCTCTCCATCATGGAAGCCCTAGAGACAAATCCTCCTAGTGTTCGTTATTTTGACTTGCCTACACTCTGCCAGACTTCTCCTCATACTCCAGATATACGTATCTTCTATGGTAAAAAGCCAGATCCAGAAACACCTGGAACTGTGAATTTAGACAATCTGCATGCTAGCCGCTTTAATGCCTTACCAAACTGCACAATTCAAGCATTTGAGGAATCAGGGCATGCAATTGTCAAATATTTGGTAGATCACAAGTTGATGGATAACTTGCTACTCAAGACAATTTTTTAAGCAGGTGGTTATTGCATGTAAAGATCGCTTTCCAAGCCATCCCAAAAGACCGCGATCGCTTCCAGAATCTCTCGACCTCCTTGGAAAAACTTGACTGGATCAAAGTCAGAACTGAAGTAAACAGCTTCAATCTCTTCTAACGTATGTCCTGCATGTTGTGCTTCTACGCGGTTGTGCCAGGTGAAGAAGGCTAACGGTAGTTGAGGATGTCGAGTTTGTTTAATCTTCAGCAAACCATCTTCTAGCTCTTGCCAGAACCCTGCTGCGGCCCAATGCTCCACCGCAAAGCTCGCACCTTCAGCGATTTGGGGGTCGTCGCTGCCGTAAAGTCGAATCAACTCATCACAGAAATGTAGCGTTGCTAGTGTGCCATGCTTACGTTTACCAATATCCGCGAAATTCAGCTCTAAACTGGCTGCAACTGCCACTAACCATTCAAAGTGAGCGGCGCGGAAACGACAAATTCCTCCATCTACTGTGCCTTCTGTTCCGACCAATTCTGGATCGCCTTCTCGATCTTTTTCTGCCTCGGTTAAAGATGGCTGATTGGCGATCGCTTGCCCAGGCTTACGGTAGATTACGCCTAATTCATTTAAGAGAATTTCACGGCTCGCCCGCGACTGTTGGAGCGTGGGAGCATTAATCTCTTTTTGTAGCGCTGCAATTAGAAACTGATTAGAGAAAACCGAGAATTGCTGAATAAAATGCCGTAACTCAGCATCTGTCGCTTCACCCTGCTGAAACCAACGGGTGTAAGCATTGTTTGTAATAATTCGGTGTTGGAGAAAGTGGCAATCGATTTCAGCCAGAAAAGCTTGAAACTCGGTCACTTGGTCTTGAGTTAGCTGGCCTTGCTGCAAACGTTCTTGTATTCGAGCAGAGATTGCAGGAGTAGGCGAGTTGAGAACTGTAGTCATCATCGAAGTTCTCCTGAGAAGAGAGAGAAAAAATTAAGAAGTCCAGATTAAGCGCTCCAACTGTAGAGATAATTGAGATCCTCTAAGTGCGTAGCCTGAGCCGTTAACTTGAGGGGGCGGAAGGTGTCAATCATGACAGCTAATTCATCAGTGCGCTCTTTACCAATCGACCCTTCATACATACCGGGATGGGGACCGTGGGGGATGCCGCTAGGATGCACAGTGATGGAAGCTTCTTCGATGCCTCTGCGTGACATAAAGTTACCCGCAGCGTAGTAAAGCACCTCATCCGAATCGACATTGGAGTGATTGTAGGGTGCAGGAATGGCGAGTGGATGGTAATCGAACAGACGCGGCACAAAAGAACAAATCACAAACCCAGCCGCCGCAAAGGTTTGATGCACCGGAGGCGGCTGATGCACCCGTCCGGTAATTGGTTCAAAATCTTCAATATTTAAAGCATAAGGATACAGATGACCATCCCAACCCACTACATCTAGCGGATGGTAGTGATAAAGATAGTGGGTGATACAACCCTGCGCCTTAATCTGAACTTCAAACTCTCCTGCTTCATCGTGAGCCACTAAGTCTTCGGGTGGGCGAATGTCCCGCTCACAGTAAGGCGCATGTTCCAGAAACTGGCCGTACCGATTCAGATACCGCTGAGGTGGCTCAATATGTCCCTGAGCTTCGATCGCCAACATCCGCTGCTCACTTTTTGCATCTGGCAAAATCCGCCACAGTATCCCGGTCGGAATTACCAAATAATCTCCCGGTCGATAAGGCAGCACCCCATACTGGCTCTCCAATACCCCTGTACCCTGATGGATAAAGATCACCTCATCTCCGTGAGCAAAGCGGTACCAGTAAGACATTGGCTCTGTTGGTCGAGCGACAGAAATACAGACATCAGCATTCCCTAGTAAAGGAATTCGAGCCGCGATCGCATCTCCACCTGCTGTGACATCTGCGGTGCGTAAATGACGATGCCGCAAGGCACTCGACTCCTCATGAACAATCTTGGTGTCTTGATGAGATAACACCTTATAAACCTGAGTTGGTGGCCGCAAGTGGTACAGCAAAGATTGCACCCCCGAAAACCCTTGGACACTAATCAATTCTTCGTGATAAAGCGAGCCATCCGGTTGACGGAACTGCGTATGCCGTTTATGGGGAATTGCTCCTAGTTTGTAGTAGTAGCTCATAACTTCTCAAAGATTTCCCCTCAGCGCTTGTTCTCGTTCGATCGCTTCAAACAGTGCTTTAAAGTTACCTTCACCAAATCCCTGTGCTCCGTGGCGCTGAATGATTTCAAAGAAGAGGGTGGGGCGGTCTTGGACAGGCTGGGTGAAGATCTGGAGGAGATAGCCTTCAGAGTCGCGATCGATCAGAATGCCTAACTGAGCAAGTTGATCAATCGGTTCTTCTAGAGCACCGACACGGGAGGCTAAGTTTTGGTAATAGGTAGAGGGAGTCTGGAGAAACTCAACGCCAGAGCGTTTTAGTTGGGTGACTGTTTCAATAATGTTGTTAGTTGCTAAAGCGATATGCTGAATCCCAGGTCCGTGGTGATATTCCAAGAACTCATCAATCTGTGATTTGCGCTTGCCGTGGGCGGGTTCGTTGATGGGGAGCTTAATTTTGCCTGTGCGATCGCGCATCACTTTCGACATCAAAGCAGAATATTCTGTAGAAATTGCCTGATCATCAAAGTGCATTAATAGCTCAAAGCCCAGCGTATCGCTGAAGAACTGCACCCAGCGATCCATTGCGCCATATTCTACGTTGGCGACGACATGATCAATCGCGGTTAGCCCTGCACCAACCCGTTGATGAGCCTGCTGACGCATAGCGAAACCAGGAGCAAATCCTTGGTATTGGCTGCGCTCAACAAACTTAAGCAGCGTATCTCCGTAGACGTGAATAGCAGCGTAGCGAAACACCCCTTGCTCGTCTTGCTCCTCAGTCAGTGCGATCGCTTCTCTAGCTCCACGAGATGTTGTTTCCCAGAAGGCTTTCTCTGCATCTGGTACTTCTAGAGCAATCACTGCCACACTATCGCCATGTTTTAGCCCGCTCTGCGCGATCGCGTGATCTGGGTGCAGAGCGCTACTTAGGACTAAACGAATTTCTCCTTGCTCCATAACATAGGAGGTAACGTCGCGGCTTCCGGTACTTAATCCCCGATAAGCAGTATTGCTAAAGCCAAAGCAATCAGCATAAAAGAGCGCTGCTTGCTTGGCATTACCCACGTAGAATTCTAGGTGATCAAAGCGTTTAATGGGGCAAATATCATGCATGGGGATTCCTCCTGACCAGCCGCTTCTACCGCAGCGCACCGCTCCCACTCCTCACACCAAAATCCATGACTATTCCAGCTGATAAAAGGCGCTCGACCTTACCTACCTTTATTCACTGGAGCGATCTCATTACTTAAATCGGAGATGTTTTCTGTCAATGCAGCGTCAGAATACAGACTCGTCCTGAGAGGGGTTCTGTGGTTTGCAGCTTACTTGCTACTAACCCTATAGTAAGATTATAGATTTTATTTTTGGTCCGTCTCAAGGGTTAATTTTTGACAAGGCAATTAGGTTGAGTACGGACATCTAAACCACCTCGAAGATAATCCGTATTTGAGGTAACTCTAGATGCTGTCATCAGTTAATACCTTTCTTTCAGCGATCGTAGATTATGCAGGTCTCTTTCCACCCGCTCAGTTGAGCCTAAAAGCAGCAATGGCGAATTATGCTCAATATCGCGCTTCTCCTGACGCTTGGATGCTGGGGCGATTCGTCCTACCCGCCTCACACCTAGAAGAATTCATTGCTCTCTTAGCTACCTTCCCGCTCGCCCAGTGGCCGCTTAGTATCATTATTTCTCAGGATTTTGAGCCTGTTCTCAGTCGAGTTCAATCTTTAGCGGCTCATAACCCTGCGATCGCCCTCCAAGCTCTAGAATTTCCTCCCTTAGCAGCAACTGAGATTGTCGCTCTCGATCTACTGCCACAAGTAGAAACCTTTTTTGAAATTCCTCTGGATCAGGATTTAACTCCTTACTTAAACGTGTTACACCATCAAGGAGCCTCTGCCAAAATTCGGACTGGTGGGATAACTGCGGCTGCCTTTCCCAGTACAGCACAGCTCTACGAATTTATCTTTGCCTGTGCTCAAGCTCAAGTCTCCTTCAAGGCCACTGCGGGTCTCCATCACCCCATACCTGGCGAGTACCCGTTGACCTACGAACCAGAGAGTGAGGTCACAGCGATGCCTGGCTTCCTAAATGTGGCACTGGCTTCAGCCTTAGTCTATTGGCAAAAGATTACTTCAGAAGCGGCTTTAAGCTTGCTGCAAGAACAGTCGGTTGATCAGTTTCTACTAACAGACAACGCTATTCGTTGGAACCAACATCAGCTCAGCCTGCGAGAACTAGCGATCGCCCGTAAACAGAGCTTCCGCTCCTTCGGCTCCTGCTCTTTTGTAGAACCAATCGCTGGACTGCAAGCCATGCAGCTCTTACCAGAACCTAAGCTATCAAATAAGCTATCAAAACCTGAGCCCCAGACAGGACAAGAACTTGGCAGCAAAAAGATATAAGTGAACCTATCCTTCTCTCTTGGATAAGTTCGCGATCGCGGTGATCAACTCAAGGGGGTCAATGGGTTTTGCTAGATGGATCTCAAATCCAGCGGCGATCGCTTGTTGTTGGTTGACTTCACCCGCATAAGCGGTCAGCGCAATCGCAGGGAGACTTCTTCCCAGTTGTGAGGTCAAAGCCTGAACTTCTCGCAATAGAGCATACCCATCCATTTCGGGTAGCCCAATATCGCTGACCAGAACATCGGGTTGGAATTCTAGTAATAGCTCCAATACAGCTCGTGCTGAAGATACTGCAATCACTGTTGCGCCTACATCTTCCAGAACAAAATGAACCAGCTCTAAGTTATCCGGCTCATCGTCTACTACGAGCACTTTGACTCCTTGCAAATTGGAAGATTGATCAACCAGAACTGCCGTTCCACCCCCTTCTGCATCTGTGGTCAGCAAAGGTAACAGCACCGTAAAAGTGGCACCTTGACCTTCCCCTAAACTCGCAGCTTGCACCCTGCCACCATGAATCTCTGTTAAGTGTTGAACGATCGCTAATCCTAGACCTAAGCCGCCAAAGTTGCGAGTGGTAGAGCTGTCAGCTTGGCGAAAGTAGTCGAATACATGCGGTAGGAACTCCGGGTTAATTCCTTTGCCTGTATCGTTGACTGTGATTTTGGCCTCTAGATCAACATACTCCAAGCAAACTTCAACTTTGCCTCCAGTCGGCGTAAATTTAATCGCATTAGAAAGCAAATTCCAGAGAATCTGTTGCAGGCGAGCTACATCTCCAGCGATAAATTTACCTCGTGGTTCTAAGCGAGTCGTAAGTTGAATATGCTTAGCTTCAGCCGCTAAACGGATATTCTCTAGGGCGGCCTCAATGGTGGGCACTAGGTCAACCGCCGTACTGTTTAAGTGGAGTTTGCCGCGCAAAATGCGGGAAATATCCAATAAATCTTCGATTAATTGAGTTTGGAGTCTAGCATTACGCTCAATCGTTTCTAGAGCGTAGTTCACTTTGTCTGCATCTAACTTACCGCTGCGGAGGATTTGGACCCAGCCTAGAATCGGGTTCAAGGGCGATCGCAACTCGTGAGACAGCACTGCGAGAAACTCATCCTTGAGTTGATTGGCTTCCTCTAGTTCTTTAGCTTGCTGGCGGAACCGTTCTTCTGAAAGCCTCAGTTGCTCTAGCGTTTCTTCGTACTCCCGGCGGAGCCGTTCTTTGTCTAAGCTTTCTTGTACGGCAATAGCCAAGCGATATAATGGCTTGCCCTTTAGCACATAGTCGCTCAAGCCCTGCTTCATGCCTCTGACAGCCACTTCCTCAGAGCCACTATTAGTAAACATCACTACAGGGCAGTGGGGGTAGCAAAGTTTTATACTTTGCAGGATTTCTAAGCCGTTGCTCCAACGCAGTTGGTAGTCAGTCACGACCAAATCAAACTCTCCTGCCTCCAGAGCTTGGGTAAACTCACTCGCTTCGCCAACTTCTTGAACTTGCAAATCGAAAAACGTTTTCTTCAATTCACGAATGGCGAGTAGGCGATCGCCCTGATTATCGTCAATCAGCAAGACACGGAGCATTACAATTTCAGCGGGTGGCGCAGGGTGGACGAGGGAATAGGCGAAAAGCTAAAGATCAGGTTACAGCGTTAGCAGGCAAGCTGGAAATCAACCTTAAGACTGTACTGCTTGTTAAAGAAATCACTCAATATATTTTCTTGTATTAATTGACACTGAATCATATTAGAACTCAGCGGGGGCTGGCAATTCAAACCAAAAGCGACTGCCTGTGCCCAAATTAGACTCCACATTAGTCTGCCCACGCATCCGCTCCAACGCACGCCGCAGAATGGATAATCCAATGCCAGTACCAAGATAAGTTTCTTCGACATGTAGGCGCTCGAATCTACCAAAAATACGATTGTGGTTTTCGGAAGCGATCCCGATGCCGTTATCTTCCACCCACAGGCACACCTACTGATCCCGATATTCGGTCCATATCCTTACCTGTGGCTGTATGCCAGGAGACACAAATTTAATAGGGTGTAGCTCGCGTTCTGCCAGCAGGCGATCGCCCTAGTTGTCATTGATAACCACAATATCTATTGGCTGTCCTAATGCGCTCCATCCTTCAAAGGATAATTATTTCTACGAACAAATAATAAATCAAGACTCAGCGGTGCTGCTCTCCTGAGCTGCTTGCAGCTCTAACCAAAAGCGGCTCCCTTGTCCCAAAGCTGACTCAACTCCCACTCGCCCTCTCATACGCTCAGCTCCTTTGCGGACGATCGCCAGCCCTACGCCTGTCCCCGGATAAGCCTGCCTGGTGTGCAATCGCTCAAAGGCTTGAAAAATCCGCTCATGATATTGAGGCGCAATGCCAATACCGTTATCTTCGATCCACAGCCGCACCCATCCAGACCGCAATTCTGCCCAGATGTGAATCTGAGGCTGTCTGTCTTCGGGGACAAATTTCACGGCATTATTCAAGAGATTCAGCAAAGCTTGAATCAGGGTGAGCCGATGGCCCATCACCTCTGGCAGTGGCTGATCCACTGTCACCATTGCGGGTCGGGCTTGCCACTCAGCTGCTGTTTTTTCCAGTACTGTCGTTACCAATTCAGTTAGGTTGAGCGGTTGAACAATAATCTCAGCTCGCGACAAGCGCCCATAATCTAGCAAATCGTTGACTAGCTGGTCCGCTTGTTGGGCAGAAGCCGAAATTTCCTGAGCGTACCGTTGCCCTATGGCATCCAGGCGATCGCCGTAATCTTCCAACAGGGCTTGAGACAAACCCTGCATAGATCGTAGGGGAGCCCGTAAATCGTGGGACACAGAATAACTAAAAGTCTCTAAGCCATCAATTGCTTCTTCGAGAGCCGTGGTGCGTTCTGCCACTCGTTGTTCTAGTTGATTGGTATAACCCCGAAGTTGGTCTCGCAATCGAGTTTGCTGAATCGCGATCGCCAGCTGACTTGCCACTTCTTGAGCAATTTGTTGATCTTCAGCACTAAAGGCATCCCTTGCCTGAGCCAATAAAATCAAATCTCCTAAAACAGAGTTCTCAACGGTGAGGGCGATCGCCAGAAAGCTATGGTATCCAGCGGTCAGGATTTGCTCTAAGCCCACGGAGCGTTGCGGCAAATCTGCTAGGTCTTGGACATACCAAATCGGTTCTCGATCCCATAGCATGGCAATTGGAAAGCGATCGCTAATCGGGAGGACAGTTCCCGCCACATCATTGGCAACTGCTCCAGCTAGGATCTGAAGTTCAGCGGTTTCGATGTCAAACAGAACCACAGCCGACTGGTTGCAAGGCAGCACGTTGCTCAGGTGAGATAGAGCGGAATGGGCGATCGCAGATGGAGCCTCTAGGCTTAGAATTGCTTGGTCAATCTGATGTACGGCTTCTAGTCGTTGAATTGAACGTTTCAGTTTGGCTTCTGCTTGCTTGCGAGTCGTGATATCAAACCGAACCGCGAGATATTGCAGCGGCTTACCTGATTCATCCAAAAACGGCACGATTGTGGTGTCAACCCAATAGCTGGTGCCATCCTTGGCTCGGTTCTGAATCTCTCCCTGCCAAACTTCTCCCTGGGTAATCGTGGACCAGAGCTGCCGAAAGAATTCTTGAGAGTGGTAGCCAGAGTTGATTAGGCGATGAGTTTGGCCAATCAATTCAGCTCGGCTAAATTGCGAGATTTGACAAAACTGATCATTTACCTCTGTGATCACGCCATGACTATCTGTGGTGGCTAAAATTGCGGCTTGATCCAGAGCAAATTTTACATCTGACAGGTCTTTGAGTAGTTGCCGCTGAGCCATCTCCGCTTGGATGCGTTCCGTTAGATCCCGCGCTACCCCAATCACACCCACGATGTTTCCTTCAGCATCACGGCAAGGATCTTTGCTTGTGAGAAATATGCGGACCTCGCCTGCTACTAAAAGGGGTTCTTCTGAGGCTTGAGAGATGCCTGTTTCTATCACAGAGCGATCGATCTTTTGCAGCGCGATCGCCTGCTTCAAAGGAATTAACTCTAGATCGGATTTTCCTAAAATTTCTGTCTTTGGCTTACCAAAAACACGTGCTGTTGCCGAGTTAACTAGTTGATATTTTCCCTGAAGATCCTTGACAAACACCGCATCTGCCGTTTCTTCAAGCACCCGCTCCAGCAAGTTATAGCTCTCTTGCAAGGCTTGCTCACTACGCCTACGTTCTGTAATGTCGCGAGTGACTTTAGAAAAACCATATAGCTTCTGGTCCTCATTGTAGAGGGCAGTAATCACCACACTCGCCCAAAACAACGAACCATCCTTGCGTCTCCGCCAACCTTCGTCTGTATAGTGTCCTTCTGCAATTGCAACTTGCAACCCATGAGCAGGCTTGTTTTGAGCGATCGTTGCTTCTGGATAAAAGATCGAAAAATGATGACCCAAGACTTCTGCGGCCTTATATCCCTTCAGTACTTCTGCGCCACTGTTCCAACTGGTAATGTATCCGTTAGCATCCAGTCCAAAGATGGCGTAGTCCTGGACTCCCTCTACCAGAAGACGGTATTGCTCCTCACTCTCTTTCAGGATCGCAAAAGCCTTTTCAGCCCTTTGTCTAGCACTTCGTAAAGATTGACTGAGCCAACTAATGAATAGACCCTCAAAGACAAAGATTGAAATTCGGGTTAGGTTAACCGCATCCGTAACCTGTAAGCTGAAATACGGGGGGATAAAGAAATAAGTTCCGAATAACGTGCATAATCCGGTTGCAAGTAGCCCTGCTCGGAACCCGCCGTACCAAGCACTAAACATGATGGGCAAGACGAAAACCAAAAGTGGAGCGTTTTCGCGTAGCAGTGGCGTTAGCAAGAATCGCAATAATAGAGCGAATAGGGTTGCCAACACTGCAACACTATACTCTGATTGCAGCAACTGCTTTGCTCTGGCCATTACCCAAGTTTCCTTAGAGAGTTCGGAGGCGCTTTACGGCTTTTTTGTGCCCTTCCAAAGAAATTATCAGAATTGCGATCGCTCTAAACTCATCCTAATCTGACTTCTGTAGCTGCAATAGCCTCTCAGGTAGCGATAAGTAGCAATGACACTACTTTAACTAACCGCAGCGCCGCAAGGAGTCGCCCATCTCCATCACAGAAGAGCGTTCTGAGCGCTTTTGGCTATCAGTTTTCCCTTGAGATTTCTCTCTAGCCAGCGATCGCTTAGGAGCTAGCAAGCGGTCTATCTGTCGCAGCAGTCCTGCTGACTCAACACTTTTGCTGAGGTAAGCATCAGCTTCCAGCCCCAGATCAGAAGTTTGGCTGAGGATATCATCCGTGAAAAAAGATGAGATCAAAATTACTAAAGGTGGATTAGCCACACGCTGCCTCAATCGGCAAATCACATCCGGGCCATCTGTATTGATTTGGTAGCGTCGTGGGGGCATAGAAAAGTCAATCAGGGCGAGATCAAATCGCTCTGCTTCTCGTAGAAAGGCATCTGGATCGGTAAAGGTGGACACAGCATAGCCATGCTGGCCGAGCCTAGCTTCTAAGATGAAGCACCAAGCCTCATTATCATCAACGATCGCAATTTGATACATTTGAAACTCGTACTTGCGCCCAGCAAATGTAACACTCCTATGTTTGTTCTACTGCATGTCGGCCCATACGCTCCCTACCTTCCGATAGACTCACTCGCCTGAAGGCCCAAAACTTAAAGTACAGGGTGAGAAATTACCTCTAAAGGTGGGGTTGGTTATGTTTACGGTTACCAAATATTAAGAGCACAGCCATGACGATCGCTCCACCAATCGCAGTGGCCGCTATGGCTGAGTTCGCTAATTGACGCACTGCGATCGCCACAAAGGCCCAAATGAACACCGAGGTAAAGGCAATGTCAGCACGTCTTACCGCCACAAGCGCTCCAATGATTGTCGCAACAACCAGCATCGCGACTGTCCAACTAGTGGCACTTAAACCCCAGCGATCCCAGCCAGAACTATACAGCGCTGAGGCTACATTGACGATGGTAGCGACAGAAATCCAGCCTAAGTAAATGCTAAACGGGATATGGGCCAACCATTTGCGATCGCGCGACACTCGTCCGCCATCATGTAGCTGCAAATAAGCTCCAATCAATGGCAGCAGAATCACTAACATTGCCGCCACTGAAGGCCAAAACAGTTGTAGCGTGAAGAGATAAACCCAAGCAATCTGAGCTAAGCAAGCCACAATCAGCAGAGAGCTAGCCCGCCGCAGCGTAGCCTCTTGGCGCTGAGCAGGGCCGAGCTGATAAACCCCATAGGCAATGAGTCCAAGATAAATTAGACCCCAAATTGCAAAAGCGTAGTTAGCCGGGGTAATCTGCACACCCCCCAGAATGGTGTTGGCAACCGCGCCAATGTTTAACCCCGCAATCGGGAAAAAATTCGAGAGGGCATTGACTAGCAGCGTTGCGACGATAGCCACAAGCGTTGCGATCGCCAAGCTCATGCCTGCACGCGATCCCGATCTAGATTCTGGCGGCGACACTTTCATAAAACGGCTAAAACATCCTGAATCAGGTCTTCTAAATGCTGCTCACAAAACTGCTCGGCTGCTGCTAAAGACATGCCTCGCTCTAAGGCGTAGGTTTCAAACGCATTGTAAATCATGGCTCTAGCAATGTCCTGTTCTTCTGGACCGATTGCCCAACGCAGCTCAATACATCCTTGAAGAATTAAATTGATGAGTTGCCCCTCTTGTCTCAAATCAGCAATCAATGCGTCTGCCACACTCTCAGAATTAGGCACAGGATTCTGACTCATAAAATTCACAAACGTCTCCTTCCAGTCTAAACAGCACTCATTGAGGTAAGGACTTGGCCTAGCTGATAGCCAGGTGGGACAGGTTTTCGGAGTATGAAGCGATCGCCCTCCAGTTAGATGTTCATTGCTGCTAAGTGCGCTATTCTGCCCAGAATTGCTGCCGTATTCCTGAATTGCAGCGCGATCGCAGTGTCTGAAAAAGTTGCTTCCCAGAGTTGCCATGAGAACCATCCGCTTACCATCGGGTCGATCAATTCCAGCCTTAGGAATGGGCACTTGGAGGATGGGAGAAGCTGCCAGTCAACGTCCCACCGAAGTTGCAGCCTTGCAGCATGGGCTTAATCTCGGTATCACTCTGATTGATACAGCCGAGATGTACGGGGAAGGTGGTGCTGAAACTGTGATTGCTGAAGCCATTGCTGATCGGCGTTCCTCCGCTTTTTTAGTCAGCAAGGTTTATCCGCACAACGCCTCTGGCCAAGGCGCGATCGCTTCCTGTGAGCGCAGTTTACGACGGCTCAAAACCGATTATCTTGATCTTTATTTATTGCACTGGCGAGGTTCCGTCCCTCTCTCCGAAACCTTGGAAGCCTTTCAAACCCTAAAGCAGGCAGGCAAAATCCGAGATTACGGTGTCAGCAATTTCGACGTAGCCGATATGAAGCAAGCTGTTGCTTTACCTGGAGGAGAAGCGATCGCCACCAATCAAGTGCTTTACAACTTGATGCGTCGTGGCGTTGAGTGGGACTTGTTACCTTGGTGCCGCCAACAAAGTATCCCGATTATGGCCTACTCACCGGTAGAACAAGGCCGACTGCTCCAGCATCGTACCCTACAGACCATTGCCCAACAAAAAAACGTAACTCCCGCCCAAATCGCGATCGCTTGGTTGCTGCACCAAGAAAATGTGATTGTCATTCCTAAATCCAGCAGTATCGCTCACGTAGAAGAAAATCGAGCCACGCTGGAGCTGCAACTCACGCCGGAGGATCTGCAAGCCTTGGATGCGGCCTTTCCAGCCCCAACGAAGAGAGTTTCCCTAGAAATGTTGTAAAAACGAAGCAAAAACAAAGGCCCAGGTAGCAATAACCCGAGCCAATTCAAATTAAATTTGATGAGTTAGAAAACCTAACCAGACACTAAGTTTGGCAAGTTTAATTCCCTCTCAATCCTTGCAAACTAATGGGCTTGAGAATCAAGCGACAAAAGTTCAGGGATTAGTAACCGCGAGAGAAACTGTCGTTTCTGCGGCCACCGCCACCACCGAAGGAACCACCACCACCCCGGTCTTCACGAGGCTTGGCTTTGTTAACCTTCAAATCGCGGCCCATCCACTCAGCTCCGTCCAATGCTTCAATGGCAGCTGCTTCTTCAGCATCTGCGCCCATTTCTACGAAGCCGAAGCCACGCATCCGACCAGTTTCGCGATCGGTGGGAAGCTGAACTCGCTTAACTGAGCCGTATTCAGCAAATACAGCAGTCAAATCTGCTTCCGTAACTTCATAGGACAAATTGCCTACATAAATCGACATAGCTTGTCTCCAAAATCATAGGGGTGTAGAGATTGAGATTTCGGAGAGAAGCTTGCCAATACCAAAGGTGAAAAAACCGTCAATGCTAAAAACAAACGCTGCAACCGATTACTAATTCTCTCCTCAACCATAACACAATAGTTAGGTGGTGTGTTGAGTTATTTCCTGACCAGAAAATCTTAGTTTTATTTTCTGGCAGACCACCACACCTAATCGTTTATTTGCCGCCTAGTCCGTCATGTCTCTTAGGGTCTTTCTTTTCTTTCTTGGTCCCATCAGACTGGGCTTTCGGTTTTTTAGATTCTTTGTTGCCTTTCTGCTCTTTAGACATAACGCTTCCTTAAACTAGAGTTACTTTTCCGCCGAGATGACTAGCAAATCAGCGATTCACCATCAGCCTGCTCTATTACTATGCATCCTCAGGTAAGAGCTACGCTTGGCAAGCATTCTCTATAACAGGATTAGCACTTGCAGCTTTAGCTTGTAAATCTACCCAAGCATCTTGATGAAACCGAACCACCCGTGAAATGGAGTTGCGAGAGTGCTCGGACGTAGAGACTGACAAAGTAACGTTACGCTGTCCAGGATCTACAATGTGCTTCACTGTGCAGGTTTGCATCTTGTTGTTGCAATAAGCAACAATGCGATCGCCCACTTGAATCTCTAACGCTTGAATTTTCAATGACCACCAAACCTATGAAGAAACTAGCTTAGCTGAACAGGTTCAATGCTACCTACGAGGTGATAGCGATTGAATAATGCTTTTTTAATTAGGGGTAATTTACAGATTTGCCGCTCTTAAGCAAGTTCTAGGCTCAGAAGGAAACTACGTATCGTGAGTCCTTAGCCTTACTAAGAGTTTCGGTGTTTTTTAATGGTACCACATAAAGGCTTGAAATTTTATCAAAAGCTCTATTTTCTCGTCAATAGCAATTTTGCCCAAAATATTCCTAAGAAGATTTTAATTAAGTCAGCTTCTTGAAAAGAGGTGCGTACACCTTCTCCACAGAGTTGTGCCAGTCTTCCCCTGCAAACAAAAAGCACCCCAATTAGAGGTGCTCAAACAAGTAAAAGATTTCGGTTAACGCCATTACTCGCTTAGTAACGCGATCGGGCGATCGCTCCGTTCAGGTAAGCTCACGTCAGCTCTCAGAACGGAGAGAAGATAGCAGCTAAAATTTATTCAGCTTTTTGCTTTTTAGCTAACCCACGGAAATATTCAGAGAAGCAGAAGCTGATCCTCAGGCTACCTGTACCTGCCGAGAACAACTTTCCAGCATTTGCGTGAGCTTAGCTGCAGGAACAGGACGACTGAAATAGAATCCTTGGCCTTCATGACATCCCCGTTGGCGCAGGTAATCCAACTGTTCCTCAGTTTCTATCCCCTCCGCTGTAATGCTTAATCGCAGGCTTTTTGCCAAGGCAATGATGGCATCACTCACCGCAGCACTGTCTGGATTCGACAGTATATCTTGCACAAAGGAGCGATCGATCTTGAGCAGACTCACCGGAAATTGCTTTAAGTAATTGAGGGAGGAATATCCTGTACCGAAGTCATCCAGGGCCAGCAAGATGCCCAGCCCCTGCAATTGTTTTAGAGTATCAATCGATCGCTCTAGCTCCACCATCAACGCGCTTTCAGTTACTTCCAATTCTAGGTAGGCTGGCTCTAGCTCCGTCTCTGCTAAAACCTGCCTAATCATGTCCACTAAATTGGGTTGTTCTAGCTGTCGAGCGGACAGGTTGACGGACATTCGCATGGCTGGAAATCCAGCTAACTGCCAAGCTCGGCTCTGGGCACATGCCGTACGCAACACCCATTCTCCCAATGGCACAATCAGACCATTGGCTTCAGCAATGGGGATAAACTTAGCGGGGGAAACCAAACCCAGAGTTGGATGCTGCCAACGCACTAGTGCCTCGACCGCTGTCAATTCTCCACTCTGTAAATCAATTAAAGGCTGGTAGTAAACCCGCATTTCCTGGCGCTCTAAAGCACCATACAATTCGTTCTCTAACGCTAAGCGCTCTTGCAACTGAGCGGCTATTTCGGGGCAATAAAATTGGTATTGGCCGCGTCCCTGCTGCTGGGCTCGGTACAGCGCCATGTGAGACTGCTGTAAAAGTGGCTCGACGCCTTGGCGCTCTCCCAGCTCATTAATGGTAATTCCCACACTGGCTGTAATCCGAATCAGCTCGCCTTCTAAAGCGAAAGGTTTTGCTAGCGTGCTCAAGATTAACTGAGAAAGCTTAACCACACTCTCCAAGCAGGGCAAGTCTGTGAGAGCGATCGCAAATTGATCCTCGCTGAGATGGGCCAAAATCTCTGTGGAACTCAGGCAAGTAGTTAAACGTTGAGCCATGGCTCTAAGGAGCAGGTTAGCAGTCTCCGGTTGCCAAGCGTGACTCGCGCCCGTAAAGTCATCAATCCCCACTAACAGAACCGCCACCAATCTTGGCTGGTTCGGAACTGGGGACAGAGTTTGATACAGGCGATCGCAGAACAAATCCCGATTGGGCAAGCCAGTCAAGTTATCGTAATGGCGGATGTAGTGAATCAACTCATCTAATTGGTGTAGC
Organism: Trichocoleus sp. FACHB-591; assembly: GCF_014695845.1. NCBI lineage: Bacteria > Bacillati > Cyanobacteriota > Cyanophyceae > Leptolyngbyales > Trichocoleusaceae > Trichocoleus > Trichocoleus sp. FACHB-591. The sequence continues at coordinate 30,725 of NZ_JACJPA010000101.1, forward strand.
GTTTGGGAGGTATTCGCCATTAACGTCCCAGCTTCATCTTCAAAGTCTGTCGGTAGTTCCGGCAAGGTTTTGGTATCGAGATAGTCTTGCAGAACCGTAGAAGTCAAAATGACTGGAATCAAAAGGTGATGTAAGGCATAGAGAGTGGCTGCGGTGCCTACCAACGTCGCGACTAAAGCAATGACCAAAACTGGGATTGCCATTTCCCAGGAATAGGAATGGGAGACAACAAAAGTTAGCAATAACGTGAGAAGAGGAACATGGGTGCCTAAAAATGCCACTGCCATTATTTTGGCGATATAGCTAGTTTTGAGGAATCTAAAACCAGCTAGAAATGAATAGAGATGAAGCTTCTGAGAGAGCAACATAGATCACGAGTGAGACTTAAAAGACAACAGGTGAGTTGTCAAACACCTCGATTGAAAGGTGGTTTTACTTGACAATTCCAGGAAATTAGCCTCAATGAGGCTGTCCCTTACAGACTTCCCGATATTGCGATCGCCATCTTCCATCATCTAGCGGATAAGGTTGAGCAACTTTGCTGATAGGTACTACCAGCCACTCAACCGATACTGAAACTCATCAATAAAGCTGCAAAGTCCAACAGTTGCGGAGTCTAACTATGATGAATGGAGCGTTCAATCTCGCCTTGGGTCGAGGATATCTGCTCAAAACGGCCACGATTCAAGATGAAACTATTTACTGGGTCGAAAATCTTTACTTCACGAGCGAACCTTACAGTTGCTTAGAAGACCTCGTTTCGTTTTTGCACACCTTGCCACTGCTTCCTCACTCTGAAGACACGCTGACGTGGATTAATCTCGTGAAAGCTTTATCACCTCAAGCGGTTAGCGCGATCGCCAGCTAACTTTCACATACCTTTACCCATGCAGATGCAGGACACCAGGCAAACTACAGGCTCAAACCTACGGGATTGGCGGGATTCGAACCCGCGGCCTATCGCTTAGGAGGCGATCGCTCTATCCATCTGAGCTACAACCCCAGTTTCAAACATCACGATCATAACAGTTGTGTGAGTGCATGCAAGAGCCTTAACAGCATCACGTAGACTCCCACGTTTCTTCCCAAGGTCCACCTCCCACCTCCAAGCCACAGAGATGGCTTTGCGCCACTAAAATCGGTTGAGAGCGATCGCGTTGCCAGAGGCGTAAGGTTACGTGCCCATGCATCGTGTCACGGCAGAAGAAAATTAAACCTTGTTCTGTAGGGGCGCGCAAAGGAGTCCCTGGTGTATCACAAGTCCCCGTTAGCTCCACTCGATATTGGCCTTGTTCAGCTTGCATCTGCCAGCAACCCCACGGTTTAATCTGCCAAGTTACTTTGCTGTTCCAGGGGACAAACTCGTAGAATTTACCTCGATAGTGAATTCCGATCATGGCGACCGATTCCATCCACCACAACACCCCCCGCCGACCTCCTCCAGCCGTCAGGGCTAGATCTGGTTCATTGACAAAGCAATTGCAATTGAGCCAAAACCATTTCTGCGGAAATGAACCACCCCAGTTTTTCTCGCTATAGGCAGGCGCATTCGTAAAGTTGTAGCGTTGGCCGTTCCAGTCAATCCAACCTGTGGCTAATCCGTGAGCCATAAGGATTTGCCAGCCAGGTTCAAAAATTTGCAGAGAAGAAAGCCAGCCTGCGGTAGATTGTTGCGGACTGCCGACGTTACCCCAACCATAAATAGGCTGAATTTTGTATTGCCAGCGAGCTGATGCCCCAGAACCAGGATCATTCAATACTCCCTGTTGCCAAGTTGCCGTTGCTTGATACCCTTCCTGAACCCAGAGATCAAACTCTGCTGGGGGTAGTAATCTCGGTTGCTTAGTTTCCAGGTGACCTTGAGTAGCTTGGCTATGAGCGGCTTCGCTTGTGTATCGCCAATGACCTATGCCTAGAGCCTGTCGCCACGCCCAGAATTGCTGGACTTGAGGAAAGCTACGGCAGAGATATTCGTCGTTTGGCCCTAAGATCTGTGCCCCGCCACCGCTGGCAGGCGTCCCCCCCTGCGGGTCTTCAATAGAGTACATAAAGGCAAAGGTTTGGCCCAGATCGGGTAACGTCACTCGGTAGTACCAACCTTCAAAAAACCGACGCGGATTACCGTCCCAGTGATAGCCGCTATGAGGCGTTTGAAGGGAGCCAGAGGCTGGTAGTAAAGAGGAGATTAAGGAAGCGATGCAGCTTGATGCTTGCTGAACCAACGGTAATTAGCCCCTAGTAGTAGTTGAGATAGGGTAGTAAAAAGCTACCAGAATTTTCGTCCCCACCCGGATAGAATTTAGCATCGTCCAGTGTTAAGGTAATCTAACGCAAAGTTACAATCGATAAACTTTCTACAGGTCTACCGCAATAGCCATCCACTTCACCCGATTGGGTGAGATAACGGCATGAAGTCGAATTGCGATCGCCTGTGATAACTTGGGCTCATTCATCTTTGCTGCTCTAGCTCGAAAATATTCTTAGTTATTTAGTTTGGTTCACAGAAAAAGCCGTATCTGAAGCTAATTGAATACAAGCATGAAGTCTAGCTCTGTTTTTCTGAGCGGGCTCAACCATCACTATTTCGAGCATCACTCTTTGTAGTGGCTTAAACCATTGTTCGGATTCAAGGCATTCCCTATGAGCGGCAACGATACTCAACAGCAACCTGCTCTCCCAGCTATCTCTGAGGGAGAACTGAACGCTCCTCAACACCCCCAAGAGCCGAGTCAGCCCCCTAACTCAAGCCGCTTTCGACGGTGGTTACTGCCTGTTACAATTGGCCTGCTGCTTCTCGGTGGCATAGGTTGGATCATTTTTAGCCGCTTCATCATGCCTATGTTGATGGCAGGCTCCATGCAGCCACCACCGACTCCAGTGCAATTAGGCACCCCTGAATCAGCCCCAGTAGAAGATAGCTCAGATTATGCGGCTACCTTGGATTCACGGCAGTCTGTGACCCTACAACCGCGTGTGTCAGGCCAAGTCTCGGCTATCTATGTAGAAGCGGGCGATCGCGTTGAAGCAGGTGAGCCACTTTTACAAATTGGCGCGGCTGAGCAACGGGCGCAAGTCGCTAGTCGCAATGCTGCGGTTGATACAGCCGCCGCTGATATTGATTCTGCGCAAGCCGATGTTGCCAGCGCGATCGACACGCTGAAAGCGTTGCAAGAAAAACGAGCCGCTGACCAAGCCAATGTCCAGCTAAATCAACGCGAATACGAACGCTACCAGGAACTCCAGCGGCAAGGAGCGGAAAGCCGACAAATTTTGGATCAGAGACTCAACGCGCTGCAAACGGCTCAAGCAACCGTCCGGCAGACGGAGGCTGACATCCGGGCTCAACAAAGTGCCATCAACAGAGCCAAATCTCAAGTGGTCAGAAGTCAGCGAGCTTTGGAGCAAGCCCAGGCGAATGTAGCAGAAGGGCAGGCGCAACTACAGGACTACGCTATTACCGCTCCTTTTGCAGGCGTTATTGGCAATATCCCAGTCAAACAGGGTGATGTTGTCAGTGCTGCAACTCCTCTACTGACCCTGACGCAAAACCAGGAACTGGAAGTACAAATTGCCATCCCGCTGGAAAGAGCACCTAATTTGCGCTTAGGGTTGCCTGTCAAGCTGTTGAGTGATCAAGACCGGGTGTTGCAGACAGGCAAAGTCTCATTTATTTCGCCCAGTGTTGATCCGTCAACTCAGTCAGTACAGGTGAAGGCGCTCTTCGACAACGCCAACAATCAACTCCGGACGTCGCAGTTTGTCCGGGCCAGAGTAATTTGGCAGTCACGCTCTGGAGTTCTGGCTCCCACTACCGCCATTTCTCGACTAGGCGGCAGAGATTTTATCTTCGTGGCAGCTCCATTTCAAAGCTCAGGTTGTCAAGCGCAGGCACAAGCTAATGCGGCTCCCGCTGGTGCTCCTGGCGGACCCCAGGTGGAGCCTGACCAATTAGTTGCCGTGCAGAAACCCATCAAGTTAGGCAGAATTGTCGGCAACAACCAGGAAGTCGTAGAAGGACTCAGTGCGAGCGATCGCATTGTGACTTCTGGCATTTTGCAATTGCAGAACTGCATGCCGATCGCAGCAGATACTCCACCTGCTAACGCTCCTGCTAGCGCTCCTTAAAACGATACTGTGCCATGTCTTGTAGAAGCGAAGCATTCGGCAGTTCAATTTTAGATTCGTCAAAAAATTCCTGACTGAATCCTTCGTCTCTAGCACTTCTACGGCCGCTTCTACGGGTAGCGAAGTTATGATTCTCTCCATTTCCGACTTCTTTATTAAACGTCCTGTATTCGCTACGGTCTGTTCGATCGTTGTGACCTTGTTAGGGCTTGCCTGTATCCCTACTCTGCCGATCGCCCAGTACCCAGACATTACGCCCCCCCAGGTCAGCGTTACGTCTAACTACATTGGCGCGAATGCGGAGATCGTAGAGTCAACCGTTACCAACATTCTGGAACGGGAACTCAACGGTGTCTCTGGGGTGAAATACATCAAGTCTACTAGTGCCAATGACGGTACCAGCAGTATTAACTTGACCTTTGACTTGGGTCTGAATCAAGATATTGCGGCGGTTGATGTCCAGAACAAGGTTTCAACTGTAGTCTCGCGTCTGCCTGGACCTGTTACCCAGACAGGAGTGCAAGTTTCTAAAGCCAACAACAACTTCTTGCTGGCGATCGGACTTTACTCTGACCGAGACGAGGGTAAAGACGAAGACCTGTACGACGATGTTTATCTCAGCAACTACGCCGACCTCTATGTGGTTGATGCCTTAAAGCGGCTCGAAGGCGTAGGCGGGGTACAGATTTTTGGAGAGCGCAAATATGCTATGCGGCTGTGGCTTGACCCCGAACGCCTAGCTAGTCGCAACTTGACCCCCCAAGATGTAGTGGTGGCGTTACAGCAACAAAACCTCCAAATTGGCGCGGGACAAATTGGTCAGCCTCCTGCTGCTACTGGGCAACAGTATCAATATGCAGTGACAGCCCAAGGACGGCTGAAAGATGCGGAAGAATTCAACGAGCTAGTGATCAAAAGTACGGATGCTGGCACGTTGGTGAAGCTGAGAGACGTAGGTAGAGCGGAATTAGGCGCAGAAAACTACGGTTCGGTATTGCGCTTTACCTCAGACGATCGCGTCACCCATCGAGGAGTAGGACTAGGGATCACCCAGCAGTTCGGCAGTAATGCTCTGGATACAGCGCAAGCAGTCAAAGATGAGATGCAACGGCTGACAGCTAGTTTCCCTCCCGGTTTGCATTACGAAATCGCCTTTGACACCACGACTTTTATTCAAGCAGGGGCGGAAGAGGTAATCGTCTCGCTCTTCCAGGCGATCGCGTTAGTGATTTTAGTTATCTTCCTGTTTTTGCAGAACTGGCGAGCGGCGCTGGTAGTATCGATCGCGATTCCGGTGGCTTTCATTGGTACGTTTATCTTCGTCAAGCTGCTGAATTTCTCGATCAACACTCTGACCTTGTTCGGTTTAACACTTGCTACAGGTCTGGTGGTTGATGACGCGATCGTGATTGTGGAGGATATCTCGCGGCGGATTAACGAGGATGGACTGCGTCCCCTTGAGGCAGCTCTCGCCTCCATGAATGCGCTGTTTGGTGCTGTCATTGCCACATCGCTGGTGTTGATCACAGTGTTCGTGCCCATTGCCTTCTTCCCTGGCACCACAGGGCAACTATATAAGCAGTTTGCGCTCACAATCGCTTTCTCGGTTGTGGTTTCTACTTTCAACGCGATTACGTTTACGCCCACTTTGTCAGCTTTGCTGCTGAAGCAAGGACACACAACGCCAAACAATTGGTTTTTTAATGGCATTAATGGTGCGATCGAGCGGACCCGTCAAAGCTACACTGGAACACTGACAAAAGTCATTCGGCGCAAAAGCATTGTGCTGGCCTTGTTTTCAGCGGGTTTAGTCCTTACCTACTGGATCTATACGATCGTGCCAGCGGGATTTGTACCCGATGAAGACCAAGGCTACTTTATTACACTGGTTCAAGGACCAGAAGGCGTATCCCTCAGCTACACCGAAGAAGTTTTGGCAAAAGCTGAGGAGATCATGAAGCAGCGCCCCGAAATCAAAAACATTTTTGCGGTGGGAGGATTTAGCTTCAGTGGTGCTACACCCAACAACGGCTTGATTTTCTCCACCCTAAAACCCTGGGCAGAACGTCCTAAAGCAGAACAGTCGGTTAAAGGCATTATTGGCGGCTTCTTTCCGCAGCCATCGGGGCTATTTCCGCAACTGATTGGCATTAAGGAAGCGATCGTGGTGCCGTTTCCCCCGCCCGCTATTCAAGGGATTGGTAATTTTGGGGGATTTGAGTTTCACCTACAAGACCGCACAGGCAGCGACTTCAACACAATTGGGGAAGTGTTAGGTAAATTCATGGGGCGGGCAACTACCTATCCCGCTCCTGACAAACCCCAACTAGCGGGGTTGCGGCCTACCTTTAATGCCAATACTCCCCAGATCTCCGTGGAAGTGGATCGGGTGAGAGCCAACCAACTCCAGGTCTCACCAGAAGAAATCTTTAGCACGTTACAAATCTTCCTCGGCTCCGCCTATGTGAATGACTTCAACCAGTTCCAACGGGCTTACCGAGTGTATGTGCAAGCAGACAGCCGCTTCCGTTCTAATCCGGAAGACATCAAGAAGCTGTATGTGCGATCGCGAGCTGGCAGGATGATTCCCCTCGGCAACTTGGTGCGCGTAAATCAGACAATTGGCCCTTCGATCATTACCCATTACAATCTCTCCCGTTCTGTAGAGATTAACGGCTCAGGATCACCTGGCGTTAGTTCTGGGCAAGCAATCAAGGCGATGGAAGCCGTAGCCAACGAAACCCTGCCCAAGGGGTTCCGGTATGAGTGGTCTGGTCTCTCCTTGGAGGAGATTCAGGCGGGCGGTTCAGCGGTCTTTATTTTCTCTCTAGGCATTATCTTTGTCTTCTTAACCCTGGCGGCTCAGTATGAAAGTTACACTGATCCTCTGATCATCATGCTGACTGTACCATTAGCGGTTTTGGGAGCCTTATTTGCGGTGCTACTGCGCGGCACTGCGAATGATGTCTACACCCAGATCGGGCTAGTCATGCTGATCGGCATGGCGAGTAAAAACGCGGTCTTGATTGTGGAGTTTGCCAACCAACTTTCTGATGAAGGATTGACTTTAACCAAAGCGGTAACGGAAGCTTGCCGAGACCGCTTACGCCCAATCTTGATGACCGCCATTTCAACGGTGATCGGTGCTGTGCCCCTGATCGTTGCTACCGGACCAGGGGCCGCAGCCCGACAATCTTTGGGTACAGCGATCGTGGGCGGAATGTGCGTAGCCACAGTGCTCAGTTTGTTTGTAGTGCCTGTGCTGTACATCGTGATTAAAACCGCTGAATCTCAGCTCCGGCGATCGCGCCAGCCAGCCTTTGTAGGTGTAAACTCAGCGACTATGGGCAGCGATGGAGATGGCAACGGAGATGGTCATAAGGATGGGCATAGTGACGGTGCAGGTCATCACAGCCGAGAAACTACTGCTAGCCGCTCCACAGATCATCACTAGAGATTAGGGCATACATTCAGGGAGCGATCGCTTTACTCAAATAAGGCGATCGCTTTTTCATAGGTACATTTGACTGGGTTTTCGAGTTTGATAGACAAAAGCTTGATACCATACAGCTTCAGTGATGTGTGATTACTTGATGTTAACGGTGTGTTTCGCTCTAGCTAATAGAACTCCATTTCGATGTAACTCACAGGTCATAGTGTGACTGCCTCGATACTTTGTGTGTTTCCATTGAACAGTCTTACCAGTTGTCATGTGGCCAAAATCCTGTGCTTCGCGTGCTTCACTGCCATGATTCTTGACGATCCAACGAATTTCATACGGTAGAGAAACTGTTGTTTCGATAATCGAGAAGCGGAGCCACATATTTTTTGCTAAAGCTCTGCTGCCACTTGGGTGATTTTGCAAAATCGGCCCTTCGCACTCATAAGCTAACTCAGCTTTAATCTTGAGTTTTCCGAGGCTTGATGCTGAAAGCAGTTCAATTTCAGCAATCTCCTCGTCCTCAGTTTCGTCTCCTTTCGTTCCCTGCTCCACCTTGAAACCTGCTGTCTTGAGGAGACTCGTTGGTTCAGTTGGAAAATTTGGACCAAATATATGATTCCACGCTACAGCACACTCAGAGATACTTCCCTGTTCTTTTCCTAATGCCGTGTGAGCAGCATCTAAGTTGATTCGAATGACTTCGCCGAACTGCTTCGCTTCGTCTTCCGTAAATCGAACTTTGAGTGTTTGTCCAGGTAAGCCCGGATCATCGACCGTAGGAAAAACACCATTGATCAATGATGCTCCACAATCACGATGGAGATTATTGAGGAAGTTCACGAAAGCTTCGGCATAGCTTGGTGCATCACTGTCTTGATAGGTTGCCACAAGCGCCTCAAGGGTGAAACCTTTCGGTTTTGGTTGTTCTATGTTACGCAGGGTACGCATCTGGTAACGATACCAGGCTTTAACAATCTTTACTAAAGGTATGTATCGCTTGTTGCACTCCTGATTGATTCTTGTCGCCGCTGCTAGATGACCTTTCGGATGAGTATCTACCCACTTCTTGAGAGGGCGATCAGGAATTAGGAGCGGTTGGTCGAGTCCATTTGGAGCGATCACAGGCACAACGTCCAGTGTTGTTCGTGACATATCGACACGTACAGAGCGGCGCTGTAACGCGGTTTTCGCATCGTAATTATTGCGCTCCAAGGCACGGCGGATGCGACGTACAACAGCTTCAGGTTGATGTTCATTGGGGTTGATATTCAGCACTACGCATACATCTACATCTTTTATCGGCTGAATAGCAGTATTGCGCCGATATGAACCGTAGAGGAAACTGCTGTGATACCAATCCTTGAAATGTCGGTCAGATGACAGGCGCTTTGTGAGTGTCGTATGAAGTTGCACCGCACGTTCGCGACTAGACCGCGTCGGTTGAATAGCACACAAATATCGACGAAAGTAGCTGGGAATTTCCATAAAATTATCTCTTCATGAACCCTGCTTGGAGTGTCAGCCCAATTGGCAGGTTGGAACATAGGAACCAGCAGCCACGAACTCATAACACTGAATTGGTGCGATCGCATTCAGTCGATGACCGAGAAACAAAGCAGTATGAGATGGACCAGCGAAGAAAAGGTGAATACGACGAACACCGATACGCGATACCTCTGCCGAGATAGTATCTTTAATAGTTCGTGTTGCAACGTTCGCGTGCTGCGGCGAGAGAATAGGCTCTTTCCCTATGATGTGGAGCATAGGACTATCAGTCAGATGTAGTGCTTCCAGTGAACGCTCAACGTCAGCAACTATGTTGCGTAGGATGCCGATCGTCACAACAAGTTGTTCTCCGTGTCCCTCAACACGATGAAAGTTAAGTGGATATGCAGGTGTTTCGGCTGTAGCGTATGCGTCGGTCGCCCAAGTCTTACCTCGATAATTTATCTCGATAGCAAAGCCTGCTACAGCTGAAAACACAAAACCAAGAGACAATGCTGCTGATAAGCGTCGGTTGCCTTCCAGTCGTATCCGTCTGTTGCCACGATGTTTGAGTATCCAGCTACGGATTGCATATAGTTCGCTGATTAACTGGCTATTCCACACATCAGCGGGTGGATAGGAACGCACTTCGCCTCCAAAGAAAGATCGCCAATCCAATTGCAGCTCCGGCGCATCCAGATACGGAGCTTCTTGGCTCAAGGTGGTAAGTACAATCGGACGGAAAGGGGGTAGGTTTAGGTGTGCTGAGGTGATCTTGGAGCGTAGAGCCGTCTCTAGCTCCAATCGTGTTATTGGTTGATTCTTACGGCTGCGTAGGAGTTGGTCTAGGTTAGTGTAAATCTCACGGACAATGCGGCTAGGTACATCCTGATACTCGGATAGATGATCCATTAAAGCCTGGGCAAACAATGCTTCTCCAGGTGTGTGTGCTGCATTGAAATTGGGCTGAATCACGACTTTGTCAAATAGAAAGCGTGCATCGTGCTCAGTTTTCCTGAGTTTCGTTATGATGCGTAGGTAATCCTTGAAGGAGTTATTCTGTACTCCTGAAGCAGGGGGATAAAAATCCCACGAATACCGAACACGCCGTAATGCATTAAGGAGTGGTTGAAGAGACTCGGAAATTCCTGTACAAGCGATGGTAAATCGGCGGTAGGTGCTAGAACTACCTGCATCAAGCTCTTGAAATCGACGGATCTCATTCCAGAATTCAGCAGGTGCCAATGTGTGATTTTTCGCTTCGACTAAATCAATAACAAATCCATAGCCTGGAGAATAAAATTTCACCTCTACATCACCAATTGCCTCACGAACCATTACGGTAAATCCGTCAGAGGCAAGCCATATAGGAAGGTACGAAAGGATGACTTGCTCTTGAAACGCAAATCCAGACTCCGCAATGTCACCACCGCGTGACTCAGGCTCTAATAAAGATGGAGATTCTGAGTGCTCATTCGCCAAAAGCTACTCCTAATTTATCGTCAGGGTGTTTGAGAATTTATCGTTTCTAAACGCTTAATCTAAATGAGATCTCAGTATAAAAAGGTTTATTCTCTATTGTAATTCCTTCTAAAATACCTGACATGAATTTCGACATCATAATATGCCTACGAATTCGTACTTTAAAGTAGGTGATGAATAGACTGACGGAGCGATCGCTTTACTCAAATAAGGCGATCGCTCTTGCTTTTACTGAAACTCGAAACTGGATACTACTTTTTGATAAGCCTGACGCATGGGATCTTCCGGGTTGATGTAAGCGCCATGAATATGAATCACATAACGACCATCGGGACTAGAGAAGAGTACATTATCTGCTTCATAAAGACCTGTGGAAGCATAAGCTAGCGCATCTCGACCCGCTACCGTAATATTTTTATCTTTGCCTCGGCTCAGATTGGCTTCCTTCCAAGCTGCGAGGGGGCGCTTCTGAGCATTATCAAAAACTGAAATTGTCACGCTCGCCGGATACTCACCTCCCTTCCAAGTGCCAGAGGCGATCGCCTGATAGTCTTCGCTGTCCCAAACTTCTAGCCTTCCCAACAGAGCCTCTTTAGCCTCTGGAGGTTTATTTTCACTGCGATTATCCGGTGTAAAACCTTCCGGATATTGGAAACGAAAGCCAAAGCGATCGCTCTGAAAGGTATTTTTTTCTTGAGTGCTAGAGGGAGAAGAAGTAGGCTGAGTGATAGTTGGAGTTGGTGACGGACTCCCAGTATCAGGGTATGGGGCAGGTAGAGGAGCGGGCTGTAGGGGTGTGCAGCCAGCAGCTAAAGATAGGAAGAGGCCAAAAATAGCAAAACGTTTCATAATACGCAAGTTGAGAGAGTTGTAGCGATCGCTGCTCTCTTGCTGGGGTAGGCAGGAGACAACTGATAGAAGATACATCCATCTCAAATCGTTTTCCTGAGTTTTAGAAACCCTTGCTGCATAATTTGAGGGGCAACGCCACACGCAGTTTTCTTGCCACTGAAGGATAAGAAGAGACCATGTTATAAACTCTTATTACTCGACTTCTTCAAATCACAGTAATAAACAATGGCACAGCTAGAACGCTTGATCCTTATGGCAGAGGATGAACTCACTCAATACAGCACTGATGCTCGTAAGATAGAAAAACTGCGTCAAAAAATCGGTATCTCTGTTCCTTTAGCAGAGCAGCGGCAGATTAAAGAAACACTGCTGACAGAGATGCCGACAGATACCTTAAGCCAACTTGTGGAGAAACAGCGTCAGACCGTCGCTCTGCCATTCTGGGGCATTGCTGGACTCGGCTTACTGCTAGGGATATCATTCTCCCAACCTTTCGATTTTGCGATCGTGGCTGCTGCTGGGTTTGCCGCCTTTAAGATTCAACAGTGGGGCTGGAAACTACAAGCTAAGCGCCTCGTGATTCAAACCCTAGAAGACATTGAGGAGAGAATTCAACAAGCTACTGCAAAATGAAACAGAGGGTATAATCTGCGGTGACAAAGCCCGCTCTTGCTTGAACCAATTTCCTACTTTAACCAGTAACTACGATGAATATCCCTGACGGTCCGAAAATACCATCTTGGTTACAAAAACTGCAATATACCTTAGATCCTCTAGGGTTCCTGGAGACAGCAGCAGAACGTTACGGAGATATTTTCAATGCACCTGTTATGGGAAATGCCGATATCATGCTGCTGGTTAGTCATCCTGCCGCAATCCAACAAATTTTTTCTAGCGATACCAAACAATTCGCCGCTCCGCCTAATCAATTGTTGCGGCCTTTAGTGGGTGAGTATTCTCTACTGGTATTAGAAGGCGATCGCCATCTCCAGGGGCGCAAACTGCTCTTGCCTCCATTTCACGGCGATCGCATGCGAGCCTATGGGCAATCAATTATTGAGTTGGCAGATAAGGCCTTTGCTCAATTAGCGCCTAGTCAGTTCTTTACTGCCCGTAGCCTAGCACAGAACATCTCGATGGATGTGATCTTGAGAGTTGTGTTTGGGCTATCGGAAGGAGAGCGATTCTATGAGCTAAAGCAACGCATCACTACACTGATGGATTTGTTTAAATCTCCGTTGATAGCAGGCTTGCTCTTTTTCCCTAACTTACAAAAAGATTTAGGCTCTCGCAGTCCTTGGGGATATGTGCGGCATGTCCAGCGGCAAATCGACGAACTACTCTACACAGAAATTCAAGCTCGTCGCCAACATCATGATCCTGCTAATTCAGATATTTTGAGCCTCCTTCTTTCCGCTAAGGATGAAGCTGGAGGAGGTATGACTGATGTAGAATTAAAAGATGAATTAATGACTTTGCTGTTGGCAGGCCACGAAACTACAGCCTCCGCGATCGCCTGGACATTCTACTGGGTGCATAAATTTCCTCATGTCCGGGAGAAAATACTTCAGGAGCTAGCCACATTAGGAGATGCGCCTGATCCCACCAGTATTGCTCGGCTGCCCTATCTCACAGCAGTTTGCCAAGAAACTCTCCGGATTTGTCCCATTGCTGTGCTAACAGTGCCCCGAGCAGTGAAAGAACCTGTGGAGCTTATGGGCCATTCATTACAGCCAGGGATTAGGGTGTTTGGTTGCATTTACCTCACCCATCATCGTAAAGATCTGTACCCAGACTCCAAACAATTCAGACCCGAACGCTTCCTAGAGCGCCAGTTTTCCCCCTATGAATTTTTACCCTTTGGAGGAGGTGTCCGACGCTGCATTGGTGAAGCTTTAGCCTGGTTTGAAATGAAATTGGTGTTAGCGACGATCCTACAGCGCTATGAATTAGAATTGAGCGACCAAAAGCCAGAACGCCCTGTACGCGGAGGCGTCACGCTAAGGCCAGAACGGGGAGTTAAGATGGTACTGCGATCGCGCCGCTAGAGAGATAGCCTTACTACCCCAAAAACAACTTATAGGCAGGATTCTGGCTTTCATCCCAATAGCGATATCCTAAGGTGTCGAGGAAGGCTTGCCACTCCTGCATTTCTTCGGGTGGAACTTGCATTCCTACCACAATCCGCCCGTAGTCTGCACCGTTGTTGCGGTAGTGGAACATGCTGATGTTCCAGTTGGGGCTCATGGAGGTGACAAACTTCATCAAGGCACCAGGACGTTCGGGGAACTCGAAGCGGTAGAGCAGTTCATGATGAGCCAGAGCCGAGTGACCACCCACCATATGTCGGAGGTGTAATTTGGTTAATTCATCATCTGTGAGATCAATCGTCTTGAATCCACAGGTCTCAAAGCCTTGCGCCATCTTTGCGGCATCAGCACGATTTTGAATCTGTAAACCGACAAAGATATGCGCTTCCTTTTGATCAGAAATGCGGTAATTGAACTCTGTAAGATTGCGACGACCAAGGCACTCACAAAACTTGCGGAGGCTACCCGGTTCTTCGGGGATATTAACGGCAAAGATTGCTTCTCGACGTTCGCCAAACTCGGCCCGCTCTGCCACAAACCGCAGGCGATCGAAGTTCATGTTAGCACCGCAAGCGATCGCAATTAACGTTTGTCCTTCAAGTTGTTCTCTTTCTGCGTAAGCTTTGGCTCCAGCGATCGCTAAGGCTCCGGCAGGCTCTAGGATCGATCGCGTGTCCTCAAACACATCTTTAATTGCCGCGCAGGTCGCATCTGTATCCACCAGAATAATGTCATCCACATATTCTTGGCAGAGGCGAAACGTTTCTTCCCCGACTTCGCGCACCGCCACCCCATCAGCAAACAACCCCACCTGAGGTAAGCGCACTCGCTGTCCTGCTTTGAGAGATTGGTGCATCGCATCAGCATCTACAGGTTCTACGCCGATGATTTTGATTTCTGGGCGTAACCGTTTAACATAAGCCGCAATTCCAGAAATTAAGCCACCACCACCGATCGCGACAAAGATGGCATGAATCGGTTGCTGACATTGCCGCAAAATCTCCATGCCAATCGTGCCTTGGCCTGCAATCACATCGGGATCATCGAACGGATGAATAAAGGTCAATCCTTTTTCCGTTTCGAGTTGACGGGCATAAGCATAAGCATCATCATAGGTGTCGCCATGTAGCACCACCTCACCGCCCCGCGCTTTAACCGCATCTACCTTGACCTGAGGAGTAGTCACAGGCATGACAATGATGGCACGAGTTCCTAGCCGACTCGCACCCAGAGCAACCCCTTGAGCATGGTTTCCTGCTGAAGCTGCTATTACGCCTTGCGCTAGCTGCTCCGGGGACAAGTTTGCCATTTTGTTGTAAGCCCCCCGCAGCTTAAACGAAAACACTGACTGCATATCTTCCCGCTTCAGTAGCAACTTATTATTTAGCCGTGCCGATAAATTAGGAGCGTACTCTAGCGGCGATTCTTGGGCGACATCATAAACACGAGCCGTCAGGATTTGTACCAGGTAGTCGCAAAGCATGGGGTCAAGGGGTGAGCAGTGGCAGATAAACGATAATTCTACTTCAGTCTCGTCTTTTGCTGTGCAGGTGGGCGATCGCGCTAGTTAGAAAATCTTCCGTAGTTTCCTGCGCTCTAAGTTAAGCTGTTTCATTTACTTTGTCGCCATCTAGCAAGTTCTGGGAAGTCTAGGGTGGAATGCTTAGCTTGCGATCGCTGATGCCAAAAGCTGGGTCGCATTGAGTAACGGGTTTTACTGAAAAGGAATTATTAATGGTAGTTATGACCGACCAATACCGATTAGTCACTAGAAGCGATTTTGACGGCCTTGTTTGTGCTGTTTTATTAAAAGAATTAGATTTGATTAACGAAATTAAATTTGTCCATCCCAAAGATATGCAGGATGGCAAGATTGCAATTACCGATAAAGATATCACCACCAATCTACCCTATGTGTCAGGGGTTCATTTAGCGTTCGATCACCACTACAGTGAGATTCTGCGAAATCAAAATCCTGAAGCAGGCTATATTAACAACCCAGAGGCTCCTTCCGCAGCCAGAGTGGTTTACGACTATTTTGGAGGCTCAGAGAAATTTCCCCACATCTCCACCGAAATGATGGAGGCCGTTGATAAAGGAGACTCAGCTCAATTTAATATTGATGAAGTCTTACATCCTAAGAATTGGGTACTCCTCAACTTTTTGATGGATGCCAGAACAGGGTTGGGAAGATTCAAGGAATTTAACATCTCAAACTACAGTTTGATGATGGAATTAATCGACTACTGCAAAAATCACACCATCGCTGAAATCCTAGAACTACCTGATGTTAAGGAACGAGTTAACCTCTACTTTGAACAAGCATCTCAGTTCAAAGATCAACTTCTGCGTTGTGCCACCGTATATGACAACTTAGTGGTCTTAGACCTGCGGAATGAGGATGTAATCTATGCAGGCAACCGTTTCATGATTTATGCTTTGTTTCCCAACTGCAACATCTCCATTCATCAAATGTGGGGTGTAAAGCAACAAAATACAGTTTTCGCAGTGGGTAAGTCGATTTTCAACAAAAGCTCCAAAACCAATATTGGCGAATTAATGCTGCAATATGGCGGCGGTGGTCATGCCAATGCGGGAACTTGCCAAATCGACAATGCTCAAGCTGAAGTAACTCTAAAGGAATTGATTGCTCGAATTAACACAGATGGCTAAAGAATAGCCAAAACAGCCATGTGAAGCAGTTCAGCGCGATCGCTCCCTTCTAATTTCTCTCCCGAACTACCTATGCAATACCCACTCATGCTCACCCTTAATTTTTGTCGCTAGCGCCTCAACTGACTATGCAAGATGCAACAGGGGAGACAATCTTTTGCATTCGTCAGAAACTGCTCAAACTCAAGTTCTGCTAAGTCCGGTGATGATGCTTTTGTTGGAGTGGAATCGTGGCTCAGGTGCGTACCCGATTCATGATGGAGGCGATCGCTCTTTTACATTCGACAGGGCGATCGCTTTTGCTAAGGCAGCCACTACCTCCCAAAGATAGTCATTATTAAGGTAACTGCTAAGCTGATTCTGTACATCAAAAGCTCAGTACAGGACAAAAACTTGCAAAGGTCTCATAGGAAAGGGTTTCATGAGAATTACCACATTCTTTAACCATGAAACCCTATGCATCAGGCTACTCTACTTCGAGATGCCTTGCGACCCCATCTGGCTTAGCAGGGTGCTAGATTGAGCTTTCTCGCTGCTTTCCTCATTGCTCTACTGCGAGTCAAAACTGTCAACTTTGCTGAATTTGCTACGGCATTCAGTGGCAACGCCCAAACCGACTCGCATTACAAACGTCTCCAGCGCTTCTTCCGTCACTATGAGATGGACTATGCCGAAATCACCAAAGCACTGATGAGTCTGATGGCAATTCCGGAGCCTTGGGTGCTTTCGCTTGACCGAACTGAATGGTGCTTTGGCAATTG
>NZ_JACJPA010000102.1:0-290528 GCF_014695845.1 Trichocoleus sp. FACHB-591
CGACTCACCTACCGCTCTCAAAAAGCGAAGCAGAAGCTCCAAGCGGTTTAGTTGCAGATCCAGAGGGCAAGGAGTGACTTAATCAACATCCCTTTCTATTTCCGATAAGGTTTAGTTGTTACTGCAAAGCACCTTCAACAAGCATCAGCAGGGTTAGTGTCCAGGCAAAGACCATTGGTGGTGTAGGTATTGCAGAAGTTAGTGAATCGCGATCGCCCGCAGGTACACCTATTTTTGAGCGCATGCCTCTAGATTTCACGTCTTGAGGCATGCAGGGTTTTGCCGATTTGGTTTACTAAACTGCCGCAGGTACCTTAGCAGCGGCCCCAAAGTAAGCGTTCTGCTCGGCTCGGAGCTTGTCAGAGAGGCGACCTTCGGGCAGTTCTACGTCATCGTAGGTGAGCACTTGGTCTTTGGGCACATCCCGCTTCAGACGGCAGCCTTCGGCCAAGCCCATTGGTAAGAGGTTTTGGGCTTGGGTGACATCGGAGTTCTCGCACTGGCCGTAGGTCATGTAGAAGCCGATACCATCCAGGGTTTCTCCTGCTTTCAGGTCAATCTTGGCAGTTGTGACCACATCCACGACAGGACCACCCAACGGAGCCATGACTGGATCTTGGAACAGTACGGCGCGAGCCACGGAGAGAGGCACTTCAAAGTGGCAGAGGTGGTAGGGCGTGTAGAAGCTGTAGAGGGGGCCTTCACCCAGCTTGTAGAGGTTGAGGTAGTGCTGCTGTTTGGGGTCATCGTGGGTGCCGAAGACAAAGACACCAGGACCTGGTTTAGTGCCAACTACATAGTCCACAATGCCGCCCAGCTCTTTCAGTTGATCTACGTCGTACATGTGGGTCATTTCATCGACATGACCGGTATAGTCGTAGCCCAACATACCCCGCTTAGCAACTTTCATGCCCGTTGCGTTGGCAACGATCGCCTGCTCAAAGGAGATCTTGCTACCGTCGGCGAAACTAGTCACCATATGGGCTTTTTGGCCCCAGCGCTTGGCAAAGCCTTCTTGAGTGGTGGGGTTGCGGTAGGGGTCTTGCAAACCTTTGATGTTGCCGCACAGCAGGGGAGTTAAGCCAATGCTCTTGACGAAGCGGTACAGGTTCATCTGCACGCCTGGTTGGTCGCCATCACAGGCGGAGAGAATCACACCTTCCCGGTCAGCATAGACTTTGAGGATGGGGCCGATGGTACCGTCGAGCTCGGCATTCATCAAGATCACATGCTTGTGGTGGGCGATCGCTTCTAGTACCACTTGGGCACCAAATTCGATCGTGCCTGTAACTTCAATCAGTGCGTCAATGCCTTCCGCTTGGCACAACAGCATCGCGTCATCGGTGACGGCATACTGACCTTGGGCGATCGCAGCCTCTAAATCAGCGACCGTGTTCACCACACGGACATCGGTGATGCCTGCTTCGGTGTAAGCCCGTTTGGCTCCATCCAGGTTGCGGTTAAAGATGGCGACCAACTCCATTCCTGGCACGGAGTTAGCAATTTGGTTGGCAATGCCTCGGCCCATGAATCCAGCGCCGATCATGCCGACTCGGACGGGGTTGCCTGCTTCAGCGCGGGCTTGTAACGCGCGATCGACAATAATCATGCCTGTGCTCCTACCATTACCGTTTCAAACAAGGGCCAAGATTGGTCTTTTTCCGAAATTTCTGTGACGGGCAAAGGCCATGCAATTTTGAAAAATGGGTCGTTATACCGCAAACCCCTCTCGTAGCCAGGAGTGTAGAATTCCCCTACTTGGTAAATCACTTCTGCTCCATCGGTCAGCGCCTGATAGCCGTGAGCAAACATTTCAGGCACATACAGCGCTCGACGGTTTTCTGCGGTTAGCTCAATGCCAAAGTGTACCAAATAGGTGGGAGAGTCTGGACGCATATCAATGATCACGTCATAGATTCCCCCCTGGGTGCAGCGAATCAGTTTGGTTTCAGCGGCGGGAGGAGTTTGATAATGCATCCCGCGCAACGTCCCCTGCTTATGGTTATAGGAGAGATTGCACTGTGCCACGGTGGGCTTGAGGCCGTGGTCTTCAAACTCTTTGGCACAGAAGGTACGAGCAAAGAAACCGCGATGGTCGTTGCGGTGTTCTAGGTCAATGACAAAGGCACCCTTGAGTGGCGTTTCGGTGAATAACATTACTGTCTCCAGAAGAAATCTTGGTCAATTTGCTGCGTCCGCAGGAGATATTCCAACTGTTTTAGGCGGGTGAAGCCTCTAGATAGGAAGGTGGCTTCATCCATGTCGATTTGGTTAAACAAATCAAACAATTGTTGAGCACCGCGTCGGGCATCCCACTCACACTTAAAGCCAGGCAGGATGGTGTTGATCTTCTCGAAAGAAACGCGATAGCTGCGATTATCCGCAACATTCGCACCAAAGCTGAGCTGACATCCGGTGAAGATATCCGCGACGATTTCCGCAATCTCTTTGACGCGATAGTTATGCGCCGTATCCCCAACGTTGAAGATTTGGTTGTGGATGATATCGCGGGGAGCTTCCAGGACGCAGAGAAGAGCTTTAGCAATATCCAAGGCGTGAACCAGAGGCCGCCAAGGAGTCCCATCGCTGATCATCTTGATTTCTTTGGTTGTCCAAGCCAGACCCGCCAGGTTGTTCAGCACGATGTCGAAGCGCATCCGTGGCGAAGCCCCAAAAGCGGTGGCGTTCCGCATGAAGGTGGGGGAGAAGTTGTCGTCTGCCATCGGCTGCAAGTCGCGCTCTACCAAAGTTTTGCAGATGGCATAAGCGGTTTGAGGATTGACTTCTGATTCCTCCGTGACATCTTGACCCGTTGCCACGCCGTAGACGCTGCAAGAAGACATATAGACAAAGCGACGCACGCCAGCAGCTTTTGCCAATTCTGCCAGGCGTACCGAGCCTTTGTGGTTGATGTCGTAGGTGATGTTGGGGGAGAGCTGTCCGGTGGGGTCGTTCGACAGTTCCGCCATGTGAACGATCGCATCGACGCCTTGCAAATCTTCAGCGGTGATGTGACGAATATCTTTGTTGAGCGTTTTAGCGGTGAGGTCGGTGGCGTTGTAGAGCCAGCCAACTTTGTAATATCCGGTGTCTACCCCAATCACCTCGTGACCGTGCTTCATTAACAGCGGCGCAAACAGAGAGCCGAGATATCCTTCTGTGCCAGTAACCAATACTTTCATGGGTGTCAAAATCCTATACGCTTAAGGCTGCCTGAAGATGTTGCGGTTGGGGAATTTGAGCGGCGATCGCTTTGCCAATTTCGAGAGAAGAGGTGGCCGCCGGAGAAGGAGCATTGCAGACATGGATGGAATTGGGACCAGGGACAATCAGAAAATCATCCACTAGTTTCCCGTCATTCATCAGGGCTTGTGCCCGCACGCCTGCATGGGTAGGAATCAGATCCTCAGAGCGCACTTCCGGAATTAGCTTTTGCAAACTGCGAACAAAGGCAGCTTTACTAAAGGAGCGAATAATCTCCTGGATGCCTTCGTCCGCATGTTTAGCGGCGAGCTTCCAGAAAGCAGGATAAGTCATGACTTCAGCAAAGTCTCGCAAGTCAAAATCGGTTTTCTTATATCCTTCGCGCTTGAGGCTGAGAACCGCGTTAGGACCCGCATGCACCGTACCGTCGATCATCTTGGTGAAGTGAACGCCCAAGAAGGGAAAGGCAGGGTTGGGCACAGGATAGATCAGCGTTTTAACCAAGTAGCGCTTTTCGGGCACCAGTTCGTAGTACTCACCCCGGAAGGGCACAATCTTAGCTTTCGGATCAGCTTGGCCCATTTTAGCCACGCGATCGCTGTGCAACCCCGCACAATTCACTACAAACCGCGTTTCAAATTCGCCTTGATTGGTTTCGAGCACCTGGCGATCGCCTTTCTGGACAATCTTGGTGACTTTCGTATTCAGCCGCAAGTCACCACCCTGAAGCCGAATTAGATCGACATACTTGAGGCAAACCTGTTTATAGTTGACAATGCCTGTCGTGGAAACGCGAATCCCAGCGATGCAGCTCACGTGAGGCTCAACTTCCCGGACTTCTTCAGCGCTGATTTTGGTAACGTTCAAGCCATTCTCTAAACCGCGCTGATAAAGATTTTCCAGGCGGGATAGTTCGCTCTCGTCTGTTGCAACAATGACCTTGCCACAGACTTCGTGAGCGATGCCGTGCTCTTGGCAAAATTCCACCATTGAGCGACTGCCATCGCGACAGAACTTCGCCTTGAAGCTGCCTGGTTTGTAATAAATCCCGGAGTGGATCACACCACTGTTATTGCCCGTTTGGTGAAAGGCCCAATTACTTTCCTTCTCTAGGACCAAAATCTTGGCATCTGGATATTTGCGGCCTAACGCCATCCCAGTGGAAAGGCCAGCAATACCGCCGCCAATTATCGCGAAATCATACATAAAGCTATTTGCCCCTGAGCTGAGCCTTTAACGTTTGCATCTGTAAGGTAAGGAGTGGCTACCACACTTTCCAAGGAGCCTTACCACTCTTCCACAGCTCTTCTAGATATTGCTTGTCTCGCAACGTATCCATCGGCTGCCAAAAGCCATTGTGTCTATAGGCCGAAAGCTCGCCATCGGAAGCTAACTTCTGAAGCGGCTCTTTTTCCCAAATTGTCGAGTCGCCTGCGATGTAGTCAATCACTTCCGGCTCTAAAACAAAGTAGCCACCGTTGATCCAAGCGCCATCCCCTTCCGGCTTTTCTTGGAAATTTTCGATTTTGTTTTGCTCTGAGCCCAAGCAAATGGCACCAAAACGTCCAGGTGGTTGGGTTGCGGTTAGAGTCGCCAGAGTTTTCTGAGATTTATGGAACTCTACTAACTCCTGAACATTAACATTACTAACGCCGTCGCCATAGGTAAAGCAAAAGGTTTCGTTGCCAATATGCTCTCTCACCCGTCTTAGCCGACCACCCGTAAGGGTGTCTTCTCCGGTATCTACTAGGGTCACCCGCCAAGGCTCGGCATAACCGCAATGCACGTTCATTTGGTTAAAGCGCATGTCAAACGTGACATCAGACATGTGCAAAAAGTAGTTAGCAAAATATTCTTTAATGACGTAGCCTTTGTAACCGCAACAAATAATGAAGTCGGTGATGCCATGAGCCGAGTAAGTCTTCATAATGTGCCAAAGGATCGGCCGACCGCCAATTTCCACCATTGGTTTAGGCTTAATGGTCGTTTCCTCGCTGAGACGAGTTCCGAGTCCGCCAGCCAAGATCACGGCTTTCATAGGGTAACCCCGTAGTTTTCAAGAAGACCAGTTGGTGCGTTTTTGTGCTTTCACGTAGACCGATGAGCGTTGAGACGGGAACACAAACCGAAGCACTATACCTCTGCGTAGTAATACTAGCCAAAGGTGAAGCGATCTACTGTAAAAATCTGGTGAATTCATTAGGGTTTTGTGTGAAAACTCAAAGAAACCATTTACACAGGTTCGCCCTCTTAGAGAACCTATAGGTTGGCCAACCTTGCAACTCTGTTCCCAGGCGAGGATTGCAAGTGGTTGATCACACCTCTCCTCAAAGAATCCAATAGAGAAGGGCAATTTGTATTTTTCAGATTAGCCAGCTAGCCTTGCCAGTTTTGCGTAACCTTACGCTAAAAGTATGAAGGCTCAGTAAAAAGTATTAGGCGATCGCAAAGAAAGAATAAATTTATACGATTTGCACTAGTTATAATCGCGTAGACAAAACTAGCATATAGCAGGTAAACCGCACAGCGAGCAAACTCAAGGACGAAGACATATATTTCAGAAGCGGCATAAGTCTAGAGATTGGATGAGCGGAATGCTTCAAAAATCTACTGAAGCATCCATATGAATTTTATGAACTTGGCTATAAGTCTGGGTGCTAGTCCGTACACATATAAACACAGCTTCACATTTATAGAGCTAGCGCTACTAAAACCTAGAAGCGCAACGTTGCACTGCTCTTACACGTGATTGAGACATCTTTAATGCAGTCAGTTAAACACGTTTAAACGTGTCCATGTGTGGTGGGTTAACAGGGGGAATTCCGAACTTATGGCATCTGATTCTTGGAACATTACGAACGAGGAAACGACTCAAGCAAGTCAGGGTGAACCGCCCCTTTCTAACCTCTTATTCGATTCGTTTTTTTACCTTAAGCAAAATGCAGATGTTAGAGCAGCCATTGCCAGCGGTGCTATAAAAAGCGCTTGGGATCATTTTGTGAATTTTGGTCAGTATGAAAACCGCAATGCCAGCGCCTTATTTGACCCCACCTTCTATCTAGAACAAAACCTTGATGTTAAGGCAGCAGTTGAAAACAACATATTCACAAGCGCCTGGCACCACTTCGTTTCGTTCGGCCAGTACGAGGAGCGGGCTCCCAGCACCTTGTTTGACCCCACCTTCTATCTAGAACAAAACCCTGATGTTAAGGCAGCAGTTGAAAACAACATATTCACAAGCGCCTGGCACCACTTCGTCTCATTCGGCCAGTACGAGGAGCGGGCTCCCAGCACCTTGTTTGACCCCACCTTCTATTTAGAACAAAACCCTGATGTTAAGGCAGCAGTTGAAAACGGCGAGATTGGTAGTGCCTTAGATCACTTTGTCATATTCGGTTTTGAAGAGAATCGACTGGGTACTCAACCAAAGAACCCTATTGAGGTCACTGCTCCGACGGCCAATCTATCATCTGACGATATCACCATTAATCTTACTAACACTTTTACAGTCACCTATACCGATAATGTCGCAATCGATGTAGCCAGCATTGATGGAAGTGACATTCGAGTTGTTGGCCCCAACGGTTTCGAACAATTGGCAACGCTGGTAAGTGTTGATGCTGCGGATAATGATAGTTCTGCGAGGGCTACTTATCAATTTATGACCCCCGGAGGCATCTGGGATGCTGCTGATAGTGGTATCTACAGCTTTAGCGTTCAACCCGGTCAAGTTGCTGATATCAACGGTAATTTTGTTCAACCTGCTGGGCTAGCAGCGATCGCGATTGATAATGGCCCGATCAATGGCACCCCAGCCAACAACAAGCTCAACGGAAATATTTTCAACAACATCATCAATGGTTTGGCAGGGGACGACATCCTTAATGGGAATAAGGGCGATGATTTGCTCGATGGCGGCGCTGGTAGTGACACATTCGACGGTGGCGACGGCATTGATACCGTCAGCTATGCCCTATCAACCAGCGGCATTAGTGCCAACCTGCGGCAGGGAACTGCCACTACGATTCTGCGGATTATGCCGTTGGGTGATTCCATCACTCACGGGATGCCGACTTCTAACCCTTTGGCTTACCCAGGGGCTTACCGAATTCCGCTCTGGAGAAGGTTTCAAGCAGACTCCATCTTGATAGATTTTGTGGGCTCTCAAAAGAATGGGGGCAAGAGTGAGAACTCAGATAGTCCCACAGGCTTTGACCAAGACCACGAAGGCTACCCTGGAAAGAAAATTAATGAGATTGCCACGTCCACCCAGGTCAATCTGAATCCACGCTTACAAGAGCTGAAGCCAAATGTAATCTTGCTGACGATCGGAACGAATGACGCCATGTCTAATCGCAGCGTCAATCAAATGAAAAATGACTTGAGTAATTTGATTGATCAGATTACCACCCAGCAGCCCAATGCTCAGTTGTTTGTCGCAACGATTCCGCCTATCAATCCGGAGCGCAGCTCAACTGCGGCAGAAAAAGCGATCGCCTTTAACAGAGATCTTCCGAGTTTAATCAGTGCTAAAGCTGCTGCTGGCAAAAATGTCCTTTTTGTAGACACCGTTAAGGGTGTCGATGGTCGCAGTGGCACCTCAGATGACTTGAAACTCTCTGACATTGTCGCGGATGGCCTCCATCCTAATGAGGGAGGCTACAACAAAACCGCCAATACTTGGTATGAAGCACTTTCCGACAACATCACGATCGATCGCGACACCTTCAAAAGTGTCGAGAATCTCCTCGGTAGTGACTTTGATGATGTCTTGGTCGGCAGTTCTGGTACCAATGTGCTCAACGGAGGAGCGGGCAACGACAAGATTCTGGGCGGGGGTGGTGATGACACCTTTATCGGCGGTGCAGGGAGCGATGTATATGGTGTTGGGATAAATGGCAAACCGACCATTCTCGATTTCCAGAATGATCAAGACTTGCTGGGCTTAACAAATGGCCTCCAGTTCAGTCAACTCACGATCGCGCAGGGCCTAGGGGATAACGCTAATCACACCCTGATTAGCCTGACTTCAAACGGCCAATTGTTAGCTTCCTTAATGGGTGTGCAGGCTACCAATATTACGACTACTGACTTCACAACCGCATAAAGACGAATCAAGGCTAAGAGAGCCAACTCATCCCTCTTTTAGTCTCTGCTTGCAGTCTCAGATATCAAAGGCGATCGCCGATAGAGCTGCTGAGAATACTGAGACTTAGGCTAACTGACAACCATTATTTCGGAGATTTTCACATGCCACCCATTCGAATTGAAGCTGAAAACTACACGGGTTATTACGACACCACAACTGGCAACTCCGGTAGTGTCTATCGCACTGACAATGTTGATATTCAAGCTACCACTGATGTGGGAGGTGGTTACAACGTTGGCTGGACTAAATCTGGCGAATGGCTGACCTATAACTTTGAGCTAACAGAAGCTGGGTTCTATGATCTAACGACTCGGGTTGCCTCTGGTACAAGCGGCACCAAAACATTACGAATTCTCATTGACGGTGTAGACGTAACTGGCAGCCTCAGTTTTACAGATGCCTCTGGCTGGCAATCTTGGCGTGACCTCACCAAGCAAGGGCTTAACTTGAGTGCTGGTCAGCACGAAATGCGAGTTGAAATGGTGACTGGTAATCTCAATTTCAACTACATCGAACTTACCCCTGCTGTTAGTGTTACCGATGCGATCGCTCCAACTGCCAGTTTGACTGCAACCAACGTCACTACGGCGGGAGCTGCTGATTACACCTTTACGGTTACTTATCAAGATAACCAAGCGATTGACCTGTCCAGCTTGAGCGATGGTGATGTCATTGTTACGGGACCCAACGGATTTCAGCAAGCACCGACTCTTGTCAGCGTCAATACCACAGGGAATGGAAGTCCCCGCACTGCCACCTATCGAATCACGGCTCCAGGCGGTTCCTGGGATGACGCTGACAATGGCACCTACGCGATCGCAGTTCAAAGTAATCAGGTCCGCGATACCAGCGGCAACGCTGTAATTGCCAGCAACTTAGGCAGCTTTCAAGCGACTGTAGCCGCTCAGACCGGTGGGATTGCGCTACCAGGTCGAGTCCAAGCCGAGGACTATGTCAGCTCCTCTGATACCACAACTGGTAACTCAGGGGCAGTTTACCGCAACGACAACGTAGACATTGAAGCAACGGCAGATATCGGTGGTGGTTATAACATTGGCTGGGTCAAGGCTGGAGAGTGGCTGACCTACGACATTAATGTGGCTCAAACTGGATTTTATGACCTCACTGCTCGTGTCGCTTCTGCGGCTGTAGGGACCAAATCTCTTCGCATCAAAATTGATGGGCAGGATATGGGGACACTGAGTCTTACAGATGCGTCTGGGTGGCAGTCTTGGCAGAACATTACTAAAGCAAATGTCAATTTGACGGCTGGTCGTCACCAATTGCGGGTTGAGATGCTAACCGATAGCCTGAACCTCAATTACATCGACTTTACCCCAGTTCCAGTGGGACGCATCAATGGTACTAACTCGGCAGAAACCCTCAATGGGGATGCGCTTGACAATATCATTAGTGCTTTTGCGGGCAACGACATTCTCAATGGCGGGGAGGGCAACGATCTCCTGAATGGTGGTTTCGGTAGTGATGCGCTAGATGGCGGTTTGGGGAACGACACAGCCAGTTATGCTCAATCCAGTAGCGGTATTAGCGCCAATTTGGCGACCGGGCTGGCTAGTGCCATTCTGCGGATTATGCCTCTAGGCGACTCCATTACTCACGGGATGCCTCCTTCTAACCCACTTGCTTATCCAGGGGCTTACCGAATTCCCTTATGGGAGCGATTCAAGACAGACTCAATTCCTCTGGATTTCGTTGGGTCTCAGCGCAACGGTAGTCTGAGCGAAAACCCTGATAGTCCTAGTGGCTTTGACCAAGACCATGAAGGATACCCTGGAAAGAAAATTAGTGAGATTGCCACGTCCACCCAGGTCAATCTGAATCCACGCTTACAAGAGCTGAAGCCAAATGTAATTTTGCTGACGATCGGAACGAATGACGCCATGTCTACACGTTCGGTTGATCAGATGAAGAGCGATCTGGGCAAGCTCATTGACCAAATTACAAGCCAGCGTCCTGATGTGCAGTTGTTGGTTTCTACTATTCCCCCGATTAACCCAAGTCGCAGTTCTACCGCAGCTCAAAAAGCGATCGCTTTTAACAACAGTTTGCCGACAATCATCAGCACCAAAGCGGCTGCGGGCAAGAAGGTAGCGCTGGTGGACACAATTAAGGGCAATGATGGGCAGAGTGGAACTGCTGACGACTTAGTGGTGAGCGATCTGGTCTCAGATGGCTTACATCCCAATGAGGGCGGCTATAACAAGATTGCCAATACCTGGTATGACGCCATCTTCAAGAATGTCACGATCGATCGCGACACCCTCAACAGCATCGAAAATCTGACTGGCAGTGACTTTGACGATATCCTTGTCGGCAACAATGAGGCCAATGTTCTGGAAGGTAGCAATGGCAAAGATCAGCTCACAGGTATGAGTGGTGCGGATACCTTTGCCTACCGAAACCTTTTGGAGGCTGGGGACATAATTACTGACTTTGCAGCGAATGATCTACTACAAGTTTCTGCGGCGGGCTTTGGCGGCGGGTTAGTGGCAGGTGTAGCTTTGAGTGCGGCGGAGGCTGCAACTGGTGTCTTTGTCAGTGGAAGTAATCCGACGGCGATCGGTAGCAGTGCTAACTTCCTTTACAACGCAACGAATGGGGTTCTGAGCTTTGACCAAGACGGCATAGGAAGCGGTACGGCTGTCGCGATCGCTACGTTCAACACACTCCCCTCTCTATCGGCGAATCAATTTATGATTACGGCCTAACTCGAATCATTCTCTTTTCACCATCAGGCAGTGTACCTCGTACGTGTGGCCAACTGCCTGATGTAAATTTAGTTTGTGAATTGTCTTGTTGACCCTAGATTTACTTTCCTCGATCTCGGGCTCTTGAACTTCTAAGAGATCAGATCTTTGGCGAGTTCAACAGTGCCCCGCTGAGCCACAATCCGGGCAGGAACACCAACCGCAACAGAATAGGGTGGGATATCTTTGGTGACTACTGCTCCAGCACCAATGACGCTGCCTTCGCCAATAGTGACGCCATCTAGCACCTTCACGCCACTACCAAGCCAGCAGTCATCTCCGATCGTAATTCCTTTGCGGCTGACACCCTGCTCACGAATTTTGCGATCGCGCTCAGCAAATTCATGATTATTGGCAAAAATGCCAACATGCGCTGCAATTAGGCAATCCTGACCGACTTTAATGTTTCCGGGACCAGCAATACAGGTGTAGGGACCGATCGAGGTGCGTGGACCAATCTCAATTAGGCAATCCCCCCGACTAACACGAATGTCAACGCCAATATCTATTTGCACGCGATCGCCCAGAGTGATTTTGCTATGAGACCCACTGGCGTTCAGGCGAGCGCCTCGATTGATCGTCACTTGATTCCCAAGCTCAATCTGATGAGCGCCTAAAAATTCCACCCCTGGCTGCAGCTGAACTGATGAGCCCAATTGCTGAAATACAAAGCGATACAGAATTCTGCGGAGGGCAAAACCGGGCGAGAGAGGAACCCATCCTGCCAAAACTAACAGTAGCGCTTCTAGACGCTGAGAGGAGCGACTGGACGGCGTGACAGTTTCCGAAGTCATGGTGATCTCTGCTTCAATTATTTTTTTCCTTCAGGATTTGATTGACTAGGCTCCAAACACTGCCACTGCGATCGCCCGACTGAAACTCTTGCAACAGCTTTTTGGCGCGATAGATCTTGCGTTTGGCCCGTTGAGTCAAAGTACGTTGGTTAGTGATGAAGTAATAGTATCTATCTTGAGTGAAGGCATCGGCTTGCTCATCTTGCAAGATAAATCGAGGATGAATGAGAGGAAATGACAACTCGTTCACAGGTAGCCCTGCCCGCCAATCGTAGCTATCACGGGTATGGGTTGATTCGGAGCCAAAACCAAGATTTGAAACCATATTGACTTTAGGCACAATGCACAGACCACTTTGCACCCAGCAGGAAAAAATCCACTGGTAGTCCCAAGTATCTTTGCGATCGCTGTACACCTCTTCAAACCGGGCTGCCCACCAATCAACCATTTTGGGGTCACCTAGCCAATCCAGCAGCCAGCCATTGTCACGAATTTCAGGCCACACCTTCATATTCACGTCGTAGTGCTGCCAAGCCCGTCGCCAAGTCGCCCAACCCCAAAAATGAGTGTAGCGAGAAAAGTAATAACTCGCGTCATTGCGTTGGTGATCAGTTTGGAAGTTATCTCCCGTCACAGCCATGATTCGGTCATCCTGCCGATAGCGCTCAAGCATTTCTTCACAGAAGCGAAAAAAGCTGGGATGAGGCACGCAGTCGTCCTCAAAAACTATTGCCTCTTCGACATTTTGGAACACCCAATCCAAGCCGCTGTAAATCCGCTCCTTGCAACCCAAATAAGTATCTGCGTAGTTCGTCAAAACCTCACAATCCCAGTCAACTCGCTCAATGATGGAGCGGGCAGCCTTGCATTTCGCAACTTCTTCTGGATGGGTGGGGCGACCCATATTCGAAACTACTAAGAGCTTGGGAGGTTTAGCCTGACGAATCGCTTCAAAGACTTTTTCAGTTGTATCGGGTCGTCTAAAAATCAATAGAGCGACTGGGGTTTTGAGTTGCCAATCCGTCATGTCCTCATTCCTGCATTAATCTCAAGCGGGCGCTTAAAGGGGATGTTTCGTGACTACACCAGATTCAGCCAAAATCTCGCTATACAGCGCTTCAAGCTTGGCAATACTGTGTTTTTGATCAAACTGTTGCTCAATCCTCTGACGGCCCGCGATCGCCATCTGATTTCGCATTTCAGGATTGTTAAAAATAACCAGCAAATGCTCTGCGATCGCCTCCCAGTCTCGTTCTGCCGTCAAGAAACCTGTCTGTCCATGAACCACCGCTTCGGGAATTCCCGCATGAATTGACCCTATCACAGGTAGTTGCATAGCCAGTGCTTCTGTGACCACATTTGGTAAGCCTTCAGAATCGCCCGTGGCCGCAGTGATGCTAGGCGCACAAAGCACACTGGCCCGATTCATCCACTCTTTCACGGTGGGATGAGGCTGGGGCCCCAAAAAACGATATTGCTTCAAGATACTCTGAGCTAAGTCCTCTAACTCAGTTCTTTGCGGTCCATCCCCAATCAACACCAGTTCTACATCAGGTCGAGCTGCTTGTACCGCAGCCATTGCCCGGATCAAGTATTCACAGCCTTTTTTCTCAACCAACCGCCCGACAAACAAGACTGCTGGCTCACGGGTTAAGGTGGGGTCAAAGCGGAACTTGTCGAGATTTACGCCGTTATAGATGACCACCGCTTTCTCAGGTGGGCAACCCTTTTCTACCACCTTGCGGCGAATAAAATCGGACACACCAATGCAATAACGAGCTGTTTGAAAGAGTTGAGGCCGTCGCTGTACGTAATAGTCTCGGAAGAACTGTCCACGGCGATGCCAAAAATCAAGGACTGACGGTGCCCTTTGTCCTGGCTTCAGATCCATGCCTGTGATGTCATTGCCGCGAAATGTCACAACTAGGGGCAACTGTAGCCGCCGAGCCAACCGCATTCCCCAGATTCCATCTAGTCCAAAATGAGCATGGATCAAGCTGGGCGATAACGCTTGTAGGCTCTGTAGCCATTGAGGGTGAACTACACCCCCTAGCTTAAAGGCCATTTTCCAGACACCCGCTGATTGAACAAAGTCGCTCAAGGTGAGACTTCTATCAGCTGGAATTAAAGATGTGGCATTAGCAGTACGCGAGGTGCCTACGTAGAACCCTGTATAAGCAGTCAAACTCTCCACTTGAGCAGGAATAAAGGTTTCCGAGTAGGGAAGTAACAGATCCCGATAGATGATTACTCTTCTCTGCATTACGTGGGCTCCAAGTCACAGACTCCTCCTCTGCAATTAAATCGGCAACCTTGAGCAAGTAGCTATGACTCGACCCATCAACCTGACAATTTTTAACAAAACAGACCTTCTCTGTCAGGTTTGCGTGAAGCGGGTTAGCGATCGCCACTTCAAATTTGCCCAAAGCGATCGCCAAGTTGTTAGCTTAGGCTAAGCAGCACCACTTTACCGCTTCACAGAACTCCGTTGAAGCAGATTAACCCCCTGCACTTTGAAGTGTGGCTTCAGTTAGACCGAGGTAGAAAGAGAGTCAGGGTATCTACTTGCTGCTTTCACCTCTAAGTACTTTTCCCGCCAAAGGAAGAAAGGACTAATCAGAATTCCTAGCAGTAGCTCCATTTCGCAAGCGGCAACCACATCAGTTTTAATCACTGAGTAGTACTTGATGAAGTGCAGCAGCACCTTACGAACATCATTGGCTAGGTAGATTGGAAAGGCGAAAGGTCTTTGCCACGGCTTGAAGCCAATCATCCGAATGTGGTGACGACCTAGCCCCGCGCCTCGACACAAGTTGAGCAAATAAGCTTTTTCTAGACGGGACTTGGGAATTTCGTGATAAATACACATGGCTGGGTTATGCCAAATTTCCCAGCCCCCACGTTTGAGGTAAGCCAAAGCTTCAATATCTTCACTTTTGGCAGATAGGGACGTTCCGACAGGGCCCCGTAACAGAAGGCGAGAAGGCACATTCTCCAACCAAGCTTGCTTACGGACCACCAGGCCTGCACCAGGAGGCAGTACCTTGGTGTCATACCGGAATACCTGCTGACCGCGATCAATAATTGCTAGGAATGCAGCAATTCGCTCAAAGTTCTGGGGGGGTGCAACTTCAAAGTTTCCCCGAATCTGACTACCATAAGCCCCTGCTTCGGGATGCTGTTGGCCAAAGGCACAGGCTTTCGCAACCCAATCTGGAGTGGGTAAGTTATCGTCATCTAAAAACCCAATGAAGATACCTTGGGCCTCGCGAATCGCCCGCTGTCTGGCAAACGCTGCCCCTTGCTCCCCTTCAAAGGTGTATCGGATGGGATAAGCTTGGGGCCAGTTGGCTTGGTAAGCTTCAACGACCTTTTTAGTATTATCAGTGCTTTTGTTATCGACAATCAGCACTTCCCAAGAGAACCCCTCCGTTCCCACCTGCGATCGCAACCGATCCAAAACAGCAGGTAGACGCTTTTCCCCGTTATAAGTACGTATGGCGACAGTAAAGTCAATCATATGTTTGCGATCGCTCTCAGTATTCCTGTCTTGGACGTTGCTCCCCAAAACCGTGACCCGAAGTAAGAATGAATTAAGCCTGTGTAATTAAATACCGATTTGCGGGAAACACGAAGCTAAGGTTTACAGTTGGATGGTCCATTCGGCTAAACAGATTCTAGATCTGTTTAAATTACTCAAGGTTCCTCTAAAAGGAAAGTCGAGCTTATGTAAATTTGCGGAGCATAACTGCACTATATTCCGGATGTCTTAAGCGCTGCTATTCATAGGTTGGCATCTTCATACCAACTTTAAACTAGGTGCAGGGTTCCAGCAGCCATATAAAGCTTAAGTGAAATTCCTTAGGTTGACGCGCGTTATTGGTTCTTATAGTAACCAGTTCCTGGCAGATTTTCAGTCATAAATATGGTTAGTAAACGCTCCTCTGAGGCAGGTTGCTAGCCGTACAAAGCCTACCCCGAGGGGGTGAGAGTTCTTTAGACGCGATCTAAAAAACTCTCATCGGGACTACTGAGGTTAACTGGAGTTTAGCGAGGGTTTGAATAGCACTCGGTATTCTAGACTGCGACTAAGGTAGCTAGGTTAAGCAACGACCCAGTTGACCAAGGTGCGGACCCCGTAGCCCGTGGCTCCAGCACTGTTATAGCCATTTTCCTTGTCTGCCCAAACTGGGCCAGCGACATCAAGATGAGCCCACGGCGTTTCTTTCACAAACTGTTTTAAGAAGAGAGCCGCAGTAATGGAACCACCAGGACGAGGACCAGTATTTTTCATGTCTGCGATCATCGATTTCAGACCGTCAAAGTATTTTTCTTCCATTGGCATTTGCCAGAGCTTTTCGCCTGCGGATTCAGCCGCATTTAGTAACTCCGCAGCCAAGGTATCGTCACTACTCCAGAGACCCGCAATATCATCACCTAAGGCAACGACACAGGCTCCGGTGAGGGTGGCCAAATCTACGATCGCATCGACACCGAGTTTTTCCGTAAACACCAAGGCGTCAGCTAAGGTAAGACGACCTTCCGCGTCGGTGTTATTCACTTCGATGGTTTTGCCGTTGGAAGCAGTCAGTACATCGCCAGGACGCAAGGCTCGACCGCTGATCATGTTCTCAGTTGCGGCGCTGATGAAATGCACTTCTACATCAGGTTTAATTTGTGCGATCGCCTTAGCAGCACCCAAGGTTGCAGCGGCACCCCCCATGTCGGTTTTCATCATCTCGATGCCGCTGCCTGCCCCTTTGATATTGAGGCCACCAGAGTCAAAGGTGAGTCCTTTCCCTACGATCGCAACTTTGCGCCGGGGAGTGCCGTTGGGCTTGTAAGTGATGTGGATAAACTTGGGCGGAATATCAGAAGCTCTAGCCACGCCCAGGAAAGCTCCCATGCCCAGCTTTTCGCAGTCTTCTTGCTCCAGAATCTCAATTTCTAAGCCGTGTTCTTGGGCGATCGCTTCAGCCGTTTCTGCCATCGTCAGTGAAGTGACCACGTTGGGAGGGGCAGCCACCAGTTCTCGCGCCAAAATTACTCCAGAACAAATCTGCCGCGCCCTCTGAATAGCAGCGCTTTGGTCGCCGACACCTAAAATCTCAATTTGTTCTAGCTGGGAGTTTTTGTCTTCCGACTCTGACTTGAAGCGGGTGTCCTGATAGGCGGCTAACTCTGCCCCTTCGGCGATCGCTTGCACAGTAGCTTCAGGCTGGCTATTCCATACCGGGAACTGAATAGCCAAGGTCTTGCCTTTTTCTTTTTTCGCTTGTCGCATACTCAAAGCTGCGGCCCGTCTTAAACTTTCTAGTTTTAGCGAGTCGGGTTTGCCTAAACCAACTAAAAGCACTTTGCGAATGGCACTGCCGCCGCCTACACGGGCAAGAGCACTGCTGCCTTCTTTCCCCTTAAACTCAGCCTCAGCCATTAACTCTTTTAAGGTGCCTGCGAGTTTCCCATCCAAGGTCGCTAGATCACCCGTCAGTTCCACCCCATCTTCAAACAACCCTAGAGCTAAAATGTCTCCCGCCCAGTTTAGGCATGAGGTATCTGTCGCGCGAACATCCATCCCTTCTTGTCCTTCTAAATCAAAGACTTCTCTATTTCTTCAGGCTACTAGTTGCAAGAGAAAATTTTTCGGATTAACTCCAAAAAAGTGACGATTTTTCGCTGATTCTCTCCTACGAACTAGCGCACCAAATGGAAGTACCAGCCTGATCACTTTTCAACTATTGTCGGATCTAGCTAGAATTCCCTGTTTAAAGGAGCAAGACCTAGGGCGGAAACGGAATTAAAAATGCTAGAGTCTCATGGGATTCGGTCCAAATCTTCGAGCGAGGACGCATGCTGAAGCGACGAGGCACGCAAGTTTCTTTGGCCATTGGAGCAGGGCTGTGTGCCTTACTCTTAGGGGCAACGTTGTCGGTTACAACCAGCGGTTTCACTCGCAAATGGCAAAGCTGGATTCAACCACAGCCGTCATCTCTGCCCAGCCAAAGCCAAGCTGCTGACTCTGCCGTTGCGGCTTTAGCAGACCTATCTCCCGAGCAACGAGCCACTAAACTAGCAGCGATCGCCCAAGGCAAACAAGGAGCAGACCGCAACCGCGCTCGCTATTTGCTAGCAAGTGATGCAATTCGGCAACGCCAAGGAGAAAAAGCGCTCCAGTGGCTCAAGGGTTTAGAGTCAGATTACCCGGAGCTTGCTGCCTACGTTGCTTTTAAGCAGGCCCAAGCCTATACGGTTAGTGGCAAAACAGCCGAGGCAGCAGCCGCTTGGAAAAGTCTGCTGCGACAATATCCGGATCACCCCGTCGCTGCCGAAGCTTTATTCGTGCTAGGCCGCCAAGATCGGCAGTATTGGGACCAAGCGATCGCCAAGTTTCCAACTTATCCTCGCACTCAAGACATCATTCAGCAACGCCTGCGCCAGAACCCAAATCAGCCAAAATTGCTCTTGATTTTGGCTAAGTATGGCATTAATGCTCCAGGCATTGTCCCGGTGCTGAATCGGCTAACCGAAAACGCCAGCTTTACCGCTACACTCCAGCCCGAAGATTGGGAGGCGATCGCCTTTAACTACTGGGAGCACCAGGAATATGGCAAAGCTGCAGAAGCTTATGCCCGTGCCCCTCGTAATTCCCTCAACACATATCGGATTGGGCGCGGGTTGCAACTCAGCGGCTTAAATTCTCAAGCCTACCGAGCTTACCAACTGTTAGCTGCCGCTTTCCCCCAAGCTGAGGAAACGGCCACGGCTCTAATTCGCATGGCTCAGCTTACGCCTAAACCGATTAATGGCATTCCCTATCTAGATCGAGTCATTAGCCAATTTCCCGACCAGGCAGCAGAAGCCCTGATGGTCAAGGCTGACATCCTAGAAGGATTAGGTAGTGGCAAATCAGCCGCGCAATCTCGCCAATCGGTTTTGAGCCAGTACCCCAAATCAGATGCTGCCGCCGAAATTCGCTGGAAACAAGCCCAGCGTCAAGCCAACACCGGAAACTTTTTGGCTGCTTGGCAGTGGGCAGAACCGATTACCAAGCAAAACTCTGAGAGTGAATTCGCCCCAGAAGCCGCTTATTGGGTGGGTAAATGGGCGAGCCAAATTGGGCGTGAGCAAGATGCTACAAGCGCCTTTGAGTATGTCTTGGCGAAATATCCAGAGTCTTATTATGCTTGGCGCTCGGCTGTACAGCTAGGCTGGAACGTAGGCGATTTTGATAGCGTCCGTCAACTCCAACCGCAAGTTGTGCGCTCTGGTCACTCCAGTCCATTACCCACGGGTTCTGCCACCTTGCAAGAGCTGTATCAGTTGGGGCAAAGCCAAGATGCTTGGGCGCTCTGGCAAGTAGAATTCAAAAATCCCACTAAGCCAACGGTAGCGGAGCAGTTTACCGATGGGGTGTTGCGAGTAGGAGTGGGCGATCATCTCGATGGCATTTTTATGTTGTCGAGCTTGGCTTGGCGCGAAAAAACTGAGGAGCGATCGCAGTACCAAACCCTCAAGCAACAACCTGCTTTCTGGCAAGCGCTATATCCTTTTCCCTTTCTGCAACCCATCGAGGCTTGGTCGCAAGAACGGCAACTCAATCCCCTACTTGTCACAGCCTTAATCCGCCAGGAATCCCGGTTTCAGCCGCAAATTCGCTCTGTTGTGGGAGCAACTGGACTGATGCAAGTCATGCCCGAAACAGCTTCTTGGATCGCCTCGCAAATTAAGCTGAAGCAGTACAAACTGGACAAACCGGAAGACAACATCAAGCTTGGCACCTGGTATTTAGCCTACACCCACCGCGAGTACGACAATAACTCTCTCTTTGCGGTTGCCAGTTACAATGCAGGTCCCGGTGCTGTAGCGGGTTGGGTAGATAAAAACACTTTCAGCGATCTTGATCAATTTGTGGAAGCAATCCCCTACGGCGAAACCAAAGGCTACGTGAAGTCGGTGTTTGAAAACTACTGGAACTATCTACGCCTCTACAATCCAGAAGTTTCCCAACAGGTCGAACAGGTCGCCCAAGCTTCCAACAGTTACCAATCCGCCTTCAAGTTTTAATTAAGTTCTAATTGGGATACTTAACATAAAAAAGACACCTCTGTTGAAATACTCAACAAAGGTGTCTTACAGCCATGATGGACGAGGGCTGTTTTAGAAGTTCATTTCAGCAGCTTGCACTTTCTCAACCTGCTTCTTCTTCAGGACAAGCATGATCTGAGAGAGAGTGATTGCAGCGAAGAAGGCAACCAAGCCTTGGATGCGAGCAGGGCTTTGCAGCACGATTTCTGTATCAACCTGACCGAAGCCACCCACGTTAGGATCAGTCGTGAGCGCTTCACCCGCTTTCACTTCTTGGCCTTCCGCGACTACTAGCTCAGGACCCGCTGGAATGTTGTCTACAGCGGTGCCACCGTCAGCAGATTGAATGGTGACAGCATAACCACCACTTTCGGCTTTAGTAATTTGGGTAATTTTCCCAGCAGCAGAAGCGTTGTAAATCGTGTTGTTGCTCTTGTCACCAGTAGGATAAACCTGGCCACGACCACGATTACCACCCACGTTGATTGGGTATTTACCAAATTTCACAGACTTATCGGCGTTAGGGTCGGGGGAGAGGACTGGGAAGGTCAGCTCTTGATACTGCTCTCCAGGTAACGGACCCACTACCACGATATTGTCCTTGTCAGCACTGTAGGGTTGGAAATACAGACCGCCAATTTTTTCCTTCATTTCTTCAGGAATTCTGTCCTCAGGAGCGATCTTAAAGCCCTTAGGCAGGATCAGGACCGCACCAACGTTCAGAGGACCTTTTTCACCATTGCCCAACACCTGCTGTACGTTGGTGTCGTAAGGAATCTTGACGACTGCTTCAAACACCGTATCTGGAAGAACGGCTTGAGGTACTTCTATTTCAGTCCGCTTAGCGCCTAAGTGACAGTTGGCGCAAACAATCCGACCTGTGGCCTCACGAGGATTCTCGTAAGCTTGCTGAGCATAGACCGGATAAGCAGCAGCAGATTGAGGCAGCATTAGATCGCTACCGAGCAAAATGGCGATCGCGCTGATAGCGGCAAGCGTAACGCGCCAGAGGTATCGCGGAGCGAATATCGCTGACAAAAAAGTTTTCTTCATCTGTAATGAGTCTTCAATAGCAAAGGATCAGGCAGTCAATACACAAGACAGGATGCAACGTCTCACGATTGGTAAAAATGATCAATTCCTAGGACCACCAAGGGTCATCACCTGTGCGGAAGTCAGTTTCAGTCCAAGGTGTAAAGGAGACTTTGTCCTCTTGGACAGTTGCGTGAACTAGGGCGAGGGACAGCGGTGCTGGCCCCCGGACTACCTTGCCAGTGTTGTCATACTGCGAACCATGACAGGGACAGATGAACTTATTCTCGCCACTATTCCAGGGCACGACACAGCCCAAGTGAGTGCAGACCGCATTAATGCCGTAGCTGGCAAGGGCTTGCTCGCCTTCTACCACGATGTAGGTGGGGTCGCCTTTGAGCCCCTGAGCCAAAGAGCGCTCGCCAGTTTTGTGACTGGCCAGAAAGTCACTCACGAGGATGTCATTACCGAGCGCATCCTTCGCAGTAACCCCACCGCTACCGCTTCCACTAGACGGCGGGATAAAGTATTTGACCACAGGATATAGTGCGCCCAAGGCTGTGCCTGTGACCGCACCAAACGTGAGGAAATTCATAAATTGGCGACGACCCATGCTAGGTACGTCTGCAGATCCAGAGACTTGAGCCATGACCTATGCTTACGTATGTGTTAAGTTATGTGTCTTAGCCAACAGTTTGGGCTAATCTTAGAACCCTGTTAACCCCGCATATTTAAGTCTGTACGCCTAGACAGCAACCATAGCTAAAGTGAGTCTAATGCAACAGGCAGGGCGTTACAGTCCCTTGAAAGAAGCGGTTTTTAGCGCCTCATGGGTATTATTACATTTCTTGACGCTAGCATCATATCTGAGTCGGGGAGCCTGATAGCTATACGAAATGTAAACAAAATGCTTGATTCTAAATCGGTTGATCCAGAGTGAGTCATGACAGGACGAGACTTACATCAACTCATTCTCCATAAATGGGGCCGTTCCTACGATGTTCAAGTGCGACGGACCCAGGGCAAAATCTTTGTTCAAGTCATGTGGAAGTATTTGGAGCAGGCTTCTTTTCCCCTCACGGAAGCCGAATATTTCGCCCATCTAGAAACCATCAGCAGCTACTTAGATGCTTGGGGTGGCTTTAGCCAGGTGCAGCAGTTTGTTGAGCAGACTAAGGAACGGCCTCGCTTGGGTAAGGCTGTGAGCATCCCGCTGGATCTGGGCGATCGCGCTTCCGAGTGGTTGCTAGAAGAGTTTTAAGGTCACTGGTTTAATCTCCCTCTTTTGGGTGATATTCGATCGCTCTCTGGACAGATGGCTGATTTAGGCGATCGCGAAACACTATAAGCAAATAGTAGTTGATGAATATTGGTTTGTATTCTCAATTACTAAGGGCTAAGTGTTGGAAGTTTCTAGAGTTTTTCTAAAACCAACATTCTAGGTATCGAGGCAGGTTCTGGCTTGGAACTTAAAGCTTTAGGATGCCAGATATTTCAGTTGGCTTCAGTAAAATACAACTTCTTTTTAGCCGTTCTTATAGTTATTTAAATTACAGCTAGTGCTAATAAGAACTTCGGTATTAGTAGAGTACCAATTCTTACATAGCCGCATTATCTTAATTCGAGCAAAAGACTTGGAGACACTCTGAAACTTCTTTTCAGCAAGTATTTCAGGGAATGGTCTTATTTGCCTCACAATCACTTTAGGCTCGATCTCATATTCGTAAATTCACACTTCCTTTAAAGATTAGACTCTACACTTTATCGGCTCTATACGAAAATTTACAGGCATTGCCATTAGAGTTTGTAAATAGTAAATCTTCTCTTCAGCAAATAACCCTAAAGTCTAGATTTTCAAAACTAAGCAATCCAGGCTAATCAGCCACCATCTTTCTGAGATCAAAACTTGACCCAATTTCAGCAAACCTCTTCAGGTTTAGCTGCCTGTTTCTGCTGCCCAATGGTGCTATCTAGCTCACTTCAGAACCAACAAAAGCCCCTGTTGATTTGTATTTCGAGCTACTTACGGACAACCTGAATCCTTACACTCAGGACCCCTTGGTAGTCGTTTGCTCACCCAGTCCTGCCCTTTCGTCACTCAAAGAGCCTCCATGGTAAAGACCCCAACTAAGCCCCTTGGCTTCCAAGAGTTTGTTGCAGTTCCCCCTGAAGCTGACTATCGGTTGCCCGATTTTAAGAAAAAGCAGATTTGGCAAAGATTACTTGTCGGGATGACTTGTCTGGGGTTAGGAGGGGCGGCGATCGCCTTTGGCCTGTCCTCCATCACCTATCGACTGACCCATGCCACTGTAGATGGTGGGCTGATTAGCGGTCGAACTGTGCGGTTACGCGCTCCCATTGATGGCAAATTGAAAGCTTTTTACGCTCGTCCCGGTGCCCCAGTCAAATCAGGCCAGATTCTGGCTCGGCTGGAAAGCACAGCCCAGGTAGAACAAAACTTGTTGCAGTTGCAAGGTGAAGTCCAAACCAAGACGGCACAGTTGGTTGCGGCCAAACAATCCTTAGTCTTTTTGCAGCAACAGCTAAGCAGTTTAGAAATTCAAGATAAAACCTTACAAAGAGTCAATACAGGTCTCTCTGCGAAGGAGGTTACGCACCAACAAGCAGCCGTTGAGGCAGCAATGGCCCAGGAAAAAGCGGCGCGCCTGGATTACCAGCGCTACCAGCAGTTATTGCAGGAAGGTGCGATTTCTCGTCAGAAGGTGGACCAACTAGAGTTCATCTGGAAATCGGCTGAAGCAGAAGTCAAGCAAGCCCAGGCTGAGTTGTCTGCAGCTCAAGCTTCTTTAGGTGCTTTGCAAGACGGTGTGGCGCTGACTCCTGGTGCAACCTTGGCCGACCAACGCATGAACTTGATGCGGACCGTTCAAGGCCAAGCAGCTCAAATTGAAACCCTCGAAGCTGAGTTGGACAGCAGCCAAAAGCAACTGAAAAAGGCCCAGGCAGAGTTTAGCGATCGCCAAGACATTGAAATTTCAGCTCCTTTTACGGGTGTGGTCTACAGCACTGAGCACGACCAAGGCGAGCAAGTAAACCGCCCCGACACCCTGATTACCTTGTTGGACTGTAACGACCTCTGGGTAGAAACTTTGGTCTCTGCTCAACAAGCCAATCAGATTGATAGTACTAAGCCAGTGCGAGTGCAACTTGCTGGAGCTGAAGACACCTTCGTCGGCGAAGTGGAGCTGATTGAGGCAGTGAACCGCGCTGAATTGGCAAAAGACCAGGCCCAGGCTTTAGTGCCTGCGGTCGCCTCTAATTTAGTTGGCCAACCCTTAGCCAAGGTGACTGTACGTATTCCTCCTGCGCCTCAGCAGTCTCAGACCAACCAGTTTTGTGGCGTGGGCCAATCAGCTCGCATGACCTTTGGCACCAAACTGTTCGCAGGTAAGTAGTTTTGGGTTGCTTCGGGTTGCAATGGGCGATCGCCTGCTGCCGCAACTTTCAATTCCTTCCGTCCAGGCATCAGGGTGCAACGAGTCAGTCTCTCTCATGCTTTGTGCTGCTTACTCAGGAATTATTTGAGTCATTATGAAATCTACTGCATCAGCCTCTTCTAAACCCCTGAGCGCCCAACTTAACTTGTTGGCATTCCTGTTTTTTCCAGTCTTGGGTTTGACAGGTCTCTACGTCCTACAAAACCCTGGCAACTTAGCCATTTGGGATGTGTTTGGCCTGATTAGCTTGGGCGTAGTGGGTGTATGGCGCTGGGCTTGGTTTCTCTTACGCCTGTTGCGATCGCGGATTTACCTGCACTGGGTCTTTCCTAAGTGGCGGCGCTGGGCCAATAAAGTTCCGGTTGAGCATTTGCCTCACGTTTGTTTGCTCGTCCCAACTTATAAAGAGAAACCCTGGATTACCGAGCGGGTCTTTCGAGCGATCGCGCGAGAAGCTAGAGATTTGGTGCACCCGATTACTGTTCTGGTCAGTAGCAGCAGCGACGAAGAAAATGCCTCGATTGTAGAGATCCTCAAAGCCGAAGATCCAGAACTCAAAACCGTTCGCCTGGTTTTAATGACGCAGAAAGACGGTAAGCGCAAAGCGATGGCCGATGGTCTGCGGGAACTCGCACAACTGAATTTGCCTGCGGATACGATTGTGGCGTTGATGGATGGTGACTCAGAACTAGCTCCCGGCACGCTGCGCCAGTGTCTACCTTTTTTCCTCATGTTCCCCAAAATGGGAGCCTTAACCACCGACGAGTTACCAGTGGTTCAAGGTTCTTATCTGTTTTCTGAATGGTTTCACCTGCGGTTTGCCCAACGCCACAGCCAAATGTGCTCGGACTCGCTGTCGCGCAAGGTGATGTGCTTGACAGGGCGATTTTCTCTATTTCGAGCAGAGGCGGCGTTGCATCCCACATTTGCGATGCAGTTGGAAAACGACACACTGGATGATTGGCTCTGGGGACAGTTTAAGTTTCTGTCTGGAGACGATAAGAGTACTTGGTTCTGGCTGCTGCAACGTGGCTATGAAATGCTCTACATCCCCGATGTAGTTGTCTACTCGATTGAGACAATTTCGGGTTCCTTTGTCGATCGCGCTTACCAGAACATGCGGCGCTGGTACGGCAACATGCTCCGGAACAACAACCGAGCGATCGCGCTTGGCCCTCATCGCATCGGCTGGACTGCCTGGTACAGCTTGCTCGACCAACGCATTAGTATTTGGACTTCTCTGATTACCCCTGGTCTACTAGTCATTTCGTTTCTGCAAGGCAATTGGGTTGCGGTTGGGATCATTTCGTCCTGGATTTGCTTTAGCCGTCCACTGATGTTGCTGCTGATTTTCTGGGGTCGGAGTTCTGAGCTGCGCCCAATTCACTTCCCTATTTTGCTGCTGTCGCAGTGGGCATCGGCTTTAGTCAAGGTGTGGACGCTGATGAATCTAGCCAAGCAAAACTGGTCGAACCGGGGGAATCAAAGTATCTCAGCAGAAGGCTCTGGTTTGGAAAGAGCCGCCAAGCTAGGTACTTCTCGATTTTTGCTGGGGGCTCAAGCTTTTAGTTTCATTATTTTCCTCTTATGGTTATCTGGTTCCCTGAGCCCCATTTGGGATTTGGAGGGCTGGTGGCTCAACCGTCAAGCGGTAGCGCAGCAAATGCCGTTGGAAATTGTGGAGGCGATCGATCGCGGGGTGATTCCTAACGATAATCGAGACGATTCTGCCGCTTTACAGGCGTTAATTGCTCGCTTGCCGCAATCCAGCCAGGTGCAAATTAATTTGCCCATTGGTGAAATTGATTTATTCCAACCTGTAGAAATTAATCGCAGCGACATTAAGCTCAAGGGCCAAGGCATGTCGCGAACGATTTTGCAGGCTCATTTCGATCGCGAAGCTGGAGAAGCGGTGCTTTCTATTCAGCCTAAGGGACAAGGCGATCGCGTCACGAAAGCTACAGCTCAGCCTGTCTCTCATACCGCTAAGGCCGTTGTAGACAAGCTAAGAAATGTGGAGTTAAGTGGCTTTACGATGCGGCAGATTTTGCCCAAGTCTGCGGTTGTTGCCGAATATGCGATCGATAGTATTTACTTACGCCAAGTTGAGCAAGCCACTGTGAAGAATCTGCATCTGGAGCGGAGTGGTCGCAATCCCCTAGTGCTGAACTCAACGCAAGATGTAACGGTGGAATATGTGGCGGTAGATGGCAGTTTGAACCGGGGTGAGATTGTGATGGAGGATGCGGTCAATACCCAAACGAAAGGGGTGACTTTGCCGACTTCGTTATCTCAGGGGGCTTAGATTTCATTTGCTAAAACCAAGTCCTTGAGGGCGCTTGCCCCCAAACCCCCGCTGAGGGACGGTTGCGTCCCTCAAACTCCCTCCAAAAGTAGGTTTAGTCCAGTAGGTTAGCGATCGCTTCGCCCACTGCTTTAAGAGCGAAGGTTAGTTGACGGCTGCGACTGCAAAGTCGGCGAAGTCTACGTATACATCTTTGCGGGTAGCCCAGGAGGGATCGTTGCCGCCGAAGAAGGTGGAGAAGAAGATACCGTCAATTTTAAGTTTGTCGGTGGAGCGGAAGGTAAGCCCATCCTGGTCAAGCACTTGTTGGCCATCGAGCCACACGCGAACTCGCCCATCTTGTTGACCAGGTTGATTCAGCACCACTTCTTGCTCTAGGCGATACCAAACTCCTGGCTTAAAGCGCCATTGGCCGCGCCCGATGGAGGTGCCATATTCGTCGCTGGTTGGGAGGTAGGCGTACAGTTCTCCCGCTCCGTTTTTGCGCCACATGAAGCGGGTGGAAAAGCCATCGGTACCATCAGGAGTATCGCCACCGCTGTTGCTGTCACCCCCAAATAAGCCGGGAAGTTTGCCTCCCCGAATGTAATCGAAATTTTCTGAGAAGCGGACGTAGTAGCTAAGCCGCAAGGTGTCTCTAGGTTGCAGGTTGAGATCGGCAAGAAACTGGCAACCACCCAACGGAGCTTTGTATTTGCGGGCGACGGTGGGGCTGGCAGAACGAGCAGGATAGTTCACGCGCAGCACTTTGCTAAACTTTCCGGTTGGGTCTGGAATAATTTCGACGTTTTCGAGTCCCCAATCTTTGCGCTTGCTGGTGCCCCAATGCTGCTGCCAGTCGGCTTCGTCAAAGCTACTAGACCAAAGAAGATTGCTAGAGTTTGTGGCAACCTGCTCTGGTCTGGTTTGAGCAATATCGGTTGGTACGGGTGAGGAGTCTACTTGGATGGGGTCGAGGATGGCACAACCGCTCAGTACGGAAATGGCTAAGACTGTACCGAGGGTAATGGGTCGTTGGGAAAGGCACAGAAATGTCAATTGTCGGTGTAGTCGCTGAGCTAGCTGCTCTAATTTATGAAGCTGAGATAATTTTGAATTCAAAACGATCGCACCAATAGAATCGACGGCACAGTGCTAACTCATCAATTCCAGGTTAGTCAAGGGTAATGCCGCTGCTTTAGGGGCGATCGCGCTTACTCAAGCTTCACAAATCCATCTCTAACGACCAAGCAGTTTCACACAACCGATGCCACCAAAGTAAAGCCCTACAACTGCTCCTCCTAAG
Source organism: Trichocoleus sp. FACHB-591 (assembly GCF_014695845.1). NCBI lineage: Bacteria > Bacillati > Cyanobacteriota > Cyanophyceae > Leptolyngbyales > Trichocoleusaceae > Trichocoleus > Trichocoleus sp. FACHB-591. Next base: position 28,081 of record NZ_JACJPA010000102.1, read on the forward strand.
AGGCTCTGAGTCAAAGGATCGGTGGAGGGGGTCAGCACTGCACCTAGAATGGCAGCGCCTAGAATGACATATCGCCAACCTGAAAGCATTTGAGCTGAGGAGACGATGCCGATTAGACCCAGCAACAATTGAATTACGGGAATCTGAAAGGCTAGGCCAGTGCTAAACAGAAGCAGCAGGACAAACTCGAAGTAGCGATCGATGGACCAAAGCTGCTCAACTACATCTTCGCCGTAGGTAATGAAGAAGTTGAGAGCAGCAGGGATGAGGGCAACATACGCAAAAGCCAAACCCGCAGCAAATAGCACACTGGAACCCAGCACAATGGGTCCGATGAATCGGCGTTCACGTCGCGTTAAACCGGGCAGAACAAACTGGATGATTTGGTAGAGGATGAAGGGACTCGCAACTAGTAGCCCGCTATAACCCGCGACTTTGATCGAGACAAAAAAGTATTCACCTGGGGCCAGTTGCAGAAATTTAACACCTTGGGCGGGAACTTCTAGTAGCTGGACGATGGGTTTAACGAAGACGAAGCAACCAATAATCCCGATAACTGCTGCAATTAAGGAGTAGAAGATCCGTTGCCGCAACTCTTCTAAGTGATCGAACAAAGACATTTCGACTTCATCGGGTAACTCGTCGAAGTATTCGGTTTCGTCTTCACTAATAGGAGTTTTGGGTGCAACGCTCAGATCCTGTGAGGCTGCGGGGTCTGAATTAGGGTCCAAACGCTGCTCGGATGCAGTCTCTAGTTCTGAGGGAGCCGTCATGGGTTTGCGTCAGTTCAGGGTTTGTTGACTATTGTATCTGGGGATTTGCAGGGTGGAACTTTGGGGTGCTAGGTGTTGAATTTGTTGAAATCCGAGCCTTGGGGGCACTCGCCCCCAAACCCCCGCTGAGGGACGGTTGCGTCCCCCAGACCCCCTCCAAACGAGTTTAAGTGTGGGTGTTTCGAGTTTTGGGGTGGGTAGTTGGCTATTAGCTTTTGGTTCTCACTTTTCATCCCTCCTCCTTCCTCCTTCCCCTTAACTCCATCGGATCGTGAGCACAAATAATTTCTACTGTTCCTGCTTGTTGCTGTTTCAGTTGTCGTAGGCGCTCTTGGTTGTGGAGACGGGTTGGGTTATCGACTGCACCGACTCGCTGCACTACGGCTAGGCCGAATGGGCAATAAGGATGAGTGGGGTGCATTTCTTGGTGGAAGTAGTAGGCGTCGCCTGCATGTAATAACCAACCTGTGGGGATTTGGATGGCTACTCCTGTATGGCCGTGGGTGTGGCCGAGGAGGGGGACAAGGAGAATTTCTGGGGGTAATCCGGTGAGTTGTTGGATGCACTTGAAGCTGAACCAGCGATCGCCTTGCACTTGATAACGCACCCAGTCTGGCTCATGCTGCCATTGTAGGGGTCGGTAACGATAGCGATCGCGTCTGGTTTTAGGTTGGGTGGCGGCGCGATATTCGGCATCCAATAAATGCACTTTGGCTTGAGGAAAGTCTGCGATGCCACCTGCATGGTCGAGGTCTAAATGGGTGAGGATAATATGCCGCACGTCATGGCGGGAGAAACCTAATTGCTCTACTTGATAGACTGCTGTTTCTTCTGGGATGAGCTGTGGGCCTGCTAGAAAAAGGAAGCCACTGCTCAGTCGCTGTTGAGTTTGGGCAATGTCTTGTAAGCCTAAGCCAGTATCGACTAAAACTAAGCCAGCTTCGGTTTCAATCAACAGGCAGTGGCTCACAATGGGGACGCGGTGGAATAAACTGCCTTTGCCACCAACCAATCCCCCACCCAGAATGCATTGTGTTGCACAGTTGAGGTGATGAATCTTCATGCCTCTAGACTAACGCCATGAGGGAGAGCGATCGCGTGAGAGTGGGTAGACTATGTACCGACAGAAGTTGATACTGCAAGCAAAACCGTATTCAGTCCTAGATAAATGCTTCAACTTAGTTCTAAAAAACACGAGTACGTAACTGCACTGCTCATCGCCTTGGTGGTTTGGTTTTCACTTTTCATGAGTAGTGGCTCGTTGTTTTCAGGCTATCACTTCACTGATGACCATGAGATTACTGCAATTCACTATAGCTTTGTGCATCATCAGTCTGACTTGTTTGAAGTTATAAAGCAGTGGCTTGTAGCAGACCACCTATCCGGAAGATTTCGGCCTTTGTACTATATTCATCGCATTATTGAAACTAGAATTTTTGGAATCAACTTTTTTCTGTGGTCACTATATACAGGGATACTAGCTGCCCTGACAACCTTTCTTTTGTTTGTCTTCGGGAAATTTCTGAAGCTCTCGTTTTCGGCAGCAATCGTACTGGCTTTTTTAACTACTTTAGGTGCTCAGTCTGCAATTTGGTGGCAGCTTGGACCCGCTGAAACAATTGGATTTTTTTTATTGTCAGTTGCTCTGCCTTTTGCAGGGTTGAGTGCAGCCAAGAGCCAACAAAAAATGCTTTATCAAAGCGGTTTTTTGGTTTCTACTATTTTGATGTCTCTATGTAAGGAAAATTTAGTAGTAGCTATCCCAGCGATCGCCTTCATTCAAGTTTGGCTGTCTCGAACCAACGGTAGTAAAACGTGGCTACAAGCCATCAAAGACAATCAGTTTTCCCTGGCAGTTTTGGGCTTAGTTTGCTTAGCAGAGCTTCTTTTTATTAAATATTTTTTGGGTCTTAGAGGAACAGGATATGCTGGTGTTGAGAAAATTAACTTTTCTAGAATTTTATTAGTTACTAAAACACTAAGTCACTACAGTTCAGGGTGGATCATTTTATCTGCAATTGTTTTAATCTTTACTATAAACTACAAAACCAATCTTAAGCAATCTGCTCGACTCTTGCTAAAAACAATCTACTACCCGTTTTTCTTATTTATACTTCTGATTTTGCCTCAGCTAGTTGTTTATGCAAAATCTGATATTTCCCAACGCTATTTACTACCCGCCGTTTTTGGCTACTCAGTCTTAATCTCATTACTTTATCAGCACGCTAAAGATAACTATAAAGCTCTAGACAATATCGTCTTGGGTTTGATTACACTTAGCCTTGCAATCAATCTTAGCTTGGCTTGGAACGCAGCTTGTGTATTTGCCGCTGAAGGCCGCTCTACTCAAGTACTCCTAAAAACAATTACAGAAAATACTGAAGTTAATCAACCAATTCTATTAATTACGCATCCCTTAGTATATGTAGAATGGAACTTGTCGATTAAGCGGTATCTCAGCTACATTGCTCACCACGATAATCTATATTTAGGGACCTATAGCCCCCAAAAAGACCAATATTTTAGGAAGGCGTTAGAGATATATGAGCAAAAAAGCCTGGAGCAGATTTCAAATAAGCACCAAGTTCAATGCATTGTTGTTTTCCCGGAGCTAAACAACGCTTTTTTGAAGCGTTCATCTGACTGGTTTGTCAAAACAAACTATCAAGCTTATGTCTTTGGAAATTTCAACCGTAATTTGAATCCCAACTCCGAAATCCACCTTTACTGCAAAAAGTAGACAGAACTGCTTGGGCAACCGCTAGACTATGAGACAGTGCAAATGTACTCTGACTCTCCAGTAAATGAGTGTTGCATTGCCGTTTGAATGATTCCGCTGCAACTTAGTCTCAAAAACTTTCTCAGTTACCGCGAAGCAACTCTGGATTTTCGGGGTCTGCATACGGCTTGTGTCTGTGGCCCGAATGGGTCGGGGAAATCGTCGCTATTGGAGGCGATCGCTTGGTCGCTATGGGGACAGAGTCGCGCTAGCTCGGAGGATGACATTATTCACTTGGGCGCGAAGGAAGCTCAGGTGGATTTCACGTTTCAGAGTCACCAGCAGATCTATCGGGTGATTCGGACGCGATCGCGGGGACAGGCGAGTTCTCTGGAGTTTCAGGTGGCGATCGCGGGGTTGAATGGTGGCAGTGTCGCACCGACGTTTCGGCCTCTGACGGAGCGGGGGATGCGGGCGACGCAACAGTTGATTTTGGATCATCTGAAGCTGGACTATGAGACGTTTGTGAATTCGGCTTATTTACGTCAGGGTCGAGCTGATGAATTTATGCTGAAACGGCCCAGTGAACGCAAGCAGATTTTGGCGGACTTGCTGAAGCTGGATCAGTATGATGAGTTAGCGGAGCAATCGAAGGATTTATCGCGGCAGGCGAAAGGGCAAATTGACCTGCTAGAGCGCAGTTTGGAGTCCATTCAGGAGCAGTTGCAGCAACGAGAGGCGATCGCTCAGGAACAAGCGTTGCTGGAAGCAGATTTAGCGGCGATGCAAACGACGCAAACGGCGAACCAGGAGCAGTTGCAGCAATTGCAGGCGATGCAGCACCAGCGCCGCACTTGGGAGCAACAACTGACTTGGCAGCAGCAGCAACAGCGCAACCTCAGCCAGGATTATCGGCGGTTACAACAGGATCTAGCCAGTGCTCAGCATCAGGAGCAGGAGTTGGCGGCGCTTCTCGGGCAAGAAGAGGCGATCGCGGCAGGTTACGCGCAGTTTCAAAGTTTGCAGGCGCAAGAGGAGGAGCAATCAACTAAGTTTCAGTCGTACCAATCGGCTCAGACCCAACGGCAACGGTTGCAGCAACAGCAAGCGCAGCAGATTGGTGAAATTAAAGACCAATTGCGCCACCTGGAAGCTCAGCTAGAGGCGTTGCGGCAACAAGAGCAAGATGTGCAGCATACCTTGAGTAAGGCGGCTGAGGTAGAAACTGCGATGGAGCGGTTACGGCAAGCTCGTGCTCGGTTGACAGAACTGGATCAGCTGCAAACTCAAGTGGCACCGCTACTTCAGCGCCAACACCAGCTACAAAGCCAAATTGAGCGGGCCCAAGATCGCCTCACCGCTCGCTTGGAAGAGTTGCGAACCACAGTGCGACAATTGCAAGCGCAGCAAGCTCGTCAACCCAAGTTACAACAGGCAGCGCTGGAAGTAGCGGAGCAGATTGAGCATCTGGAGAAACGGCAAGTTTACCAGCAACGGGTGCGGGAAAAGGGACTGGAACGGCGCAGTTTTTTGGAGCGGTTGCAGGTGCATCAGCGCGACTACGAAGCGCAACTGGCAGAACTCGAAAACAAAGTCCAACTGTTGCAGCAACCTAATGCGGCTTGCCCTCTCTGCGATCGCCCTTTGGATGAGCATCACTGGCAGTTGGTGCAACAGAAAAACGAAGCGGAGCACCAGGAAATTATTGATCAGCTTTGGGTGGTGCGGGAGCAGCTCGCCGTCTCAGACCGTGAAATTCACGTGCTACGGCAAGAATATCGCGACTTAGACCGAGAATTGGCGGAGCACAAGAGTTTGCTAGAGCGGCGGGGCCAATTGCAAGAGCAATTGCAGGTCAGCTTAGAGATGCAGGAAAAGCTGCAACAGGTGCTAGCGGAGCAGGAAAAGCTGCAACAAGCCCTCAGTGCTGGTCACTACGCCACGGAACTTCAGGAAGAATTAACGACATTGGTGCAGAGCTTACAGCAGCTTAACTATGACGATCGCAACCATGCTTTAGCCAAGGGAGAGGCAGAACGCTGGCGTTGGGCGGAAATCAAACAAGCCGAGATTAAGCAAGCCCAACGACGACAGGCTAACTTAGCGGCTCGCCAACCAGAGCTAGAAGCCCAAATTGCGGCCATACAACAGCAACTAGAGCAACAGCAAACCGACTCGCCACTACAACAGTTGATTAATGACCTCGATCAAGCGATCGCGGAAATCGATTACAACTTGGATCATCACAACGCTTTGCGGACTCAGGTGCGCCAAGCTCAAGCGTGGCAGTTTCGCTATCAATCTCTGTGCCAAGCGCAGCAGCAGTATCCCCAAGTGCAACAACGCATTGCTGAATTGAGCGAATTGCTAGAAGTGCGATCGCAACATCTCCAGCAAGCCACTACTCAACTGGAGCAACTGATCCAGCAGCTAGAGCAAATGGCTGATCCAGCAGAGCAAATTCGTAGTTTGGAGCAACAGATTCAACAGCAGCAAGCCCAACTCAACGGTCAATTAGCTCGTTTGGGCCGCTTGCAACAACAACAGCAGCACTTAGAAACGTTGCAAGTTCAGGCAGAAGCGCAACAGCAGCAGCTTCAAACCGCGCGACGGCAATATCGGGTCTATCACGAGCTATCCCAAGCTTTTGGCAAGAACGGCATTCAGGCGTTGATGATTGAGAATGTTTTGCCCCAGTTGGAAGCAGAAACCAACCAAATTCTGGCTCGCCTCAGCGCCAATCAGTTACACGTGCAGTTTGTCACCCAGCGGGCAGGACGCGGTAAAGGCACGAAGGCTAGCTCTAGGCTGATCGATACCCTGGATATTTTGATTGCTGATATTCGAGGTACGCGTCCCTACGAAACTTATTCGGGGGGCGAAGCCTTCCGGGTTAACTTTGCGATTCGCCTCGCCCTCGCAAAACTGCTGGCGCAACGCTCTGGCACGGCTTTGCAGATGTTGATTGTGGATGAAGGCTTTGGTACTCAGGACAGTGAAGGTTGCGATCGCTTAATTGCCGCGATTAATGCGATCGCCTCTGACTTTTCTTGCATCTTGACCGTTACCCACATGCCCCACTTTAAGGAAGCCTTCCAAGCTCGAATTGAAGTCCACAAAACCGAGTCAGGCTCCCAACTCCACTTGTCGCTCTAAGGAACCGACACCCTCAAGGGTGCGGCTATTGCAACAAAGGCTGCGTAGGCAGCCTCAGTAAATGTGGTTCTATGAGTTGGCGATCGCGGCGGGTAGCGCAAAGGTGCCATCTGGTTGAGGTGCCCAGGGAGCAACTTCAGTGACGGCATCTAAATTGAGAGGGCCGTAAATGTGAGGGTATTCTTCATCGCCGACCAGCGCTTCGTATTTAATTTCGGCTTGAACTTGATCAGAATTAATGCAGAGCAGTAGTAAATCAGTTTGTCCTGTAAAGTAACGATTCGCCACTCCCTCAACCTGCTGAAGTGTAGAGCAGTGGATAAATCCTTCTGATGCTAAGGTGTCGCCTTGGTAAATTCCCGCCAGTTGGTCTTGCTCCCACTGGGGCGCTGAGGTGATGTGGAAAATGAATGGCATTGCGATCGCGGTTAAACGCTTTCCTAAACAATTGGCCTAAATATTATCCACCACAACTAAAGCGCCGTAACCCAAACCCAAAACTCCCACCAGCAACAACACCAGGGTGAACAAGGGATTAAAGATCCACAAGGCATTCACCAGCCAACATAGCAAGCAAGTCAGCACGAACAGGACCACCAGTTCCATGAGAAATGTGAAATACACCATGACTCGAATTCCATACCAGCGAACAATGCTGGAGAGAGAACTATCTCTGATCCTAGAAATTCGTTAGGGGCAACGCCTTCATCTGAATGGGGGAATCACTCAGATGATTCTGGAAATTGCTGCTCTGGTAGATACTTGGCTGGAATGGGTTTGTCGCTCTGCTCATCGTCCCAAAGCAGGTTCGTAATCCACCAGCGATCGCCGTAGCGCATTAGTTGAATGCTATGGATACCACGAGCCGAGGACGAGCGGTAATCGGTGACCAAGCGGGTTTCAAACGTACTGAATACTTGAGCAATATTGCCAAAGCTTTTAGTGTGACGAGCTAGCTCTGCTTCGATAAACTCAGTCAAGATGCCAGCTTGAATCTGCTGAACCAAGCGATCGATAAAGGTTTCCACATCCATCGTGTCCGCAGCATCCGTTTTGACGTGAATCAGGTGGGCTCCAGGCATAAACAGAGAGCGTAGCCGATTCGAGTCAGGCTGCTCTCCAGCACCAAAAGAAATCGAATTGTAAAGTGCGCTAATGATGCTGTCCACGGACTCAACATCAGCAAACTCAGAAGTTGGGATCGGCTGTGGTTCCTGCACCATAGTTTTGGCCCACACTCGTAGGTCGATAGGTTGGTTAGTTCTGTTCTATCTCTTCTGCGGACAATTAGCCAAACCAAAGGCACGAAATTAGCCCTATCAGAAGGGAGTAGGTAGGCTGGGAAACAAAGTATAGCGATCGCCTTCTGCACCAGATCGGTAAGCTGTGACGATCGCGCAAATCCGTTGGCAGAGCTTGATTTCCTTCCCCTCAAGGCAGAATAAAGCTACAGAATAGCAGGAGCGAGTAATGCTCATGTCCTGATTGCTGTCAACTTCGCCACAGCTTTAAGAACGCATTTGCGTGGAAAAGGCTGCCTCACCTTTGCTTCGGATACCAAAGTGCATATTGAGGCAATCAACACGTACTATTACCCAGATGTAATCGTTACTTGCGATGAGCGCGATCGCGCCTTCAACAACTTTGTGTGCTACCCCTGCTTGATTGTGGAAGTTCTATCAGACACGACTAAAGCTTTTGATCGAGTTGATAAATTTGCCGATTACCGCCAGCTTGAGAGCCTTTAGGAATATGTTTTGGTGAGCCAAAAACGGATGAGTGTAGATGTGTTTCGTCGCAACCAAGCCGATCAGTGGGTGCTAACTCCTTATACCAATAGCGCCGAAATTCACCTAGCTAGCGTTAATTTCCAAAGTCCGATCGCAACTCTCTATGAAGATGTGGCGTTGATGGGCAACAGCAATTGAGCACAGGATTTTATTCAGTGGTAAGGATAGTGAGACTACCTGACGCGATCGCCACTGTAATAATTTGCGAATCAATCAAACGGGTTTTGGCAGGAAAGGCACCTGTACCAGGATTGACCGGATAGGCGGGGAAGCAAGCTCCACTAATGCTGAGGCGGAGAGCATTACCTTGAGCGATTTGCACACAAGTCGCTTGCAGCGGAATTGTGAGGGGGGAAGTCGTTTGGCCCTGATTTACCCGGATGTAGCCTTGAGTCAGGTTGTAGATACGGCCATTCGGTTTGATTTCCGAGAGCACGACACACAGATCAAAACTAGGTTGGTCAGCGGTGCAATGGATTTCTGCGATCGCCTGCCCAACCAAATGCAAAACTTCAGTTAAAGGGGCAGAGGTGTAGGTGACGATATCGGTACGGCAATCAAGAGCAGAGCGATCGCACAAACCCGCAGGCAACGAGGCATGACCCCCTAATGCTGGGACAGGTCGCCAAGGATCATGCACAAAGACATCGGGGGCGATCGCTTCTGGAGGGATTTCCAACAAAGTACCTGCTTGGTCATCCAGGCTAGTGAGGCCATTACTGGCAAGAAAATAGGCTTTGGGTTTGCCTTCAGGCCATTGCTCAAAAAAGCTCCATTCGTTGCTGCCCATCTCAAAGAGGCGGACGGGTAGTTCGTCCTGTAATCCTGTATCGATGCCTTTGAGGAATTGGTCGAACCAGCGAATTTGTAGTGTGTCAATCGGGCTATTGGCTTCTGGGCCATAATCGATCGCGCCCAACTTGCGGCCCCAAGGCAAATGTGCCCACGGCCCCACGACCAAATACTGAGGATATTGACTGCGAGCCGCTAAATCTTGATAGAGGTGGAGGGTTCCGCGCAGATAGGGGTCAAACCAGCCACCGATATGCAACATCGGCAAATCAATATTCTGATTTTGCATATAGTTTTTCGGCGACACCTTGGCCCAATAATCGTCTGGTGTGGGGTGCTCTAACCAATCGTGGTAAAAAGAATCTGACGCTAAGTCTTTCAGAATATGGGGACGCGCTGGAATCGGATCATGCAAAGGTAAATTTCGAGCGGCAGCATAAAGCTTTTGAAAGGCTGATTCATCGCCGCGCAATCGGGCAGTTTCGGCAGCGAGTTGAATCGCCCAACTCATGTTTGCCTGCAAGCAAAATGCCCCATTTTCATAGGCCCAATCGCTGTAGAGGTCGTAGCCAATCATGCTGGGGCAAAGCGCTTTCAAGGCAGGAGGACGAGCGATCGCTGCATATAACTGGGTCATGCCCTGATAGGAAAAGCCATACATCCCCACTTGGCCGTTGCTGCCAGGTAATTCTACCGCCCAATTGACGGCGTCAAAGCCATCCTCAATTTCGTGGGCAAACAAATCAAACTCACCTTCTGACGTGCCACGTCCCCGCACATCCTGAATCACCACGATGTACCCGTGGGCCGCATACCAAGTGGGATGGGCATACACCACGGTCGAAGCGATCGCCCGCCCATAGGGTTGCCGCATCAATAAAACCGGAAACTCACCCACCGCATCGGGTCGATACACATCCGCATCTAAACGGACGCGATCGCGAGTCAGCATTGAAACGGTTTCTTTAGGACGAACAGAAAACATAGGGAACCTAACGTGCCCCCCACCCATCCGATCGCTGCAAAACGGCCAAATCCTCCTCGTCCAATTCAACCGAGGTGCCGCTGCGAATCAGTTCGGCAAAATCCTCGTTAGGTACCATGACACAGAGGGCGTACAGACGACCCATGCCTATATTTTCAATGGCGTGGGTGCCTGTAGGCGGGACCAAAATACTATCACCCGTCCGAATCGCGACGACTTTGCCATCACAATGAGCTAGCCCTTCCCCTTTCAAGATAAAAAACATTTCCACGGCAAATTGATGTCGGTTAGGTGGGGTTTTGCCACCAATATCAAAAATCTCGACACACATGGTGACCGATGCATTGGCAATATTGGGATCAAATACGATCGCCAAACGATTTGTATCTTGAGGGCTGATGCGAAAAGCTTGATAATCGTTGGGAGTTTTAGCAACCGGAATCACACAAGCATTCATGACATTAGACTCCAAGGTTGAGGGGGAAGGTAGCTATTGACTAGTTGCTAGGGCTAATGGTTTTAATGCCATCTATCAGGGCATGGGAATTACTAACAAAACCAAAGCACTGCTTGACGTTATAGAGTGTGGCTTGCCAGCAAAATTCTGGAGAGGTAGTCGCGGTACAGTCTTGCAGCAAGATGCAATCGTAGCCGAGGAAGTTGGCATCTTGCAGCGTTGCCATGACACATTGATCAGCATTGACGCCAGTAAAAAATAGAGTAGTTCGACTCAAGTTTCGCAAGATACTATCGAGCGGGGTATCCCAAAAGCCACTCATGCGGTACTTATCAACGGCAATATCTTCTGGCTTAAGTTCTAGTTCATCGACCACTGCTGCAGCCCAACTGTCTTTCATCAGCACTAAGGCACCATTTGGCAGGCGATCGCCTAATCCCACCCCGTCACCCGTAGCGTTATAGACGTGGCGAGTGGCGGGGCTAATGTTCATCAAGTCAGGTCGATTGCCCCAGTTGAGCCAAATAACTGGAACCTGAGCGTTGCGGAGCACAGGCAACAACCCTTGCAAAGGTGCGATCGGTTGCCGCGCTGGGCTGACATCGACGCCAATGGAAGCCAACCAACCGTCTGGATGACAAAAGTCATTTTGCATGTCGATCACCAAGATCGCCGCTTTAGCCAGGTCTAGGCGTAAAGTTTTAGTTTCGGTAGCTAGTGTAATGAGTTGGGGATCAAGGGGTGGACGGGTAAGATCGGCGATCGCAGCGTCTACGTACCAAGCATTGGGTGGGACTCCGAGCGATCGCAACGAGGGATGATTCATAAAAAGCTATCAAAATAGTTTGCCAACAGTTCAAGCAACCTAGGATGAACCAAGTGTTTACAGCTTCACCTTAAACGGCTTTTGCAGTTGAGACAGCACTTTTTAATACAGCTTCAAAGCCTCAATCAGCAGTGAGAACGATACGTTCCTACTCCCCATTCCCTAAGATCAAGGCAGAGTCGAGCCCCCTCAAAACATCACTTGGGTCAGGTTTGTGAGCTTTACAATTCAGAATGTTTTAATCCCGGTTGACCAAACTTACGAGACGGTTGATGTCCAAATTAACCCAGGACAAATTGCAGCGGTCGGTTCTCAGCTAGAAGTGGTTGGGACAGCAGTAGACGGTCAGAATAAGCTGCTGTTACCAGGTTTTTTCAATGCTCATACCCACTCCTCGGAAATGTGGCAGCGCGGCATCATTCCGCCCGTTCCCTTAGAGCTATGGATTGCTGAACTGTACGAGTTTTCGCCGCTCAACCCGGAGCAAATTTATCTCAGTGCGTTGGGCACTGCGGTAGAAACCCTACTTTCTGGCGGTACTAGTGTGGTTGACCATCTAGTTTTAATTCCGGGACAAGAACTAGAAACCGTAGCTGCGGCAGTCCGAGCTTATCGAGAGATTGGTATTCGAGCTTTTGTCGCGCCTCTGATTCAAGATGAAGCTCTCAGCGCTGGGGTGCCTTCTGGTGGTGCAGCCATCGACCATGACCCTTACCTGCGCTCAACCACAGCTACTCTAAACCTAGTTGAAGACATGGTGCAGCAATTTCACCGTCCTACTGAAGGGGTGAATATTTTGGTGGCACCAACCGGAATCCAACTTTGTTCGGATGCCTTGTTTAAGGGCTGTATTGAGCTGAGCGATCGCTATAATCTCTGCCGCCATGCTCACCTACTCGAAACCAAAGCCCAAAAGCTATTAGCCCAAGAAAAATACGGCTGTAGTGCGGTCGAACATTTGCAGCAGATTGGTTATCTCAGCGATCGCACTTCTCTGGCCCACTGTGTCTGGTTAGACGATGCCGATATTGAAATTCTGGCCGAGACGCGATCGACTGTGGTGCACAACCCTTTGAGCAACTTACGTTTAGGTAGCGGCATTGCCCCCCTGCTGAAATATCGTCAGGCTGGAGTCAACGTCACGTTTGGTTGCGATGGTGCAGCCAGCAACGACTCGCAAGATTTGTTAGAAGCAATCAAAATTGGTTCACTTCTACACAACGTCACCGATCTGGACTACCAACACTGGATTACCCCCCGTCAATCAGTGGAAATGGCTTCCTTGGGAGGTGCCAAAGGCTTGAATGTCAGTGATCAATTGGGTTCTCTGAGCGTTGGCAAACAAGCAGACTTAGTAATGTATGACCTCACCAGTTTGTCTTTACTGCCCCGCACTGATCCCATCGGTTTATTGATCTTAGGGCGACCCACCAATGCAGTGGATAGCGTTTGGGTGAGAGGCGATCGCATTGTGTCGGCGGGTCAAGTTACCACCATTGATGTGAATCACTTACGCCAAGAACTATTCCAGCAAAGCGAATGGGTTACTCAACGGCGATCGCAGGAATTGCGGCAGGTTGAAGCTCGTTATCGCTCTGTCATGGGATTACCAGATATGGGATTACCAGAATCGTCTTCAGGCTACTCATAACTTAACGAATGACTGCATGAGTTTTCAGCAAACTCTACCTTTTGGTGGTGTCAACAACCGTGCAATTAAGTTATCTAAGAGTCGTTTAGTACAACTAATTCCGTATTTTCGCGTACAGTTTCGAGTTAGCTCTCTCCGGAAGTCACTCCCTAAAAGTGTGTATCTATAACTAGGCTGGAACCGAAATTCAGTTGGGACCAAATCTGTTTAGCTGAGTCCCCTTAAGGCTGCTAAACACTCGAGCCAAGGAACTATAAGCATGCCAATGGCACTTTAGGGAGCGAATCTCTCTGCGTGTAGGTGTATTCGTAAAGTATCCTAAGGCATTCTAAATCTGGCAAAATTACAGATCAGCCCAGCTGTGACTTCTCTCAATTTCAGGCTCCTCTGCCAACCTTTGCGTAAATCATATTAATCATTACTTTTAATTTGCTCCTGCAACTTATGATTACTTGTCCAAATTGTGCTCATCCTAATCCAGAGGGAGCCACTCAGTGCGAGGCTTGCTACACACCCTTGCCTGAAACCGTAGCCTGTCCCAACTGTAAGGCTGCTGTTTCGGCTGGAGCTGAATATTGTGGCCAGTGTGGCTATGCCATGCAAAGTGTTAAGTCTGTCCATAGCCCTGTACCCCAAACCATCGTGAATCCTCCCACCGCAGCCTCCAACCTCCAAGCCGAAGTGCAGCCCAGCCCTGTTGAGCCTGCCATAACGCCACCGCCACCGATCGCCGTCATGCCTGATGCAACCGTAGCACCAGCCCCGCTACCACCATCGCCAACCGCAGCTAAAACGCAGTTACAGCAATTTACAGCTCGCCTACTGCATGTGCAAAGCAATACGGTTCTGGAACTACCCCCGCATTTGGATGTGATTCATATCGGTAAACCCAATGATCGCGTGCCTCCGGATCTGGATGTGTCAGGTTTTGCAGATTCTGATATTGTGTCCCGTATTCATGCGGATATCCGAGCTGAAGCGGGTGCCTACTATATAGAAGATATAGGCAGTTCCAACGGTACTTATGTTAACAACCTGCCCTTGCGTCCCGGCGATCGCCATCGGTTACGTCCCGGCGATCGCATCTCACTAGGCAAAGGAGATAAAGTTACTTTCCACTTTCAAGCGTAATATTTCTAACCATAGGGGTTGTAACCCAGGTAGGAAGGGTTAGAAATTTTAGGTACCCTATACACAAGTCAACTTGCTAAGAATTCGTCACCCGCCTTAGCTCCAAGTTTGGTTCCTGAACAACTTTTTCATTCAACCTTTGAGGATCACTGATAGCAGGTCTGGATATTGATAGAGCCAACGGAAACTTGACTTAGACCACTGAGTTCGCAATTACAATCACGCCATCCTAGGGCTTGGCAGCAATGACGGGAATTTGAGGCAGTTTGATCATGCTTGTTTGTCCCCAATGTCAATTCGAAAATTCAGATACCAATAATTTTTGTCAGAAATGTGGCACTTCTCTGACCCAGAAAATTTGCCCAGACTGTGGTAATTCAGTGCCATTTGAGCTTAAGCAATGCCAAAGCTGCGGCGCGACGACGGCAACCGTGTGGCAAGCGATTGTTTGTGGGCAAACAGCGATTCAAGTGGATAGCGTTTCGACTTGGGGCTACTTAGACTCCAACCAGCGTTACCAATTGCTAGAGCCTTGGCCAACCCAAGACGGTGCACAGCAGGGCTTAGCGATTAAAGTGTTGGATTGCCAGCCGTTTCAGATGTCGCTTTTGGAGACTCTGTTCTACCAAGTCTACAGCGGCAGTGATGCCCAGCCTCCTTCAGAGACAACAGCAGAAATAATAGCCTCGTCCCCAATCACTTCTGAAGCAACTTCTGAGACCAATCTTCAGGAAATGATAGATGCAGAGGCGATCGCAACAAGTGCCGCAACCAATGCAATTCCCTCAGAAGACGCAGCGGCTCTAGCCATTCCAGCGATCGCGGAGCCTTATTTAGCTTTGCAAGCAGAGTTTTACCACACGTTGCCAGGAGTTCACGATGCTTGGCAACAAGACCACCAATCAGTCTTACTGCTAGAGGACCGTTCTCACTTGCCACTCTTGGCTGACTTATGGCGAGATAGTGCAATTTCGCCGTTGCAGATTTTATATTGGCTCCGAGAAATCTCCGAGATTTGGGATGTCTTAGCCGCTTGGAACTGTTGTCAAAGCTTGTTAGAGATAAGCAACTTGCGGGTCGATGAAGACCAAGTCTTTTGTTTGCAACGCTTGTATGGAGACCTTGAAGGCTCATTGCCTACCTTGCAGGATTTAGGCAAACTCTGGCAAGGGTTGTTTGAGCAGTCACAACGGACCCAGATCGCTGCACTGGCTCTGCTAATCCGCGACTTACAGGAAGGTAGTATTCAGACGACGGATCAGCTCCGTTCTCGCTTGCAAGCGATCGCCCAGGAACTTCAAAGCACTTTCACAGCCCCTATGATGAATCCTGAATTCTCTGACCCTAACTTCATGGATGCTGGCAAAGTGGGTCCAGTGAGTCACGCCCCAGCCCAGACTACAACTGTAGCCACCAATAGCTCGTCAGAGAGTTCTAACAATCCTCTTATCCAGTTGTCAACTCTGTCAGATACAGATGACAGTAGTGCCGACGATGCACCCACAGTTGTCCTACCAATGCAGTTAGTCAATCTTGAAGATGCGGGCCGCACCGACATTGGACGACAACGCGAGCACAACGAAGACTATTTTGGCATTCACACCGAACTCAAGAAGATTGAAAGCCCTCAGGGACGAACGATGCAGGGGAAAGGTCTATATATTCTCTGCGATGGCATGGGGGGTCATGCAGGCGGTGAAGTGGCTAGTGCGATGGCTGTAGATACGCTACGGCATTATTTTCAAACTCGTTGGCTAGAACCGCAGAACTCAGACAACTCAGAGCGGCGCGAACCGCCTCTCCCTTCAGAAGCAGAGATTCGGGAGGCCGTCCGTCTAGCCAATCTAGCCATTTACGACATCAATCAAGAAGATGCTCGTTCTGGTAGTGGACGAATGGGAACCACCTTAGTCTTGGTCTTAATTCAAGGCACCACTGCTGTCGTGGCCCATGTGGGTGACAGCCGCCTGTATCGTCTCAGCCGTCGTCAAGGTTTAGAGCAAGTGACGGTTGATCATGAAGTCGGCCAACGAGAAATTCAACGAGGCGTTGAACCCGAAATTGCTTATGCTCGCCCAGATGCTTATCAACTCACCCAAGCGCTAGGGCCACGGGACGAAAACTTTATTAATCCCGACGTACAATTTATCGATTTGACTGAGGATACGCTGCTGCTACTTTGCTCCGATGGCTTATCAGACCATGACTTGCTAGAAACCCACTGGCGTACTCACTTAGAACCCTTACTGAGTTCTCAATCCAACTTAGAGCGGGGCGTCAATCAATTGATTGATTTAGCAAACCAATACAACGGGCATGACAACATTACGGCGATCGCAATTCGAGTCAGAGTACGGCCCAATCTAGCCCAACTGCGCCAATCTGCTGCTTAAGTGGCAAGCCGAAAGCCCAGTCACTCCCTTACAATAAGAGGCTAGATTGATACCTATCGTGGCAAGGATTTCCCGATGTGGTTACCTTGACCTTATTAGACCCTCAAGCCCTGATTCCCCCTCAGCGTTGGTGTTTTGAGAACGAGCCAATTATTCGCATTGGTCGCTCTCCTGACAACCACATAGTGCTTAATAGCACCCTTGTCTCTCGCTACCATGTAGAACTGCGACAGACCGATGCGACCGATCTCGAAAGTCCTTGGGAGATGGTGAACCAAGGTAGAAACGGTACGTTTCTGAATGGGATCTTGGTTAGCCAAGGGTTGCTGTTGGACGGAGCCTTGTTGCAGTTAGCTCAAGGTGGTCCTACGCTCAAGTTCCAAGTTCAAACCACCATAGTTCAGAGTTATCAACTTCCGGTGGCGGGATGCCCACATCTGGGCAATCCACCAGACAATCTCTTTTGCCTTCATTGTGGTCAACCCTTAAGAGTGGAGCGGCAGATCCGTCAGTACCAAATTCTCCGGGCTTTGGGGCAAGGTGGCATGGGTACAACTTATTTGGCTTGGGATGCGGCCCACGCCTCAACAGCACAAACCGCTCCGCAGCAGCTAGGAAGGTCGCCACTCCGGGTGTTGAAAGAAATGAATGCTGATATGGCTACAGTGGCAAAGGCGCAAGAATTATTTGAGCGGGAAGCTCGAATTTTGCAGACTTTGCAGCACCCTGGCATTCCTCAGTTCTTTGACTACTTTGTTGAGGATGGCAAGAAGTACCTGGTGATGGAAATGATCCAGGGGCAGGACTTGGAAAAGCGGATTTACCAGCAAGGCCCTGTAGGACTTAAACTAGCTCTGAAATGGATGGTTCAGGCTTGTCAGGTGCTGGATTACATGCACAGGCAACACCCTCCTGTGATTCACCGAGACATTAAACCTGCAAACTTGATGGTGCGCCACCGCAATCAGCAAATTGTGGTGCTGGATTTTGGAGCAGTCAAGGAATTTGGCACTCCGTTGGGCACCCGCATTGGGGCAGAAGGATACAGCGCTCCTGAACAAGAGCAAGGCCAACCTGTCACGCAGTCTGATTTATATGCGATCGCCCCTACTTTAGTATTTCTCGTGACTGGGGAAACTCCTTATAAGTTCTATCGAAAGCGGGGGGCTGAGTATCGCTTTCGCCCAGAAGGAATTCCCACCATTACACCAAGGTTACAAGCGGTGCTAGAGCGAGTTACCCATCCGCAAGTGGGCGAGCGCTACCAAACAGCCCAAGAATTAGCTCAGGCACTGGCTAGTTGTCTTTAATTCAAAGGCTGGGCTTACACGTTGGTGAACTAGAACTATGAAGGCAATCGCCCAAGATTGCCCTCAATCTATGGTTATTTTCGTGAATTACTCTTCGTCTTCCCAAGCCTCAACCTCTAAGAGGTCAATAACTGGATCTTGCATTGTGAAATCGTAAGCTTGCAGTTCTTGCTTCCAATGGGGCCACTCATCGCCATATAGAAAGGCGATTTTCCAGATGCTGTCGGTTGGCTTGATCAAATTTGAGTCAACCAGCGATCGCACCTGACGCTGCAGCTTCACCATTGGGTGAATAACCTGTTGGTTCATAACAACTTTCGTCATCGATAAATTTTGCAAATACTTCTACTGACCAACTTCCCAGGTAGATTCAGCACCTACGCGTAGATCTCTGTGCTGACGGGAAGTCTTGTTCCAACTTCTTAATATAGCACAAGTATTTGAAAGCGCCAGTCCCCAATAAAAATTTCTGAGTTTGAGCAACATTTCAAGAGGTCGGTGATTCTAGAGGTGCGATCGCAGAGCCGTCTGAGTAAGAACGAGTGCAAGGAGCCAAAGTGATTAGATCTTCGATGTTGCGGAGCATGGTGCTGCAAATGGCATCTAGCGGTAAATCGTTGGGATCGCGACCGAAGGGATTTTCAATTTCAATTCCAATTTCTTCGATGCCAAACAAGGTAAAGCTAACCAGCGCTACCACTGGCCCCGTAAACCAAGCGATTTCAGCCACCAGGGGAAAAGGCAATAGGAGGCAATAAATCAAGAGCAACTGTTTGAGGTGAATAGCGTAAGCCATCGGCATCGGAGTTTTGAGAATCCGCTCGCACCCACCCAAAGCGTTGACCATTTCATCGAGGAGGTGGAGCATGCCTGAAAGTTGGTAGGGGTTGAGACGATCGCGACTATATTGCTCCTGAAGATAATCCCCAATCCAGAAGGCGATTTCTAACGGTGGGTGGTTCATTTCCTGAAGCTTGAAATATTGCGATCGCTGCACCAAGGGTTCGAGTTCACTATTAACGGGTTCTTGGCGCAGATGCAGCTTGGTAGCAACCGCAAAGGCAACGAGTAAACGTAGGGCAGCAATTTTATTGGTGCGGTCTTGGGGGCTTTGCTCTACGACCCCAATCCAAATCTGGCGGGCGAGGTTCCGTACCGTGTTAACTAAGTGTCCCCAGCACTTACGACCTTCCCAAAAGCGCTCGTAAGCAGTGTTGGTCCGAAAAACGAGCAGTAAACCTAGGACGATGCTAGGAATCACATTTGCGAAAATTGGCTGCGCAACTGGTAAGCCGAAGTGGAACAGAATGGAAATAAAAACGCCAAAAAAACCACATAACAGGGTTCGAGGAAATACAGACGGAATGACTGAGCCTTTTAGCTGCAAAGCCATTTGTAGCCAACGTCGTTTTTCCATTACCATGCAGCTTGAATATTTGAACGTTACTTGCAGCTAGTCTACCCGTTCTAGCTGCCAGAGGATCTGGTTGCCTTCACGGCGTACTCGCGAGACGACCCAGTTGCGCCAAACCCAATTGTCACCTCGGCTGGTCACGGCGCTAGCGTTGACATCCATCAAATCAGCTAATTCGGAACTACTAATTAAATATCCCTGCTTGGCAATCTCATCCGAGATGCGGAGCGTTTCAATTAAGTTGCGGAGTTGGGCAACACGAACCTCGCGAGGCAAATTATCGAGGTTTTCTAAAGGGGCGGGGGCAATGGAATCTGTCATAGTCACATCCATCGTGGAAAGCTCAGCAAGATTGACACTGGATTGTACGGCGTTAGTGCTAGCAATGTCAGTTGTGTCTGATTCAGATGTGGCAGTTGTGGGCAACCCTGAGGGTGTATTCGCGACTAAGGCTAACTCTGGCTCTAGAGAATTTTTAGAGTTTGCTGTTTGGGGCGAGCGTTGCTTCAAGGCTATAGGTCTGCTCAGGGAAAAGCTACGAGCGATCGCATCGCAGCGTTCGTTCCCCACATCTCCCGCATGGCCGCGAACATATCGCCACTCTACCTGTTTCGAGTTCAGTTCATCTAGGGTTTGCCACAAATCTTGGTTCAAAACGGCTTTGCCCTGCGCGGTTTTCCACCCTTTTTTCTTCCAACCCGCGACCCATTTAGTTACGCCATTTTTGACATACTCGCTGTCGGTGTAAAGGCTAATTGGTTCGCTTTGTTTAGCAGTGGCAAGAAACTCTAACGCAGCGATCGCGGCTTGCATTTCCATGCGGTTGTTGGTGGTCGCTGCTGCGCCACCGCCTAATTCCTGCCTGGAACCATCGGTGAAGTAAACGACGACTCCCCACCCACCGGGGCCAGGATTGCCAGAGCAGGCTCCATCGGTGTAAATGCTTTGAATTTTGGCAGAATCAGGCATGAGTCATTGGTGCAAAGAGAGACGCTGCATCACTCTAGCAGGTTGTGTTTCCGATGGGTTTTGAGAGACTGCTTAAACTCACCCACTCTGCACTTGCAGTGCAGAGGTTAGACGGGACTGAAAGTCCCCGTTAACTACTCCAGCAAAAAGTTGTCGTTATCCTAATTCGACGGTTGCCGATGGTGCTCCAGGTACTCAGCTACGAGTTCCTCCGTCAAGTTCCCTGTACTCCACGCTTCATACCCAATGGCCCAAAAATGTTTGCCCCAGTATTGCTTCTCTAACTCTAGGTACTCCTGTTGCAGCAGACGTGAAGTTTTACCTTTGAGTCGTTTGACAATAGACCTCTTGTAGATTAGAACCAATCACTGAGCTTGAGACTGCTCATAGTTGTACAAAGCAGCAATCAAATTGCATCGCAGCCCAAAGCGACGACAGCGATTGCGATAGCACTCAGCCAAGATTCTAAAAATCTTCAAGCAGCGATTGACCTGCTCAATCACGACCCGATCGCGAGCTAAGGTGCGATTGTAAGCTTTGTCCTCACAACTCGGTTGCCCGCCTCTTGGTTTCTTTTTGGGTAAGCAACTGTTGAGATGAAGTTTCTGCATCCCCTGATAGCCCTTATCCTGCAAACTTTGTGTTTGAGGATGAAAATGAACCCCTGAGGCTTGGAACAACTTGAAATCGTGACGACGTCCCTTGCCAAAAAAGGTGCAGAGGATGCGACCTGTCGCTGGCTCAACGACCAGTTGGCATTTGAGGGTGTGTCTCTTCTTTTTGCCTGAGTGGAACCACTGCTGACGGTGCTGCGGTCGCTCAATGGGAGTTTCAGTCACATCGAGCATGACCACCTGCGGTTTGGCAAAGTCCTGCAGCAGTTGTTTCTTGCCAGGTAAGCGGAACCGACCAGAGCGCATCAAGGCGTCCTCAACCCAGTGCACAATGCGGCAAACACTTGCTTCGCTCACCCCAACTGCTGCCAATGTGGAAGTAGGTGCGATACTCTCGCCAATACTCCAACGCCACCAGCACCCGAGCCTCAATCCCTAGCTTGGGCTTAGCACCTAATTTAGGAACAGGCCGCCACAAGGGGTGGCGGGTATTCACCATTTGACGAAAGGTGCTTCGTTGAACCCCAAAACGACGCTTAAAGTGCTTAGGGGACAGAGTTTGCGCTATCGTGTAGTTCATCGTCAGGACGCTTTTCGATGGTAATGTCCTGATTTTTCTCATTTTCAGAGCCCTGGCAACCCTCTCGAGAAGCTAATCTGCAAAAGGTCTATTGGCTCTGGCAATCCACCTCCTAATTATTTCCTTAAAAGATTTTTCTATGAAGCTGAGTGTAATTGTTCCTTGCTTCAATGCGGCTGATACGATCGGAGTGCAATTAGAGGCACTGGCAAAGCAAGAGTGGTCAGAACTGTGGGAAGTAATTGTTGCAGATAATGGCTCAACCGATAGCTCACTAGCGATCGCCAAACAATTCAAAGATCGTGTTCCAAATCTACGAATTGTTGATGCATCTGATCAACCTGGTGCTGCTCATGCTCGCAACACAGGAGCCAAAGTGGCTCAAGGAGAGTTTCTTGCCTTCTGTGATGCGGATGACGAAGTTGCCGAAAGTTGGGTGGCGGCAATGGGGCAGGCCTTGGCTGAGCACGACTTTGTTGCCGGTCGCCATGAATTTGACAAGCTTAATGAACCTTGGCTTCTCAAATCTCGTACTCTTTTGCAGCAAAAAGGCTTGCAGGACTATAAGTATCCTCCGTTCTTACCTCATGCTGCTAGCAGCAATTTGGGCATTAAACGTGCCATTCACGAAGCTGTTGGTGGGTATGACGAAACAATGCTACGCCTGCAAGACACTGATTACTGCTGGCGAGTCCAACTAGCAGGAACTGAGCTGAAGTTTGTGGATACGGTGGTGATTCAGTACCGTCTCCGTGATTCTTTAGCCAAACGGTTTCAGCAAGCTCGGCTCTGGGGAGTCTACAACGTCTTGCTCTACAAGAAATATCGACCTTTGGGTATGCCTGCGTTACCTTGGCAATCTGGTCTTTTAGAATGGGTCCGTTTGTTGAAACGCTCTCGTCAGCTTTATCAGAAAGGTTCACGAGTGCGCTGGTTGGGTGATCTAGCTAGGTGCATTGGTAGAATTGAAGGCTCGATTAAATATCGGGTTTGGGCTTTATAAAACGATGTATCTAAGTCAGTAAGGATTTTGTAAAATATCTGAGCTTCCATAGCCTGGTGTTTGAGAAGTACTGTATAAGGAACACAAGGCTCTAGATGAAACGTGGTCTATTGAGTCCTTAGACCACTGTTAAGTGGAGACTATACTTAGCAGTTTTTCGATTGGAAACTCTAGAGTTTTGCAAAAACTCTATGGGGATATTTCAACGTTCTAATCGGAGGCCAAATTAGTCGTAGTTACAATCCCTAATTAAGTCTTTTGCTTACCTACCTCAAGCTTTAAAGTTTGTTCAATGTCTCAATCAGTAGCCAAATTAGTTACGGTTGCAATCCCTGTTTATAAGTCTCTTGCATATTTGTCTGAAGCCTTAAAGTCAGTCAATTTACAAGACTATCCTTATATCGAATTAATTGTTTCTGACAATGGCATGAATGGTTCAAAGGTTCGTGACCTGGTCTGTCAGCACTACTTCAAGCCTTATAAATTTCGGCAGAATCCCACCAGCGTGCCTGTTGTAGAACACTTTAACCAATTAATACAAGCCGCTTCTGGAGAGTATTTTGTTTTGCTCTGTGATGATGATGAAATTAGCCCGAATTATGTCTCAGAGTTGGTCAGTGCTTTAGAAGCTCATCCTAGTGCATCGGTAGCCATTTCCCACCAAGAGGTGATCGATCGCGCTAGTCAAGTGATTTCAACATCCACCGATAAGCTGCTGGGATTAATGACAGGGCAAGATTTTATCCGTCGCTGGAGCTTAGGCCAGCATGGCTTTAAGTGCTTCGTCACTAATTTGGCCCGAACCAGTGAAATTCGCACCCTCGGTGGTTATCCTGACTTCCCTCGGGGATTTCATAGCGACAGTGGTTTGTTGATGAAATTGTGTTTAGGGCGTGATGTGATTGTGAGCAAGGCGTGTACGTTTCGCTGGCGAGTGCATGGAACGAGTAATGGAGACACTACCAATGTGCAGGATTTAACTGTAGCCACTCAGCAATTTATGCGCTTTTTGTTAGAAGACCACCATTTTCAATCCTTTGCCAAAGCTCATGCTCAAAAATGGTGCTTCTTACAAGATGACTTAGTATCTCTAGAGTGGAACATTTACGTTCGCAAGTGGCAGTCTGCTCTGGGACGTGAACTATCTGTCCAAGAAAAACTCAAAGCAGCTTTGTCTATGCCACTGGTTTTACGGTATTACAGACGCCATCCCCGCCTGTGGATTAAAGAATTTCTGCCGATGTTTCACAAAATGTATCGTCAAGCTAGGTATAGAGGGGCATAGCAAGCATAGAGACTAGCCTAATTTCAACAGATGAGGCAAACCCTATTTCACAGGGTTAATTTTGGGCAATGAGCATTCAAGCGATCGCCTTTCCCTTAACTTTTTCTTAACTAGAGAAGTTTTAGGTAAGAGTAGCCATAGCTATAGCGTCTTTCACCTTAGCGGGTTGAGCATCAACAGTTTCGGTAAAAAAGCCCCCAGACCTGTAGGCTGAACCGGGGGTCAATAAATTCTTCATCTTCATAATGAAGATTCGGTTTGTAGGTGGGCTAGTCCGGATGAAGTTAGCACAAAAAGACAATAAAGCTCCACTAAGCTGAGTTCCCCATTTGCCTACTTTTGCTGCTAGAGCCATTACCCTAAAACTAGAGAAATCTTCCAGGAATTGGCCAACCTGAGCTTGTATCAATGAATAAAGTATTTAACATTTCGGATTTTTCTCCTCTCTAAAACCTCGGCAGGGACCGGGGTTTTTCTTTTGATGCAGTCGGGCCGTCGCAGAAGAAATGAGCAAAAAATAACCTCTAGATTGGCGTCTAGAGGTTAATAAGTTTTGTATTGGAGAAATCTGGCTAACTGAGTATCTAGTAAGAGGAGGACTGGGCTCGCTTCCCGTTCCCTTGTTGAATACACTGTAGCTTGGCTGGTTTCTGTTTTCTTCCACCTAAGGAAATTGGTCGATAGGCGGAGTTCCCTAACCCTGAACTAGATTAAGTTTGCAGGGCTACATTGCGCACAGCAGCCCTAGCAACGAAATTAGCGTGGTGAGATATTAGGTAGAAGCTATGGAAAGGTAGAGTAGCAGCGGATGGCATGGAGTTAAAACTGAACTTAATTACTACTGACACCAGTCTCCCAGCCTGGACGCAGGAGATTAATCGAATTTCAGAACAACTGCCTGACTTAGAACAGAACTTTGAAACTCAAGCCACCATTCTAGGAGGGCTACTGCTGTTAATTTGGGCCTTGGAAATCATTGACTTTTTGATTTTTCAAGGAGCCTTGAATCGGTTTGGCATTCGACCCCGTAGCCTCAGAGGACTAAGTGGCATTATTCTAGCTCCGTTCCTGCATGGCAGTTTTAAGCACTTAGCGGCTAACAGCATGCCCCTTGTGACTCTAGGTTGGCTGGTGATGCTCCAAGATATTCACTACTTCTTTGTGGTGAGCGCCGTAACCGTGCTCGTCAGTGGGTTGGGAGTTTGGCTGTTTGGTGCGACCCGCTCAGTGCATTTAGGAGCGAGTGGCTTAATCTTTGGTTACTTGGGGTTTTTACTTTTATACGGCTACTTTGAGCGCAGTCTTTGGACTGGCATGATTTCGCTCTTTGTGGGCCTGTTTTATGGTGGCTTGATTTGGGGCATTTTGCCCTCACGCCGTGGTGTGTCTTGGCTGGGGCATTTGTTTGGTTTTGTGGGCGGAATTCTGGCAGCCCGTTTGTTGTCTTAATTAAGGGCTTCGCTATCCAAGGTATTTCAGTAATAGCGATCGCCTTTGGTATTTTTCTTGAGTGAAGGCTGCGGAGAATACGGCTCGTGATTTTACTGGAGCTAATTTGGGGAAGACAAAGATTTCAGTAAGGGTTCGCATTCAACCTAGAGCTGGAATTTTTAATATGAACCCAACTTGATGCAGATAACGATCTTCTCAAGCCTGCTCTCCTCCCACCCACTCTAACCCCCAGAAGGTAGGTAGGCCATGAAATTGCAACGTAAGCATTGGAAACGGCTATTTGTGGAGTTAATCCTAGAAGCAGTCATGCTAGTTGCACCCGTCAGCCTAGACTTTTTGGGTGTTGCAGGCGAATACCTGTTAGAGGCAGGTCGGGAAAAAACTGAGGTAGTTAACTTCGCTTAACGATGAGTGGCAGGCTTACAGACATTACTGCAATGAGCGGTCATTCTCTCCGAAACTTAAACTCTAGGAAAATCCTATGGACTTCGCATTTAATTCGACCAACTGGCTCTTGTTGATTACCTTCTTTGCTACCACTTCCTATGGTTACTGGCTCATCGGTGAAGCAGAAAAGCAGAGCCGGAAACACCGAGGTTAGATGACTGCTGACCTTTGCTCCGTCAGGGTTTGGCTTATCCCTCGGCGAGTGAAAAAACATTGTAACGCAGGCGCGATCGCTAGACTGGCAAAAACTTTACAAAATTAAGGCGTTTGAATACAGAATTCTCGGATCGGGTGTTGTATCTACAATAGATATCAACCTGCGATTGGGAAGTCAGAATGAACATGAAATTGGAGCAGTGGTTAACAGTCGGAGCTTGTCTCGGCTGCACCGTTTCAATCACTGCCATGCTCGCGATCGCTCTCCAATCTGATATTGCCCCTCAGCGCATTTCGCTTTCGTTGGGGTTGCCTGTAGTAGAGGCAGGGGCAGTCACTCAGCTTGAGACCGCTACGGTAGCGCTAGAACCTTTGCAAATTGACGATTTGGTTGATGTGGATTGGCTTCAATCCTTAGAGCCGACCGCAGTTAGTCAGCGCTTAACTGGCCTAGAAGACCTATCTCTGCTAGAAAAGACCTGGGAAGCGGAACTGGTAGCCTGTTCTAGCACTTATAACTCCAGGCTGATGCTTTTTGCGGCCTGTGAGTTGGAGTTTCTCGCTCCCCCAGCGCGATCGATCGCCGCCGCATCGGCCGACTTCCCTACACCGTCTCAACTTTTAGGGAACACATTACTTAGACAAAATCTTCAAGAGTATCAATAGTGTTAGGACTCCAGCATTTGGAGTCGGTAGAGGCTAGCGTATAAACCGCTGAGTTCGAGTAATTCGTCATGACTACCGGATTCTACTAGCTGACCGCGTTTGAGTACAAAGATGCGATCGACGTTGCGAATGGTGGAGAGTCGGTGAGCGATGATAATGGCGGTACGGCCTACGAGCAAACGGTCTAGTGCTTCTTGAATCAAAGCTTCGGTGCTGACATCTAAACTAGCAGTCGCTTCGTCTAGCACCAAGATTTGAGGGCTCCGAATAGCCACGCGGGCAAAGGCTAGGAGCTGTTTCTGGCCTCCCGATAAGTTGGTGCCCCGTTCTCTCAAAATGGTGTCGTAGCCTTGAGGCAATTGCTCAATTAGTTTGGCGACATTGGTTCGCTCGGCGGCATCTTGGATATCTGCAAAAGGATAATCTTCGCCCAGAGAAATATTGCCTTTGACATCTCCGGCGAAGAGGAAGCCGTCTTGCAGAATCACGCCAATGTGCTGACGCAACTCGTGTTGGGGCAAATTTCGGACGTCAATGCCATCGACTAAGATGCGGCCTTGAGTGGGTTCATATAAGCGGCACAGCAGCCGAATAATCGAGCTTTTTCCGGCTCCAGTTGGGCCGACTAGAGCAATTTTCTCTCCAGGACGAATCGTGAAGTCCAGGTCTTTGAGCACGTACTCATCGTTTTTGTAAGCAAACCAGACGTGCTCGAAACGAATTTCCCCTCTAGTGGCAGCATCGGGGAGTTTGGGTGTGACTCCGACAGGATCACGAATCTCGATGGGTTCATTCAAGATGTCGCTAATCCGTTCAACTGCAGTAAAACCCGATTGAATTGCTGTGAATTTTTCGGCAAATTGTCGTAGTGGGTCGAAGAGGCGCTGGGCAAAGATCACGAAAGCCGAAAGCGTACCTAGGGCTAAATTGCCTTGCAGAATCAAGGTGCCACCCAACCAAAGCACTGCCGCGATCGCCACCAGTGAGACCCATTCCAAGGTGGCCGAAACTGCCGAGTCGTAAAAAATGGTGCGATCGACTTCTTTGACATATCGTTGGTTAATATTGCGGAACAATTCCGAGTTGAATTTTTCCCGGCGGAACAGTTGCACCACGCCGATACCGACAATATTTTCTTGTAGGGTGGAGTTGAGGGCTGAGAGTTCTTCCCGGGCTTTGTAGTTGGCTTGGCGATACTCTTTCTGAAAGTAAATAATCAGTCCCGTCACGGGCAACAGCATCACCACCAAAATTGATGCTAGTTGCCACTGCAAGCTGAACATGGCGATCGCGATCGCGACCATATTGAACAGATCGCTGACAATCCCCACCGCACCGGTGGCGAACACGTCGCCCAAGGCTTCCACGTCGCTGGTCAGGCGGGTGATTAAGCGACCTACGGGAGTGCGATCAAAGAAGCGCACCGCTAACGATGTGACATGATCGAACAGGTCATTCCGGATATCAGCCGTAATCTGCTGGCCCAAGTTCTGCACTAAATAGCCTTGGATCGAGTCCAAAACCAGCCGCACCACAATCGTCAGGAGCAGCAAACCCGCCAGGATATTGATGCCATCGAGAAGTGGCTGTTTCTGTAGAAAATCAAAAGTGGCTGGTTCTTGCTTAATAAAGGAAATAGCCTGCCCAATAATGATGGGTTGAATGGCTCCCGCGATCGCCAGCGGCACCAAAAGTACCGTAGAGGTGGCGAGCAACCGACCGCTGCGCCGAGCATAAGGCACTAATCTGAGAAACAGCCGCCAGTCATTTTCGCGCGATCGCCGCTGTTCCGTCCGAGGCAATGAACCAGCCATGCTAAGACCTAAACGTTAAGTTCCAGAAAAGGGCAAGTCCCTCCAATGTAGCGCGGTCGAGCCTGCCACAAATTTAGCCGAGGCAATGAACCCAGAGGCTAAGCGCTAACTAAGCTGGCAGCCCGCAACTTCTCAATCCAATCGTGGAGGTTGCCTGTATTGGTGCGGTAGCTGAGAGGATGGGCGATCAGTCGGGCGGTACTCTCAAACAAAATATTGGTTTCAATCAAGCCGTTTTCGCGCAGCGTCTTGCCACTAGAAACCAAATCTACGATCGCCTCAGACATGCCTGTAATCGGTCCTAGCTCTACCGAACCGTACAGCGGAATGATCTCTACGGGCAAATCTAAACTTTGGAAATAATCGTGGGCGCAGTGGACAAACTTAGACGCAACCCGGCTGTTAGGTGACAACTCCAAAGCCGAACGGTAAGGACTCGATGCTTTCACCGCTACCGAGAGGCGGCAATAGCCAAACTTCAAGTCAATTAGTTGAGCCACCTGCGGCTTTTTCTCACGTAGCACGTCATAACCCACAATGCCTAAGTGTGCCTGCCCATACTCCACATACACCGGAACATCCTGCGCCCGGACCAATAATGCTTTGGCGGTGTTTGTTGGGTCTGAAATTTGCAATTGGCGATTGGCCGAGTCCAGAAAAGCACTAAAGTCGAGTCCAACCGATTGCAGCAGACGGATAGCATCCTTGAGCAGGGCACCTTTGGGTAATGCGACGGTAATCATAGAAACGTTCAGCGTGCAGCGGTCAGCAGGATAATAATAGCTGAAAGCTGATCGCGAATTGCTGTTGGTTGCTCATGCGAATTCTATTAGTAGATGATGAAGTAGAACTTACCGATCCGCTGAGCCATGTTTTGCGACGAGAAGGATACGGTGTTGATGTAGCCTATGACGGAGCCGCAGGAGGAAATTTGGCAACGCAGGGGCACTACGATTTGCTGATTCTGGACTGGATGTTGCCACAGCAAACGGGCTTAGAGATTTGCCAGAAGTTGCGATCGCAAGGCGACACCACCCCAGTTTTGTTTCTCACGGCTAAAGACACCCTAGACGATCGCGTTCAAGGCTTAGATGCAGGAGCCGATGACTATCTAATCAAACCCTTTGAACTGCGAGAACTGCTAGCTCGCGTACGGGCTCTACTCCGTCGCCCCGCCACCCTAGAACCCACCACCGCACCCTCCCGCCTGCGAGTCGAAGATTTAGAACTCGATCGCGAAAACCAGTTAGCGTACCGCCAAGGTCGCTCGATCGATCTCTCCGAAAAGGAAAGCCAATTGTTGGAATACCTGATGCGGCATCCAGGCCAATTGCTCACCCACCAACAAATCCACGAATATCTCTGGGGTGACACCGACCAAAAACCAGGCAGCAACGTCCTAGCCGCTCAGATTCGCCTCCTCCGCCGCAAAATCGAAGCCGAAAACGAAACCCCCCTCATCCACACCGTCTACGGTCGAGGCTACCGCTTCGGCTCAAGCTCAGAGAACTAAGTCTAGCTTGAGACAGCCTTGCACTCTGGAGGGGGTTTGGGGGACGCAGCTGTCCCTCAATTGGGGGTTTGGGGGAGAATCTCCCAAGGGTCGGTTTCAGAGATCCTGAGCGTGTCACAGAGAATCGTGTCATAAACCAATGTTTAGCCCCGATCAGGAAACCAACCCCGCCAAGCCGACCAACTCTGCACCAACTCCGCCAACTCCGCATAACCCGCCGCTCTCGGATGTGCCCCATCATTGACGATCGCCTCTGAAATCCAAACCTCAGAATTTCGCAGTGGACCCGCAATTTCCAAAAACGGCACCTCAAGCCCCTGACAAAGCGCACCTAACTGCCCTGACAGATCAATAATTCTTTGATTTTGCTCAGCATCAGCCACAGGGGGTGGCCCTACCATCAACACAGGCAGCGATCGCCGTGCTTCAGCCAAAATCTGACGCGCATTTTTGATCGAATCCTTGGGGTCAACGCGCGGCTTGCCATCTTCGATCGTGGTATCGTTCACCCCGAACGAAAACACAACTCGGCGATCGCAACTTGCTGGAAGACGACGCTCTACTTCTTGCTGCCAGCGATCGCGAATATCCGCACTAGTCTCACGCCGAATCCCTAGGTTGTAGTAAGTGACGTTGTAGTTATTATGACTAGCCGCAGCGCAGATTCTACCCGTCCAACCTAGGCATTCTGGGTCGCCAGTGCCATTGACGAAGGAGTCTCCGACAAAACAAATTCGGATATCAGCTTGATCGGCCATGGTTATGAAAGGAAGTCTAAGCTTTGGGTAAAACGGTTAGGACACAGGTTTTTTCAAAACTAGAAAGTAACAATAAATACAGATTTTCTTAATGGTGAGGGTGTTTTTTGACAGGGTGGGAACTATAGAAACATATCCTGACTTCAGTGATCGCTGAGCTATGTTGTCTAATTCTATACCGAGTGCCGTAGTTAAAGCCTCTGGAAAAGTTCCGCTCAGGACAGTTTTAGTAGTTCCATTCATCCTACAGATTTTTGTAGCGGTGGGGCTGACAGGCTACTTATCACTGCGAAACGGACAAAAAGCGGTGAATGAGTTGGCAACCCGATTAGAAACAGAGGTAAGTAATCGCGTCAATCAGCACCTCGATAATTATGCGGCCACCACTCGGTATCTGACCCAAATCGATGGCGAGCAAATTGATTTAGGTTTGCTGAATCCAGCAGACGCTGACCGCTTGGCGCAATTTTTCTCTAAACAGGTAAAAATCTATAACGTTGGCTACATTCTGTACGGTTCTAAAACAGGAGAATTCATCGCCTCTGGTTACTATCGCGAGTCTTCAATTCCGAAGCATGGCAACCCCGATATCAGTCTAGTTTTGCCAAAGCGCTACGGCAGCACAGACCTGTATAACTATGCGACGAATGACCAGGGTCAACCAGTCCAATCCTTTCCGGGCACTAAAGATTACCAATATCAAAAAGAAGGCTGGTATGCCAAAGGCGTTGAAACGGGTAAGCCAGGATGGAGTGAAATTTACCAATGGGAAACTAACTCGTATCCCCTGTCGATCGCGACCAGTCGTCCGATTTATGACAAAACAGGCCAGCTGATTGGCAGTGTTGGCGTAGAGCAGAGGTTATCTCAAATTGGAGATTTCCTACGACAAATCCAAGTCAGCCAGTCCAGCAAAATTTTTATCTTGGAGCGTGATGGCTTTTTGGTTGCGAGTTCCAGCGATCGCCCAGTCTTCTCCGTGGTAAATGAGAAGCCGCAAAGACTCCGAGGGGTAGAAAGCCAAGATGCTTTAATTCAAGCCACCTCTAAATATTTAGGCGATCGCTTTGGTGACCTGAAAACAATTCAAAATCAGCATCAGCTAGACTTCCGACTAAACGGCCAGCGTCAGTTTGTCCAGGTGAACCGCTGGCAGGATGAGTGGGGCTTAGATTGGCTCGTCGTAGTTGCCATGCCCGAATCAGATTTCATGGGCCAGATTAACGCCAATACCATCAACACGATTTGGCTTTGCCTTGGTGCGTTGGGGTTGGCTACGCTCCTGGGGATCTACACCTCTCGCTGGATCACCCGACCGATTTTGCGGCTCAGTCAGGCTTCAGAGGCGATCGCCCAGGGTGAACTTGACCAAAAAATCGAGGTTTCTGGAGTCAAAGAACTTACTGTTCTGGCTCAATCTTTCAATCGCATGGCCCAACAACTACGAGACTCCTTTACAGCGCTAGAAAATACCAACCAAGCCTTAGAACAGCGAGTGGAAGAGCGCACCGCAGAACTTAAAAATGCCAAAGAAGTCGCCGATAGCGCCAACAAAGCCAAGAGCGAGTTCCTCACCAACATGAGCCACGAGTTACGCACTCCTCTCAATGGCATTCTCGGCTACACCCAGATCCTCCAGCGCACCGAATCCATGACCGATAAGGGGCGCAAAGGCATCAGCATCATTCATCAGTGTGGCTCTCACTTGTTGATGCTAATCAACGACATCCTCGATTTAGCCAAAATTGAAGCTCGAAAAATGGATTTGAGTCATAGCGAATTCCATTTTCCGTCCTTCCTCCAAAGCATTGCCGAAATTTGTCGAATTCGAGCAGAGCAGAAACAGATCACTTTTGTTTATCAGCCAGATGCAGAGTTGCCAACTGGGATTCGAGCTGATGAAAAGCGACTGCGCCAAGTACTGATCAACCTGTTGGGAAATGCCATCAAGTTTACTGATAGCGGCAAGGTGACTTTTCGGGTGGAAGTGCAAGCCGTACCAGGAACCAATAGCCAGAAGGCCAAACTCGAGACAGATGCCTCTCCTTGGCGAATTCGCTTCCTCGTAGAAGACACAGGCGTAGGAATGACACTAGAGCAAGTGAAGAAAATCTTCCTACCCTTCGAGCAAGTGGGAGATGTCAGAAGGCAATCTGAAGGAACTGGACTAGGCTTGGCAATCAGCCAAAAAATTGTGGGATTGATGGGTAGCAGCCTGGAAGTACAAAGCAACTTTGGCCGAGGCAGCAAATTTTGGTTCGATGCAGATCTGCCAGAAGCGGAAAATTGGGCTGCTGCCGCTAGGACAGCTCAGCAAGGCACGATTGTAGGTTATCAGGGAGCCAGACGCAAAATCTTAGTCATTGACGATCGCTGGGAAAATCGTTCTGTTTTAGCGAGCCTACTAGAACCAATCGGTTTCGAGGTGATTGAAGCAAACAATGGCCAAGAAGGATTAGATACAGCAGTTGCTATACGCCCTGACCTGATCGTCACCGACTTAGTCATGCCAGTCATGGATGGCTTTGAAATGCTTAGACATTTACGGCAGCTCTCTCAGTTCAGAAATACGGCTGTGATTGCTTCTTCCGCGAGTGCTTTTGAGACAGACGAATATAGGAGCATGACAGCGGGTGCCAATGAATTTTTACCCAAGCCGATTCAGACTGAAACCTTATTGCAATGGATGCAACACTACCTACAACTGGAATGGATTTATGACCATAAGCTGGATCAGCTAGGTGCAACCGTCGATCCAGCTGAGAGTATAGATTCAACCTGGAAACTCCCAGCCGCAGAAGAATTGCAACACCTACACCAACTGTTAGCGATGGGAGATCTGGACGGCATTATAGAGACAGCTCAGCGACTAGAACAGGCCGATCCTCAACTGGTTCCCTTTGCCCGCAAAGTAACGGAGCTAGCTGAAGGCTGTGAACTAAACGCACTTACGACTTTGCTCAAGCAGTCCATGCCAGAGTGATGCCCCAGACTGCTGACTTAAATCTATTTTGCCGCTTTAACAGCTTCACTTTTAACAAACACTGCTTATCAGCTATGTATGACCAATCGACCGGATTTATTTTGATTGTGGATGACAACTCCACCAACTTGTCGGTGTTGTCTCAAGCACTCAAACAAGTAGGTCTAAAAGTGCGGGTAGCAATGGATGGAGTCAGCGCCATTAATATTGCTCAGCAACAATTACCCGAACTCATTTTGCTAGATATTCAAATGCCAGGGATAGACGGCTTTGAAACTTGTACTCGCTTGAAAGCTGATTCATCCACCCAAGCGATTCCCGTGATTTTTATGACGGCTCTGGCGGATAGTGAAAGCAAGGTGAAAGGTTTGTCATTAGGAGCAGTAGACTACATCACCAAACCCTTTGAAGAGCAGGAGGTGATGGCTAGGGTCAATATTCATTTACAACTGCGGCAACTGACGAAAGCTTTAGAAGAGAAAAATGCTCAACTTCAGCACTCGGCGGCAGTCCTAGAAGAGCGAGTAACAGAGCGGACTGCTGAACTCTCTAATGCTTTACAAGATTTGCAACGCTCCCAAGTGCAACTGGTGCAGAGCGAAAAAATGTCTGCCTTGGGACAACTAGTTGCGGGTATTGCTCACGAACTGAACAACCCCATCGGCTGTATTGTCAGCAACTTGGCACCAGCGTTTGAGTATGTCACTGAGATCACGAAGGTTATTGAGTTTTATCAGCAGGCTTGTCCTGAAGCGGCTTTGCAGTTGAAGCAAACCTTAGGCGATATTGACGTTGAGTTTGCATTAGAGGATTTGCCGAAGCTGCTCCATTCTATGAAATTGAGTACAGAGAGAATTAAAGACATCTCAATTTCTTTGAGAACTTTTTCTCGCTCGGATGCCACCGTGAAAATGCGAGCTGATTTACATGATGGCTTAGAGAGCACCTTAACGATTTTGCGCCACCGCTTGAAGGCTGGGAGTGTGCGAGTAGCGGGTAAGGAGCAGCACCGTCCTGCCATTGAGGTGGTTAAGCACTATGGTGAATTACCTCCGGTGGAATGTTATCTAGGGCTACTTAACCAAGTGTTTATGAACATTCTGGCCAATGCAATTGATGCTTTGGAGGAAGCGCTGCCTGCTACACCTCAGATCTTGATTCAAACCGTTCTGGTTGATCAGCAGATTGTTGTTTATATCTCTGACAACGGAGCGGGGATGCCGTCAGAGTTGCAGCCAAGAGCTTTTCAGACATTTTTCACGACCAAAGCCGTGGGTAAGGGTACAGGCTTAGGATTGTCGATCGCTCGACAAATTGTCGAGGAAAAACACGCAGGCCATTTGAGTTTCACCTCTGAACCTGGTCAAGGAACGAAGTTTGCGATCGCCTTGCCCCTCAGTTGAAACCAAGCTTTTGCTTCTCAGCCGACTCAAGGAGTAGTAATGGGTTTACCTATTAGCAGAGCGGTTGGGCGTTGAGTTAAGCGTCACGCGATCGCCGTAGTTCAATAGGGTGTCGATGGTGTCTAGACGGTGTTCCCAAGCGTCTACTTGGTAACGATGCTCTAGGGCGTATAAGTTCATCCAACTGCTAAATTGAGCCCGGAAGTTAGTCAATTCTCGTTTGGCAGTTTTTAAGCGATCGCGTCCGGGACGTTCGGCTAGAGCTTGGAGCGCTTGGTCTAAGGCTTTTGATTGATTTTGCCAACGGCTTAAAGCAGGTTCCCGCATCCAAAGTTGCTTTTGCCCTTGAAGGAAATTCCACTCACGTTGCAGAGCTGTGTAACGTACCGCTGCCGCCGCAAAAGGTTGACGATAAGGGACAGGCTCTTTGGGAGTTCGTTGAATGGGTCCTTGAGTTTTTTGAAAGATGGTTTGCAAGCGATCGTTGAAGTTCTCAGCTGCAAATAGAGCATAACCCCCAGAGGGCAAGTCTCGTAGCGCCTGAATTTGATCGATCGCCACCGCTTCGGGCAGGTTCAACAGCCGGATTCCTGGCATGATCAAGGTTGAATTGAGCTTGCTGGAAGTTAGGTAAGGCTGGACTAAGCGTTGGAAGCGATTGGTATCCATTGCGTACGCCATCGGCACGACCAAATCAATATCTCCCCGCTCTGCCCAAGTTTCCCAATGCTGTTGCAGCTTCTGGATGCGTTCGTGCTGCGGTAGGGGAAACACCGCGACTGACATGACCAAATTAGGTTTTGCTCGACGTAATTGCTGTGAGGTTTCGGCTACAAAGCTGTCGATTTGTTGGGTGCGGAAGTTAGTCCAGCGCTGCCATAGGTTGCGATCGCTAGGAGAGATTTTGAGAGGGTCAGCGCCAGCAAATTGCTGAAATTGCTGACGAGCGGCTTTGCCATAACCGTAAGTGCGACCAGCCGCTGGATCTTGGAAAGGATAGCGAATGTAGTCTAACTGAATGCCATCAACTTGATAGCGGCTAGCAATCTCGTTGAGGAGTTGCTGCAAATAACGCCGTACTTCAGGATTAGCTGGATCAAGAAATGGTTTCTCTTGGCCCGCTGGGATGATGCGACCCCGGTTGTCGTAGTTGGCCCAGTCTGGATGGGCTGAAATGACTGGCCCTGGGTAATCCTTAGGAAGATTTAGCAGCAAGTTGTGGCGCTCGTTGCCAGCAGCAAAGGCCCAAACCCAGGCATGGAGCTCCATGCCTCTAGCATGAGCCAGCTTGACGGCAGCGGCTAGCGGGTCCCAGCCACGGGTGAGCGGGTTCTGTTGTGGTGCTACTTGGCTGGGATAAATGGTATAGCCTGCATTAACGGTTTCAAAGAAAACTGTGTTAATGCCCGATGCTGCCAAGCGATCGAATAAAGCTGCGAGTCCTTGCTCGGAGCCCGCTCGGACAATGGTGCCTCGGTCCAGCCATATAGCACGAATTTCCGGTTGAGCCCGTAACCGTTCAGTGGGATAGTTATCCCAAAGGAATCGTCGAGTTTGAATCCACTGGCTACGAGCTTTGCGGTAATCTCCTTGTGCTACTAATTGAGAAAATTTTTGCAGCCCTTGGCGAGCCGTGGCTACAACTTGAACCGGGTCAGAGGAAGCAGCCGTGGCTGAAGTTTCAGTAGGCGTAGCGGCAACAAACTCCTTGCTACTGGCAACTAAGCTGGATGCGGTTGTGTTATTGGATGTAGAGATTGAGCTAGCTGTCTGAGCAGAGCTGTTAGCGGCATTGGCAGTGAGGAGAGCGCTTGCCACTCTGCCGATCAAATTCTCTAGCTCTTGGCGCATTGCGATCGCTTCGAGCGTGGCGATGGGGAGTGCCCCTGGCTCAACTTCTATACCTGGGGGCGCTACCTGCTCGGCGGGGTCGTTGCCTGACTGGGTAGGTGCCTGACGCAACGCCGTGGAGCCTGTTGGTGGTGTGGAGGTGAGAGGAAGGCTGAGAGTGCTGTTACCTACCGTGGGTTGTGGGGCTGTGCTGTTAGTTGGAGTTGCAGGCGGTGGCGCTGCTGCGATAGGAACTATAACGACTGGCACCTCACCATAGCGGCTCAAAGCGGCCCGGAGCCAAGTACCATCAAACTCAGCAGAGCCTGAAGAGCGCCGACCCCAATTCCAACCAAAGAAAGTGGATCGCTCCGTGGTCACGATCGCAGGTGGGTTGTCACTGGGCGCTCCAGTGGCAGTGACAGCAGGATTAACTCCTGTAGCACTTTTCCAAGTCGCAATCGTTTGGCTGCTGAGGCTAGAAGGCATAATCACACCTCCCCAGAGGCTACTGGCCGCTTGACCTTTGCGCGCCCAAGACTGGGGTTGCCTCGTGATGGTTTGCAAACCCGTGGGTTCCGAAAGAGGATAGGCCCAGTAAGCACCCAAGAGCGATCGCAGGGCTTGCCGTACCCCTAAAGGCGACAACCGACCGACCGGGCCACTAACGACCACCCGTCCGCCTCGACTCATCCACTCTTCTAAGGCGATCGCTTGCGCTTCTGTAACTGTTTCCACATTGGGCAGAAATAGCACGCTGATGCCGTTGAGGTCAGCGGCTCGCTGTACCTGTTGGAAATCAATCACGCGATAACCGACTTTAGCAGCTTGCAGCCGAGTGGTAATACTTTCCCAGTCAGCCGCATTATCTGAGCTGCGTGCCACTCCTAGGGATACCCGCTCGGCAACTGCTGGGGAGAGCAACACGAGACATTGCAGCAACAAGCCTAAACAAACACTAGTCGCTAGCCGACTCTTGCTCATCAGATTCAAAAGTAAACGAGTTGAACGAGTTGAGCGCCTTTGATGCATCACTAGATCGGCAACATCCAAAATAACTGACTGAGAGCAAAGCGATCGCTGGAACCAGGGCCACAGCTTCTGTTGCAAATTGCTATGAAAACCATGCATGCGAAAAAACCAGCTCCTAAAGCGGCTATAACAGCCACAAGCGACTTCCCACAGCTATTGCCAGGGAGAAACTGGAGCCTTCTAGGAGCAAGACTTTAAGACTTATTTCAATTTGAAGGGTTCCCTAAATAGGCTCAAAAGCTCAACGATCTCTGCACCCCTGCCCGATTAAATTCTGTGTAGAGCTTTACCCCGTTGTTCATCCTACCCTTGCTAGTTCCTGAGTGCAAACCGTGGCATCGCTCAAGTAGACCTTGACATCCAACACTCAGGGTTGCAGTATCTCCTACTCAACCGCCTCATTGACTGGGAAGCGATCGATTAACTGGATAGCTCGGTAGGCATTCTGGCGCAGCGAATTTGGCAGATGTGGGACATGGGGAATTTGCGAAAGGAAATCTAAAGTCCGCCGCAAAATTCGTACTACGTCTCCTTCATCCAAACTGGTGTTTTCTCCCAGTTCCGCCCATTCCACTCCCAGAGCCCACTGCTCGACTAAAGCAATCAGCTCGTCTTCTAGCCAAACGGGTAAAGCCACTTGATGCCGTCGTTGCACCTGGAATAACTGCCGTCGTAAACCCCGTAAACCACCCAGCGCTTCTTCAACTGCCGAGGAAGCTTGGTAGCGAGTCCAACTGTCAGGACGCGAGACCTCTGTGACCAAAGCAGCACAAGCGGCGGCCAAATGGTGCGGGTCCAGATCATCGAGTTCTCCCGACATGAGGGAGATGCCCAGCCATAACTCGTTATCTCCACGAATGGCTGCTGCTGCTTGGCCCAGAACAGTCGGAGTTAAGCCATCCAAGCCGCCAAACGTCTGCAAAATCTCAATCAAGTGAACAAACTCTTCCCAATGCTGGTGGGATAGCTGCTCTAACTTGGCTTGGCGTTGAGCAATATCTTCTTGCAAATTCTGGACTCGGCGCTGCCGCTTTAAGAGCGTGGCAGAATTGCCCCATTGATGTAGGGGATGCGCCTCTAGTTGGGTTTGCACCGCTTGCAAGCGTTCGAGTTGGGCTTGGACTTCTGGGGCAGTTTCGAGGAGCGAAGGCACAGGAGGAATTTGTCGGGCGATCGCTCCTGTTTCTTCGCTGCCTTTGCGGCATTGTCCTGGTTTCAGGGGCATCTCAGCCGGGGGGGTGAGGTTGTCTACTGCCTTAATGCGAGGAATCTCGGCTCGCAAGCTGACGACATCTCCCACCGCTACGACATACCAGCGATTATCTTGACCCAAGCAAACGAGATAAGGAAATTGGCCAGAACCTGGAGTTTTCATCACCAGAGCCGCTGGGATTGGGTCGGCGGTAGGGACGTTCTCTCCCTTCAGCCCCAGTACGGTGCCCGCGATCGCAAATGAGAGTGCTACAGCAATGTCACCCGACTGCATCTCCTGGGCTTGGTGCTGCAAAATTTTCAGTAGGCGGCGTTCTTCTTTCAGGCGCTCTTGTAGCTTTTCGTAACTCGAAAATAGTTGTGGATCAACCAGTTCGAGCTGAGCTTGAAGTTGCTCAAGCTCTTTAGTTAGATCAGCGATCGCCTGCTGTTGGGGCCGCAAAGACAGCGTGGCGAGATATTGCCCAAAACTGCGCTCAACCAGCTCTTGCGCTTCTTCTAAGGTGTGAGTTTGCAGCAAGTTTAGGACCATGCCATAGCTGGGAGTAAATTGGCTGATCAACGGATCAGCTCCGACTGTGGCTAAGTATGCGGCTTCTTTGGCCCCCTCAAAGGGAGTTTGCACCGTGACGACATGCCCTAACTCATCCATTCCTCGTCGGCCCGCTCGACCCGACATCTGGAGAAATTCTGAGGGATTGAGGAGGCGATGTCCCAAATCGGTGCGCTTGGAGAGGCTAGAAACCACTGTGGTCCGGGCAGGCATGTTGATGCCAGCGGCCAAGGTTTCAGTGGCAAAGACCACCTTGATCAGCCCTTGCTGAAAGAGTTCTTCAACTAAGCCTTTCCAGGCAGGCAAAATTCCAGCGTGGTGGGCGGCAATACCCCGGTAGAGCGGCTCAATCTGCCCAGCCCGCCCAGCGTCAGGGTGTCGCATCAAAAACTCATCAATCAGGTGTTTCAGCTTTGCCGCTTCCGCCTCGTTGACCAAGGATAAATGCTCGACTTGGGTAATGGCGCGATCGCAATTACGACGGCTGAAGATGAAATAAATGGCTGGGAGCATATCCCGTTGCTGCAACTGGCTGACCACATAAGCCAGCCCAGGCTCGTCTTCCCGCTTGCGTTGGCCTCGGCCTCCTTTAGGTTTGAGGCGGGCGTTGATCTTTTTTTGATCTTGGCTGAGTAGAGGAAATAAGCCTTTGGGGTTACAGAAGTGAAAGCGCAAAGGAACGGGTCGGAAATCTGAATAGATCAGCTCTGTGGGGCCATGAACTCGACCGATCCAATCCGTAAGCTGATCGCTGTTGGCAACGGTGGCTGACAGCGCGACTAGCTGCACATCTGGTGGGCAGTAGATAATCGATTCTTCCCAAACGGTGCCCCGCTGGCGATCGTTCATGTAGTGGCATTCGTCTAAAACCACCGCTTCTACACCAACCATTGAGGTGCCAACTTCACCGATCGGGGTGCCGTAAAGCATGTTGCGGAAGATTTCGGTCGTCATGACCAAAATGGGTGCTTCCCGGTTGATCGATACATCTCCTGTCAGCAGCCCGACTTGCTCAGAGCCAAAGCGATCGCGAAAATCTCGTAACTTTTGATTGGATAATGCTTTGAGCGGAGTGGTGTAGAACACTCGTCGCCCCTGAGCCAGAGCGCGATAGATGGCATACTCGCCAATTAACGTTTTGCCTGACCCCGTTGGCGCACAGACTACGACCGATCGCCCCGCATTCAGAGCCGCGATCGCTTGATACTGAAACGCATCTAATTCAAAGGGAAACAGCTCTCGTAAATTTAGTTCTGGCAGAGTAGAGGAAACGTTCACGCACTAAGTTCCAATCAGGTTGAGATCTATACTCAAGAGGCAAAATTTCGCGAGAAATTGGCCTACAATTCATCTTTTCAATTGTAAACCGCAGCTACTAAAGCTGTTTGCTAAGATCAACCTCGTCACCTTACGAGGAGGTTGAGCCAAGTCAGTTATTGCATTCAAGAATCTTAATAATTGATTGTGATTAAAGCTTGACTATTTTTCAGCTTAATCTAGGGCCAATCAGACCGCGATCGCCACTTTATACATACATTTCTGGCGAATAGCAACCGAGGATACAGCGGCAAATATCTGATTGATCGTAAACTTGGCTACTGCTTTTAGGTAGATGACCATGCGGTTTAACGTGAGCTATATTGTCTCAAGGATGAAGGGTTCAATCAACCTCGGATAAGGAATT
Source organism: Trichocoleus sp. FACHB-591 (assembly GCF_014695845.1). NCBI lineage: Bacteria > Bacillati > Cyanobacteriota > Cyanophyceae > Leptolyngbyales > Trichocoleusaceae > Trichocoleus > Trichocoleus sp. FACHB-591. The sequence goes on from NZ_JACJPA010000102.1 coordinate 69,432, forward strand.
CCTCATACAACCGTGTTGGTGAAGGATTTCTTAACGTTATTTAAATCACATCTGAGCACAATCTTTGCTCTGAAATAGAACCGTCTTTTGATGGCATTTCTTACATCAAAAAGGCGTTCATTAAAACATTCAGTGGGTAGCCTAATCCGGATTAATAGGCATCAAGGTGAAAACTTGAATGCTGTTTCGTCTGGAACGGAGGAACCGATTTTTGGGGCTAATCTCAAAGATTAATTTGAGAGAGACACCTTCCAGTCTTAGCCCGTCAGCTAACTCCGTCGGCAGTGGGAGGAGTACCTAGGACGCAGGCTTTTGATAGCAACGGTCATTGCGGTCTCCTAGCAGATATCAGATTCCCCTAAGAGATTTCTCTCAGAGTTGATGATGTCTGTTTCCTGGCCCACCTCTCGAAACAAGTAGTCTGGAGAGGTTTTTATCGTGAATATTATGCCAATGTTGGTGCGGCTACAGGGCGCACTGGGTTCAACTGACTTAATCGAGCAAATTCTGCTGTTGCCTCAGCGGCCCAAGGGCGATCGCTCTTCCGGTAAATTGCATTTGCCAGGCCAGGCTCGGCGGGCTACTAAACGGCACCTCCAGGCTAACCGTCCAGAAGCAGCGTCTGGAGCTGATGCTGAAATTAATTTGGTGGTGGGCTACAACAGCTCCCCGAAGAGTCAGACCGCTTTGGATTTGACCCTGTGGATTGCTCACCAAACTCGTTTAGCGACTCGTCGCCAAGTGACCGTGCAGGTGGTCTATGTCATCAATCCCACTGACTGTCTAGATAGCATTCCCACTACAACCGATTTTCGCCCAGTCAGAACTGGCAAGAAATCTTCTCAGCGCCAGGCGCAGCTAGCTAAGGCACTGGTGGCACCTGATACTTATAGTGCGGCCTCTAGCGCAACCTCTAATGCCACTTCGGAGCGGGAAGGCGCGATCGCAACTCTAGCTGAACCAACCCTAGAAGATACCGGGCTACCATTCGGCAATTATCCCCTTTGCCAAGTAGACCAATTTGAGCAGGCAGACCGAATTTTGTGGCAAGCCCGCTGTCTAGCTAACGAGTGGCGTGGTTCCCTGAAAACGCACCTACGATTTGGGCAAGTCGCTCAGGAATTGCGGAGTGTTGCTAAAGCAGAATCGGCAGTGCTGTTGTGGTTGGGTTGTGACTCTCCCAAGAACTCCATTGTCCGAACCTTGAGCGCTAATAGCCCTTGTCCCGTCTTGGGCGTACCCTCTTCTCTCCATCCCGATCGCTACTTTGATGCCTAAGTCCTGCTTGGGCCTAGAGCGGTTGTCCTTAGAGCCGTGGCAAAATTTCAGGTAATAAATGACCTGGTAATAGAGATAGCGCTAAGTTCTGGCCTTGCAGACCACACTCGCTGTAAAAAGCCCGTACCGTTTGCAGGACATAGCCTAGCGCTGTTTGATGAAAATCAGGTTGGTGCTGCCATCCTTGTAATGCTTGCAGATGGTGACGCAGAGACGCTTCTAAATGAGCAGACTTAGCAGGCACCGGAATAGCGCCCGCCTGATCGGTCGCTACTTGGTAGTGGGCTAAACCTAGGTTGTTGTGAGTTGCGAACACGTCAAAGGTCAGTTTAGCGCCAGCACCATTAGGCGTTTGGTTTATTTGTTCAACAATGGCTAAAGCTGCTTCGTAGGCTGCGATCGCGCACTGTAAAGCTTGTTGTTGGGCTTCTGGTTGTTCTTTGGAACGGCTAGCCAGGTGCCAATAAGCGGTGCCCAAATTGTTTTGAGTCGCTGCATAGGCAGCAGGATTAACTTCTACGGTGCGGTAAATCAAGGCGATGCGGTAGCAACTAATCGCCAAATTGAGAAACTCTTCCGGTTGCTCATGCTGGGCTAAATTCCAATAAGCCGTGCCCAAATTGTTTTGGAGCATGGCGTAATGCAACGGCTCCTGCTCTGGGTTGTAGAAGCTGAGTGACTCGGTGTAAGCAACGATGGCTTGCTTCAGATGTAGAGCAGGTTGATGGTGTTGTGCCAAGTGCCAGTAAGCCGTACCCAGGTTATTTTGAGTGGAAGCATACTTCAAAGGTTCTACGTCCCGTTTGCGATGTCGCAACGCTTCCTCGTAAGCTGTGATCGAGCATTGTAGGTTCTCGATCGGCTCTCGGTAACGAGCTAAATCTCCATAGGCGGCTCCCAAATTATTCTGAATCATGGCGTAGGATTGCGGTTGCTGCTCAGAACTTACATGAGTCAGCGCCAGGTGATAGGCCGCGATGCCTTGCTCTAAATAAGGCAACCGTTGTTCCGGGTTGGGCGGAAACCGGGACAACATCCAGTAGAGATTGCCTAAGTCATTGAGAATATCTGGAACTAAAGCCGAAGACTCTTCTAGGTGAATTAAGGCTTGCTCATAAGCTTGAATGGCGATCGCCAATTGTTGAGGAGAGTTGTGTCCTTGCTCAATGCGATCGCGATAAAAATTACCAAGAGTTCGGTAGGTGACAGCTAACCCTGTAGTTTCTGCTTGCTGTTGATGTAACTGCTCTAGATGCCGCAACATCCGCAAAGGCGGAAAGTCCTCCAGAGCAGCCACTACAGGGGCAGGCAAGGTAGCACTAAGACGAGAGAGAGACGGAACCGGAGCATTGGCTCGTAGCGCTGTTGCCCCCCCAACCTCTTGAATTGCCGCTGTCAGAACTAAATTGACAAGTTCCGGCGCAATTGATGGAAGAGGAGCTTCTGTAGGTGCCTTGTCTAACTCTGATGAGTTTGCTGCTGGAGCGGTAATCGATGGGGATTGAGGCTCTGTAGCAACCGTACGCAGAGGCTGCGGTTCTGAGGCGGGTGATTCTGAGTGAAATCCAGAGCGGGCATGCAGGCTGTTGGCTGTAACCTGGTTGGTTGGCGCGGCAGCAGTCGGAACGTGAACGCTCCAGGAGTTGGGCGGAGGAGAAACTGGGTCGGCAGTCAAGCGATCGCCTGTACTTTCTGTTGTTCCTGCTGGAGCTGCTGTGGTTTCTAAGTCATCCACCAAGTCTCCAAAGGCCAACTCATCAGCCAATAAATCCCGTAAACTAATGGGCACATCTACAGGTTTCTGATTGGCAGGCGTAACTGGAGGATGGGCAACGTCAGAAGTAGACGCGATCGCTGGCTGGGGACGCTTCTTCGTTGGCTGATGGGTGGAGGCTACTTGGTCTGAATGACGGCGCTTGGGTTGCTCAGAAACGACTGAAAGTGGTGTAGGTTCTCCGACAAACTCAAACACGCCAGTGCGCCAACCCCAAAACTCAGGGGCAGACTGTTGAATGGCCCGAAACCAAGGATGCGGCACCCACAGCAACAAGCTTGCTTCTAACGTGGGCAAGCTGCGATCGCACCCTTGTAAATAGCTGAGAAACAACCGCTGTACCGCAGCCGATTGTCGCGTCAGTCGCTCAGTCCCCAAGATTTGGAAGCTAGGGGTCAGTGGCTCTGTTCCTGATCCCTTGGGTAAAGGATGACGAGCTAACCACTGAGTCACTTGAGCGATCGGATTAGGATCGTTGAGATTGAGGTTGAGTGTAACCAGTCGGGGATAATCTGAAGCAAGCCCAGCCTCTTCAGGGTTACGCGTGGTTGTCGAAGCAGCGGGATAGGCGAGTTCCGCATGGAGCCGAGCCGCCAAGCGATTTCGTAGGGCTAGATCATCGCAGACCGCCACAAAAATTTGACGGCGTAAGTGTAAACTCAGCGCTCGTTTTAAACGCTGGTAACTTTGCCGATTCAAATGTGAACTGGTTTGATTCGGCCCAGTCATGCGGAGCAATGGGGAGTGGCGATCAGCTAGTTGCACCAACAATACCCTTAATCGTGGCGAGGAAATCTGGAGGTATAACACTCTTCAAATTCCTCAAGCTCGATTCAGGACTAAAGCTTGATTTTGACGAACTTTTAATGTAGAGCGATCGCGCTAAACGTCTTCCTATCGCAGCCAACCATAGCAAAAAGCCAGGTTGCTCATAAAATAAGCAGCACCTGACTCAGGTTTATATTTTGAAAGTTTAAAGCTGATTTTTTCTAGCCTAGGTTGGATACGGAGAAGGCGACAAAAACGAGCCCACCGACTAAAACCATTCCTAAAGCTCCCAAGATAAGGGAGTTTCTTTGTTGGGATTTAGTGGGTGGTTCTGCTTGATACATCTTCGGCTCAACAGCGAAGTTATTTAAGCGTCCACCTTCCTCGGTCGTATAACGCATGAACAAAACCCTCAGTTTTTGTATTAACTAACTGTAACAAAAATTAGGAAGATACTCTCGCTCCTAAGTTAGAAACTAAAAAATGCTCAAATTTACTTTAGATTTACTGAGTAATGGTGCCCGTGAGGGGTGAGCTAGCGCTAGCGTGGCTTTTCACCGGAATACGACCTGCTAGGTAAGCTAGACGACCTGCCTCTGCTGCTAAGCCCATAGCTTTGGCCATTGCTACCGGATTCTGCGCTTCGGCGATCGCGGTATTAATTAGTAAAGCTGAAGCCCCCATTTCCATTGCTTGGGCGGCTTCACTGGGTGCGCCTAAACCTGCATCTACGACGACAGGCACTTGGGCATTCTCAATAATGATTTGGATATTGGCAGCATTTTTGATGCCCTGCCCAGAGCCAATCGGCGAACCCAAAGGCATCACCGTCGCACATCCTACTTCTTCTAATCGCTTGGCTAGCAGTGGGTCAGCATTGATGTAGGGCAACACGGCAAACCCTTCTTTAACCAGTTGCTCGGCCGCTTCTAGAGTGCCGATGGGGTCGGGTAGCAGGTATTTGGTGTCTGGAATTACTTCCAATTTGACAAAATTATTATCTTCCTGGCCCAAGAGTTTTGCCATTTCTCGCCCTAAGCGGGCAACTCGGATCGCTTCTTCTGCGGTTTTGCAGCCTGCGGTGTTGGGCAACATCCAGATTTTGCTCCAGTCCAGTGCTTCAGCTAAACCTTCATGGCCTGGGGCTTTGGTTTGTACTCGTCGCACCGCCACCGTCACAATTTCACAACCACTCGCCACGACACTCTGCTGCATGTCGGCAATGCTGCGATATTTGCCAGTCCCCGTCATCAAGCGGGAGCGAAAGGATCGCCCAGCAATCACTAAGGGGCTATCTAGCGTCGTGATATCGGCTTGAGCTAAGGCAGGAACAGCGTGAGTCAACACAGAATTAGACCTTGGGAGAACGTGGGTGGAAGAACTAAGGGCAGCAGGAGTTGAGGAAGCTGCCAACGAAGCAGGGGGAGTTGAGGGTTTCGTTTGATGAAAGCGCTGCCAACTAAAATGCTCCAACAGTGGATCGGGTTGTTGGGCGATCGCATCGGCAATCAGTTGAGCTGTAATTGGTGCCAGTAAAATGCCGTTGCGGTAGTGCCCGGTAGCGAGTAGCAGGTTAGCGCAAGCACTCGCCCCTAGAATCGGCAATTCATCTAGAGTTGCAGGCCGAAAGCCCCACCACAACTCTTGTAAAGCAAAATCTTGTAGGGCTGGATACAGCCGGATCGCTCGTGCCAGTAACTCTTGAACGCCTGCGGGGGTGTTGTTGGGGGTAAAACCAACCTCCTCACTGGTGGCTCCAATAATAATCCGACCATCTTGGCGCGGCACGATATACAAATCGGAGCCAAACAAAACTCGTCGTAAAGGTAACCCTGAGGCTGAGTCGGGTGACTGAACAGCTAACATTTGGCCCTTGCGAGGCTGCACTGGAATTGGCAACAGTTCATTCGACCAAGCCCCTATGGCTAAAACATAATGCTTGGCTTGCCAATCTCCCACCGAAGTTTGAACGCTGGCGACTTGGCGTTGCTGCTGCTGAATTGCTTGGACGCTGACGCCATCCTGAATATTCACGCCGAGGGTTTGGGCAGCAATCCATAGCGTTTGGGTGAGGGCGCGGTTATCCACTTGAGCATCCTCTGGAAACCACCAACCACCCACCACATCTGAGCCTAGCCCCGCCTGATATTGGTGAATTACAGCTTGATCTAGCCATTGAGCTTCGGTTCCGGAGGCTTGAGCGATCGCGGCTGCCTCCCTTAAATCTGTCCGTTCAGCGTCTGCTACGTAGACTGGAGCCAAAATGCCACAGGGCCAATAACCTGTTGAAGCTCCGGTTAGTTCCTCCAGCTTGCGAATCCAGTTGGGATACAGTTGGCGCGATCGCAAGCACAGTTCCAGCATCGGGCCTAGGGGGATGCCTTCGGCTTGAGGCGCTAACATCCCGGCGGCGGCGTGAGCGGCGGCTTGCTTAAAATCACGGCTGAGAATGGTTACCGTAGCTCCTCGCAATTTCAGCTCAATCGCGATCGCAAGGCCGACGATACCGCCGCCAATGATGAGAACGTCACTGGTTGTATTCATGCAAGCTGAAATTGAGTCACAATTACTAAGTCGTGATTACCAAAGCGCTGGAACTGGCTTACTACCTGCGCCCGTAGCGCTAGGAGCGGTGGTTGTGGTGCCGCTACCAGCACTCGATCCGGCGGTGCCTGTAACGGAAGTGCCACTGGGTTGGGTGGTTGTGGTGGTTGTGGTGCCAGCGGTACCAGTTTGGCTAGCAGGAGCAGAAGTGACAGGCTGATTGGTCGAGCGTTGAGTGGTTTGGCCCACACTTCGCACCTGAGTAGCAGGAGAAGCACTGGGGCTAGGACTTGCTGACCCGCCAATCTGTTGAGTCGAGTCACGAGCGCGCAAGGCAATGAATGCTCCCAGCAAGATAGCGAAAACTATCAGTCCAATCACAGCTTTTAGTAAGTCATTCATTGGTGTTTTTCTTCCCCAAACCTCTCTTCAGTCTATCCCTCTGGAGTCCAGAGCGGTTGAGTGCCTTGGCCCCAAAATCCATCAAACTTAGTGACTCGCACATCCCCTAGCACTTTGGTTTGACAAGCTAGTCGGCGATTTTGGTTAGTGTTATGGGGTGGCAAAGACCGCCGAGTGCGATCGCGCCAGTTAGCTTCTGAGACTTCCTCCTCGACCTCAACGGCACAAGTACCACAGCTCCCTAAACCATGACAGTTGATGAAGCTGGCGTTGCCATTATGCAAAGCAACGCTATTTTGAAGCAAAACCTGACGGAGATTGGCTCCGCGATCGCAGATAAAAGTTTTTCCTTGAGCTGTAACCTGCGGCATGATTTTAAGCTGTGCGAACCAACGGATTGTCTTACAGCTTTAAAGTTTAAATTTCTTTACGCTTTTTGAAACGCTTTTATTCCATCCTTCCTCTGCTTTGGCTGCTTCCATGACCTCACAACCTTCTCCCCAACTCTGGATTTATGACACTACCCTGCGGGACGGTGCCCAACGCGAAGGGTTATCTCTATCCCTAGAAGATAAACTCCGCATTGCTCGGCAACTCGACCAACTGGGAGTACCGTTTATTGAGGGAGGCTGGCCCGGAGCGAATCCTAAGGATGTGCAGTTCTTTTGGCAAATCAGAGAAGCACCACTGGCTCAGGCAGAAGTGGTGGCGTTTTGTTTTACCCGCCGTCCCGGAAGAACCGCTGCGACTGATCCCATGTTGCAACCCTTACTAGCCGCAGGTACCCATTGGGTCACGATCGTCGGAAAATCTTGGGATTTGCATGTGACTGAAGGACTGAAAACCACGCTGGCCGAAAATCTAGCGATGATTCAGGACACGATCGCCTACCTTCGCAGCCAGGAGCGACGGGTGATATACGATGCAGAGCATTGGTTTGATGGCTACAAGCACAACCCTGACTACGCGATCGAGACGCTAGAAACCGCGATCGCGGCAGGATCGGAGTGGTTAGTTTTGTGTGACACCAACGGCGGAACCTTGCCGCACGAAATTAGTCAGATTGTGCGAGAGGTCAAGCAGCGCTTAAGGGAGCGTCGAGTCGCTCAAAACGCGGATTTCCACGCTCCCTTACCCCCCTTGGGTATTCACACCCACAACGACACAGAAATGGCGGTGGCCAATGCGATCGCGGCAGTAATGGAAGGGGCGCAGATGGTGCAGGGCACGATCAACGGCTATGGCGAACGCTGTGGTAATGCCAATCTTTGCTCTTTGATTCCCAACTTGCAATTGAAGCTGGGTTACTCCTGCCTACCTCCCGAAAAACTGACGACGTTAACGCAACTCAGCCGTTATGTCAGTGAAGTAGTAAACCTGGCTCCCGACGACCATGCTCCTTATGTGGGACTTTCGGCCTTTGCTCATAAAGGGGGCTTGCATGTCAGCGCTGTGGAACGCAATCCCATCACGTACGAGCACATCCAGCCAGAGCTAGTCGGCAACAACCGCCGAATTGTGATTTCTGACCAAGCAGGTCTGAGCAATATTCTGGCAAAGGCGCGGAGTCTCGGTATCGAACTCGACCCGCAAGACCCCACCTATCGCCAAATTCTGCAACACCTGAAAAATCTGGAGCATGAAGGCTATCAATTTGAGGCGGCAGAAGCCAGCTTTGAGTTGCTGATGCGCGAAGCATTGGGTCAGCGGCAACCACCATTTGAGCTCAAAAGCTGGCAAGTTCACTACCACATGATGCCCGACACCGACCCATCGCAGAGTTTGTCTTTGGCGACGGTGAAACTGGCAGTAGATGGCCAAGACATTCTCGAAGCAGCGGAGGGTAACGGCCCAGTTTCCGCACTGGATACAGCTCTGCGTAAAGCCTTAGTCAACTTCTATCCAGAAATTGAGAGTTTCTATCTCACCGACTACAAGGTGCGAATTTTGGATGGTGGGTCGGGCACCTCTGCTAAAACTCGCGTGCTGATTGAATCTAGCAACGGCTACCAACGCTGGACTACGGTTGGCGTTTCAACCAACATTCTGCAAGCGTCTTACCAAGCTGTGGTGGAAGGTTTGGAGTACGGGCTGCTACTGCAACACCAAGCTAAGGTAGCCCTAACGACTTTTACCTAAGCAGTTAGCTCAAGGTGACATCTAGAAACATCATGGAAACGAAGCCGAGGATGACCCCAAAGGTTGCGCCTTTTTCGTAGCCGAGGCGGTGGGATTCTGGAATAATTTCATCGCTGATTACAAACAGCATGGTTCCCGCGGCAAAGGCCATTGCCCAAGGCAAAATCGGTTTGGCTAAAGAAACTAGGCCCGCGCCGATCGCGCCACCCACAGGTTCAACTAAACCAGTCATCAGAGCCACTAGCAGGGCCGTCCATTTGGAATATTTCTCACCAACTAAGGCTAAGGCAACGACGAAGCCTTCGGGCATATTTTGCAGCCCAATTCCGGTAGCGAGGGTGATGCCGTTGGCTAGAGTTTCGCCACCAAAACCCACTCCTACCGCTAATCCTTCGGGGAAGTTATGAATCGTAATCGCAATAATAAAGAGCCAAATCCGCTTTAAGCTCGCCGGATTGGCACCTTCTGGGCCCTTAATAAAATGCTCGTGAGGAGAATAGCGATGGCTGAGACAGAGAAACAATCCACCTAGAATCATCCCCACGGTAACGATCGAGGCTGCTACCACTTCGCTACCTGTCTGCTCCGTTGCAGCTTCAATCCCTGGAATTACCAAGGAAAATGAAGTCGCAGCTAGCATCACCCCTGCTCCAAACCCCATCAAAGCCCCCTGAAACTTCTGGGTGACTTTGCTCAAGAACAGAATAGGTAAAGCTCCGACTCCTGTAGCCAATCCTGCGAGCAGACTGCCGAGCAATCCCAGATAAAACACTGGTAGTTGAGCAAAGCTGTGGAGCATGGGGTAAAGCCAGAAAAGATTAACGAGATGGGCTAAGCCTGGGTGTAGCTCCGTCCTCGCCACTGAATAGAGGTTTGAGTAGACGAGAGAAAGATGCGGAGTACAGCCAAGGGATCGGCTAAAGGAGAGAGCCAGAAAAGCCAAGCCGCTTTCGCTTGAGTGAGGTCATAAGACGGCGCGATCGCCCACAGCAACCCAACCCGCATGGCTAGCAAGGCTAGGTTTAAGCCCAAAGCTGCAACCACAGGCAAAGAACCAAGCCCCAGACCGATCCAGCTCAACAAGACTAGCGTTAGGGGCACTGGTAGCCCTTGTACCGCAGTGAGTAGCCAGAGGTCACCCCAAATTTGACCACGGGCTGCCGCATCTTTAAGGTCGAGCGATCGCCCCCATTCGCGCCAAGTCTCAGCTGCTCCTTCGTACATTCGTACCTTTAGCAACTTCGAGCCATCAAAGAAGCCCACTTTGGCTCCTTGGGCAGCCGCATACCGAGCCAGGGTGACATCATCACAGAAGGAGTTGCGAGCACTACTATAACCGCCTAGGGTCGCTAAAACCGAGCGCCGACTGAGGAAGCATTGTCCATTCGCCATCACCCGCTCTGCTGAGTTGTTAGTTTCGCCAGCGGGACCGAAGCGATACACCAACGTCATCAGCAGAGCGGGTTGTAGCCACAGCTCTCCCGGATACTTGAGGATGAATTGGGGGGCCAACGAAAGAATGTCGTAGCCTTCCGCGATCGCAGTCTTCACCAAACTGCTAACTAAGCCAGGGTTTAGATAAGTATCAGCGTCTACGCCCAGCACCCAGTCGCTTTGCTCCGAGCTTTCGACGAAGCCTGTATGTAAAGCCCAAGGCCGTCCCACCCAACCGGGAGGTAACGGATCATCTGTGAGCAACCGGAAGCGCGGATCAGCTTGTCCCGCTCGTTTCACTAGATCTGGCGTGCCATCTTGGGAACGGCTGTCCACCACCAAAACTTCTCGCACTTCGTAGCTTTGCTGGCTCAAACTGGCGAGACAAGGCCCAATTCGTTCTGCTTCGTTGAGCGTAGGTACAACGATACTGACCTTTCCCAGCAGTTCTGGGCTAGGTTTCTGAGGCTGTAAAGGAGGGTGACGAGTAGGACCGCGCAGCAAACGGGACAGCAAAATCGCGACAGCGGGAATTTGTAGCAGCAGTAGGACAAGGGCGATCGCTCCTGTTACAGAACTATCTCCTTGTCCACTGAACGCTACTGGAGTCAGAGCGAACTCATGCAACAAGACGAAACTGAGATTCACTTCGAGCCGAGTTCCATAGGCGCAACAGACAGTTCACTCGCCAGATTAATTGCTGGTTCACTAACTTCGCCCACAAAAGGCAACACAGCCTCTGTCGTATCGCCAGTTTGGTAGGCAATGCTAGTAGCGGGGGCCATGCGCCACAGAATCAACGCTGGAGCCACGCCAAGTGCCAAGCCTAAGAGCACTGGAATCCAGATGCCTGCGGCCAAGCTCATGATCATCGCGAAGGCGAAATTGCTGAGGTAAATCGCCAAAGGCAATTGCAACTGCTGACGAGTGAGTTGGATGGGCGCTTTACCCCATAGCAAAGCGGCCACGCTCATAAACACTGCACCAGTGCCCCACCAACCTGCAAAGTTTTGGTAAGGCATGCCGAAGAAAGCGCCTGGTTGTTTCCACTCCCAAAAAGGAACTGCCGTTTGGCTCATGGCAGGATCTAGCACAAAATCCCAGGAAGTGAGAAGCAGAGCACCCAAGGCGATCGCTAAGCCACCCCGGACCCATCCTGGTAACTTGTTCTGCTGGCTAGCTTCCAGACCCACGCGGGCCAATAGATAAGAAGCGCAACCGAGGTAAAACCAAGACAAAGGAATTGTGAATGGCACCAAGCCCGCAATCTTGTAACCCAAACCGCTCAGATAATCGTAGTTACCAAAGGGGAAACCAGTGCTAGTGCCCGAAAGTTCGCTGGAAAGAGAAATGCAGACAGAGGGCACCATAAACGCCAGCCAACGCTGCCAGCCTAAAGTCCGATAGGTGTAGATGGCAACGGCGATCGCTCCTAGCAGAATGTAAACCACGCCGCCCCCAGCCATACTCCACTGAAACAGGGTTTGCCCCGCTGGAGGTAACATCAGAACAAACTCTGGGTGGGGTAAAACTAACAGCAATCCAGCTAGTCCAAAGGCCATTGCTACCACATGGCCAATTAAACTGAAGCGCTCAGCAGTCAAAAGTTGCTTCATACAGACTCCTCAGAAACCAAAGCACTCTGTGAGTGCATCCTAAAAGTTTACAAACGTTTAAGAAAAATCTACCGACTCAGTTCAGCCAGGTTCGATCGAGCTGAGCAGCTATATTGACAGATTTGGATCAACTCCAAGCCCTGACAGCTATAGCAATCTCCAGCCGCTCAAACTTGATTCACTTATCATAATAAGTTTTGTAAACTTGAAGCGAGAAAAAAGCTGTTCGTTTCGGAACATCTGGCACTGGCTTGAATAATAAGGCTATTAGCTGGACGCTTGAGCCCAGAGGGAAACTTGACAAAAACCATGATTTTCCTCGCTGCCAAGCACCCGTTTCTTCTATAGACTTAAAGACGCATTGTTTTGAGTACCTGGACTTGGTTAGAGATCACACTGCCTTAAAGTGGTTTGATTGCAACCAATTTGCACTAGGTAATTGCTTTAGTTAATTGATCGAGGGTTGGGCGACTGTGGGGAGTATCGGAATTGGTTTGGGAGCAGCGGCGCTACTCGTCGGGCTGGGGGGCTTAGCGCTAGAGAGTCAATATCGTCGCCGTCCGGGAAACGACCTGGAGTTGACCTCAGGTAACTGGCAACTGGAGGTGTACGAACCGCAACGGTATGTCCTGGTCGGTGAGCTAGAGCTGTGCAATCGTACTCGCAGCTTGGAAATTATGGTGCCAGAAGTTCAGGCTCAGGTAAAACTGCTATCCAAGGCGAGCTTGGAGGGTGTAACCCACACCACCAGAGTGATTCCTAATCATGCAGATACCCCAGCTAGACCTGATGACTACTGGTTTGGCTACATCGTCAAAATTGGTAAGTCCACACGCTTGCAAGTTGTTGTGGAGATGCAAGGTGAAGACCTAACACCGCTTCAGGTTGCCTGGATTCAAATTCGCTACGTCACCTATGGTCCGGAGGGACGCATTCCCAAAGTGCGGCATGTGATTGTGCCGCTGCAATTCCCGACCCCTGAAACCGCTCCCTCGCGCTGGCGACCTGCTACCAATGCCGATGTATTACCCATCCGCACGCATCTTCTGACTCATTTAGATGATCCGGTTGAGGTGATCAAGCGCTATGTGGCTCCTTACTCGCAGCCCGGAGATGTAGTCACGCTGGGAGAAAGCCCAGTAGCAATTATGCAAGGGCGATTTCGGCACCCCACGCAAGTTAAGCCTGGTTGGGTGGCGAAGCGATTGTGTTACTTCTTCTTGCCTACTTCCAGCTTGGCGACCGCTTGTGGTTTGCAAGCCTTGGTAGATATTGTGGGGCCTGGGCGAGTGGTCTTTGCATTTGTGGTGGGCGCGATCGCCAAGATCTTTGGTAAACCGGGGATGTTTTACCAGTTAGCTGGGGAGCAAGCTCGCCTGATTGATGATGTAACGGGCACTCTGCCGCCTTACGACCAATTTATTGTTATGGGGCCAGAAAACCCGCAGCAAGTGGTGGACCAGATCTATCGAGAAACAGGGTTACTGGCTGCGATCGTAGACGTGAACGATTTAAAAGCAGTTAAGATATTGGCAGCATCCCCTGGCCTAACTCAAACCTTTTTAGAGCAGGCATTAATCAGTAATCCTGCTGGAAATTCTGACGAACAAACGCCAATCGTTTTGATTCGACCCACTGATGCCAACGGGAGCGTCAAGCCAGCAGTTAGCTGAGTAAATTGATGGTTTTTTGACTGCTTCTATGCGTTCAGTCTGGTTGCCTCGACGACTTGGAGCCGTGAGTTTGGGTTGATAAAAAAGCTCTACAGGGGTAGATGAAGACTTCGGGCCTTAACTGTTACCCTAGGCTTAACTGTAGCCTTACCTGTCATGACTTCAGTCTCCCAAAACTCCAACTCTGTGATTCGTCCAGTCCAGCACCAAGACCTGGACATTGTTGAGCCGTTGTTTGTGGAGGCTGCGATCGCAGACAATCACAGCAACTTAGATGCCGTGCAGCGACGCTTACAGCAAGTACGGCATTGGTATGGGCTGTTCAAATTTCTCAGCTTGTTCCCCAATCCGTTTCAATACCGCTTCTGTACCTATGTGGCAGAGCAAGATCATCAAGTGCGGGGCGCAATTCAAGTTTCCCCGTTTAATCGCACTCGCAGTACTTGGCGGGTCGAGCGAGTTGGGGTGGTTGAGGCTGAATCGCAAAATCAGGGCACAGGCTCCCAGTTACTGCGCTCTTGTTTTGAGGCGATTTGGGAAGCCCGAACTTGGCTGTTAGAAGTCAACGTCAATAATAAAACGGCTTTAGCCCTCTATCGTCAAAATGGATTTCAGCCGTTAGCCCAACTGACTCACTGGGCGATCGCGCCAGAGTTGCTGCAAGAACTAGCCGAGCGCGAACCGGATTTGCCTAACTTGCTGCCTGTGAGTAATGCGGATGCACAATTGTTGTACCAGCTCGACACGGCAGCGATGCCCCCTTTGGTACGGCAAGTATTCGATCGCCACCTACACGACTTCAAAACCAGCTTGTTTGGGGCACTACTAGAAGGTGTAAAGCAGTGGGTTAATCAGACTGAAGTGGTTAGTGGCTATGTGTTTGAACCTCAACGCAAAGCTGCGATTGGTTACTTCCAGATTCAACTCTGTCGCGATAGTTCCCAAAATCATGTTGCTCAGTTGACTGTTCATCCTGCCTACACTTGGCTGTACCCAGAACTACTATCTCAGATGGCCCGGATTGCCCAAGATTTTCCGGCGCAGGCGCTGCTTTTGTCTTCGGCAGATTATCAACCAGAGCGAGAAGAATATTTAGAGCGCATTGGCGCAACCCGCACCGAGCATACGCTAATGATGTCGCGATCGGTCTGGCACAAATTGCGAGAAGCCAAGCCCGTCTCACTAGAAGGCTTGCAGCTATCCGATGTTTTGCAAGGCTTCCAACCTGCGCGTAAGCCTGTGCCTGGTCGGATGTCTCTCCCCAACCTATGGCAAGGCGACAAAACTCCTGATTCAACCGAAGCTCCTTTAGCTTATAGCGAGGCTTCCGACGCTGAAACAGTAGCGGGATCGCTTTCCACACCAGAGTCATCTGCCGCCACACCTCCATCTCCAACTGTTTCGGAAGCACCTGTCCGCAAGTTAGGCTTTTCCATTGGGCGTAACTTTTGGGGTAAACGCCGCATCTTCACCAGCAAGAAAGAGCTAAAGCTCAACCCTGTGCCAGAAATTCATTTTCCTCAGGGACATCAAAATGATTCCTGGTGCTAAGCTGGCTGAGTTAATGCAGTTCACTCAGCCTCACTGCTACGGCTGCCATAGGAATTAACCCAGCATGGCGAGGATTTCAGCTCTAGGTTTAGATGTCGGCAGAAAACGCATCGGCGTGGCGGGTTGTGATGGCACTGGGCTGATTGCGACTGGGCTAACGACGATTGAGTACAAATCCTTTGTCCAGGTAGTAGACCAACTTAAAGACTTGATTCAGCAGCGTCAGGTGCAAGTTTTGGTAGTCGGTTTGCCTTATTCGATGGATGGGAGCTTGGGTTTTCAAGCTAAGCAGGTACAAAAATTCGCCAAACGGCTAACAGCAGCCCTGCAACTGCCCGTGGAATATATGGATGAACGACTTACTTCGTTCCAAGCAGAGCAGTTGTTGCAGGCTGAAAATATTTCCCCATCGCGGAATAAGGCGTTAATCGATCGCAAAGCTGCGGCCCTAATTCTGCAACAATGGTTAGATCAGCGCCGCTCTCAAAAAATGCAGGATTCTACCATGACAACCCCAAACTCTGCATTGATGTAGTATGCTGGCTTCGCCGCTTCTACGTTGCGATATTTTGCTGATTCAACCGTTGATCCACTCATTGGTCAGGTTGAATTCAAAAGATTGCTTGAATCAAATGCAGTCAACTAGGCCGCAAAGTGTCTATGTAGGAGATACTTTTCAGAGGAAAGCGCTTGAATAATGCAGGAGAAATCCGATGACTGAGTCAAATATGGATCGAGAAGGCGCAGGCATGCACGAAGAAGATTTTGATGCCCCAACGGTAGTACTAACCGATGAGACAGGGCGATCGCTGAGCTGCTATATCGAGCATTCCATTGATATCGAGGGCCAAGACTACGTATTCCTGCTCCCGGTTGACTCTCCCGTCGAAATTTTTGCTTGGCAAGAAGAAGGAGATGAGGAAGAAGCCATTCCCGTCGAGGACGAAGCAGAAATTGAACGGATTTTTCCGATCGCCCGCGCCGTTCTGCAAGAGCAAAATTTGGAACTCAAACGGACTGCGGTCACTCTTACAGTGGAGGGTGATCTGCCAGAAGTTAGCGAGGAAGACTTAGAAGTCGCCAACGATGGTGATTCGGAAGAGCATGAAGAGTTGCAATTGCTCGCCAGCTTCTACGACGAAGAGCAAGAATACGCTATCTATGCGCCTCTAGATCCATTCTTCATTTTGGCTAGGCTAGATGCCGATGGACAGCCTAAATTGCTCTCACCCGAAGAACTGAGCAAGATTGAACCGATGCTGCCGATGATTGAAGATCAACTCTTTGATGAAATGGAATAAGGCTGAGTTGAGCCTTGCACGCACCTGCCGGGAAACGTGATTCACTCAACTAAACCATGAAAGCTGTTCAACGTATTTCCAAGTGGTCGTTCTACTTATTACTCTTACCCGCAGCTCTGGGCCTATCGGCCTGGCAAGGTTGGGCTTGGTGGAGTTGGGCAAGTGCCCCTCCCCTGACGGTAACTTCGTCAACCTCAAACTCAGCACCGGCGGCGGCTACGAGTAAAGCAGTACGGATTCAAATTCCTCCTGGCACGCCTGCCCAGCAAATTGGTCGCGATTTGGAAGGGGCGGGATTAATTCGTTCGGCCACGGCTTGGGATCTCTGGACCCGCTGGCTATCTTTGCAGAATCGACAGGGTGGCTTTCAAGCTGGAACTTATGAGTTGTCGCCCGCACAACCTTTGCCTGCGATCGCCGACAAAATTTGGGCTGGAGAGGTAGTACAGGCTAGCTTTACCATTCCGGAGGGCTGGTCCCTGCAACAAATGGCGGCTTATTTTGAGTCGCAGGGCTTTTTCAAAGCTCAAGAATTTCTCACCGCTGCCAGCCAAATTCCCCAAAATCAATATGCTTGGTTGCCGCCAGGGCTACCCCACTTGGAAGGCTTTTTGTACCCCGATACTTATCAGTTGTCAGACGGCCAAATTACGCCTCAAGCAGTGTTAGAGCAAATGCTCAACCGCTTTGAGCAAGTTGCCTTACCGCTCTACCAACAGAATCAGCAACAAACCAAACTGAGTTTGCTGGAGTGGGTGACCTTAGCCAGTATTGTGGAGCGGGAAGCAGTAATTTCTGCCGAACGACCCCGAATTTCTGGGGTGTTTACTCAGCGTCTGCAACAAGGCATTCCCCTAGGCGCTGATCCAACCGTGGAATATGGCTTGGGAATTCAACAAACGCCTGACCAACCTTTGACTCTGGCTCAAGTCAATACAGCCTCGCCTTACAATACCTATCTCAATGCAGGTCTACCCCCTACACCCATCGGTAGTCCTGGCTTAGCGAGTCTAGAGGCAGCTCTGAAGCCTGAAAAAACGGAGTACCTTTATTTTGTCGCTCGCTATGATGGCACGCATGTGTTCAGCCGTACCTTAGCAGAGCATGAAGCTGCCCAAGCTCAAATTCAGGACGGGCGTGCGGCTGTACGTAATGCTGAAGCAGAGAATGCCTCAAAAACTCCTCAAAAACGTGAGTAACCTCTGACCTGTGGTTGGTAAAGGTTTGACCGAGTGAGTTGCTGGTCTGGTTTTATCAGCCTACTTTCCCTTGTTAATTTCTCTCTTTGTTAGCGCTATCCTGTTTTGATTTATGTCTTGGGGTTCCCTATTACAGCCTGATTTGAATTTGGAAGGCTCGATCCTAACGCTGACACCAGAGATTGTGCAGCAGTATGACTTGAAGGGGTTGATTTTAGATGTGGATGAAACCCTAGTACCCTTTAGAACGACGCAAGCCTCAACGGAATTGCTGTATTGGGTAGAAGACATTAAACAAGTTGCGACGCTCTGGTTGGTGAGTAATAACCTGAGCGAGAGTCGCATTCGGGGCATTGCTCAGTCTTTGAATTTACCCTACCTATTTGGAGCAGGCAAACCCTCTCGCCGCAAATTAAGACAAGCTGTGACTGCGATGGATCTGCCCGTGGAAAAAGTGGCAATGGTGGGCGATCGCCTCTTCACGGATGTTCTAGCAGGGAACCGATTTGGCATGTTTACCATTTTGGTAGAACCAATGGTAGACCCCACTCAAGTCGCCCGTCGCCATCCTGTCCGTACGTTTGAAGTTTGGCTATCCCAAGCTTTGGGTGCTTCTTTAACCTCCAAGCAATAGGCTTAACAAGTCTTCGCAGAGCGTGATAAATCTAACAAATCAAAAATATAAAGAAAGCATTATGAGATCCGAGCTCTGCTAAAAATTTCTGGCATTCTATATAAAGTTCAATTGGGGTCAGCGAAGATAAAGACCCTAACGCATAAATCGCTGTGAATACTTATGTAAAGCGCCAGCCTCATCAATAGAGGGTCTGGCGCTTTACACTTTCTCTAGTGACACTCGCGAAATTCAGCCTGTTTTCAATGCCTCAAACCCTAGTTATCAAGATTGGAACTTCGAGCTTGACGAATCCCAGTACTGGGTATTTGGCTCTATCCACGATCGCGGCTTTGGTCGAAACGTTAAGCCAATTAAGGCAAATGGGCCATTCCGTAATCTTGGTGTCTTCGGGAGCCGTTGGGGTTGGCTGTGCCCGCTTAGGTATGACCGAGCGACCCCGCACGATCGCCCTGAAGCAAGCTGTGGCTGCTGTGGGTCAGGGCCGATTGATGCGGGTTTATGATGACTTTTTTACGTCGCTACAACAGCCAATCGCTCAAGTTCTACTAACTCGGACTGACTTAGTGCAGCGCAGTCGCTACCTGAATGCTTACGGTACCTTCCAGGAATTGCTGCGGTTGGGTGTGATCCCGATTGTCAACGAAAATGACACCGTCGCTGTGGACGAGTTGAAGTTTGGCGATAACGACACCTTATCGGCTTTGGTCGCCAGCTTGGTAGAAGCAGATTGGCTATTTTTGTTGACCGATGTCGATCGCCTGTACTCGGCTGATCCCCGCAGTAATCCAGACGCCCAACCCATTAGTTTAGTGCAATCGATCGAACAGTTGGAATCGCTACAAGTACAAGTTGGCGATCGCGGTTCCCGTTGGGGCACGGGTGGCATGGTCACCAAAATTACAGCAGCCCGCATTGCTACAGGCGCAGGGGTGCGGACGGTGATTACGGAAGGGCGATCGCCTCAGAATCTACTTAAAATTGTGCAAGGCGAACCAATTGGGACTCACTTTGAGCCTCAGCCCCAAGCGGCTAGTGCTCGTAAGCGTTGGATTGCTCACGGTTTGCTGCCCGCTGGCAAACTGTATCTAGATGACGGTGCTGTTAAAGTGATTTGTCAGTCAGGCAAATCTTTACTCGCAGCTGGGATTGTGGAAGTGGAAGGGGAGTTTCAGAGCCAAGACGCGGTGCAACTCTGCGATCGCAATGGTCGCGAAATTGCCAGAGGACTGGTCAACTACAACAGTGCACAACTACAGCGGATCCGGGGCTGCCGTTCTGAAGCAATTCCTAGCATTTTGGGTTATGCCGCGCCAGAGACTGTGGTGCATCGAGATAATTTGGTGCTGAGTGGGCAACCCAGCCCCAACTCCCCTTCGCTCAGGGTGATGGTCGAAGAACCGGATATTCCCCTTTAGCCGTTAAGACATCTAGGCGAGATCTGGATCAGGGCGAATTACCGTTCGCCCCTGCATAACCCTGTCGTGAATGTTGATTGAGTTGTTAGTTAGAAAATGCCTCTGGTGGGGCAATATCTGGCCCAGCTACAGCTCCAATCTTGCTGGCTTTCAGCCCTGGGGTCGTCTTAGGCGTTTGCTGACGTGACGAAGGAGTAATTGAGGCTTGCTCTGGAAAGACCTGAGTGGTGTCAGTAGCAGCTTCGGGTGCATGTTGATGTGATAGCCAGGTTAAACCACCTACGGCACCCGCCATGAGAGCCGCATAACCAACATATAAATGGACAGGCCGCAGGCATAATCCGCCGGACTCAGCTTCGGGATGATACCAGGATGGTAAAACTGATTTGACTGGATCGGGCGCTGGGATTCCCGCCACGAGATTATTACCATCTAAGCCCAAAGCGTTGCCAATGCGCCGGATAAAGCCCCGGACATAGACATCTTCTGGCAATTGTTCAATGCGGCCTGCTTCGAGGGCCTGGAGTTGATGAATCGGCACCAGCGTTAGGCTGTGGAGTTGATGCAACGAGAGCGATCGCGCCTGTCGAGCTGCCCGAATATCTTGGCCAACTTGACGCAGGCTTTCCTCTCTTTCTTGAGCAAACTTCTGCGCGGCTAGCTCTGCCTTTGTGAGTTTCTTGGTTGGCTTGCCCATCATGCCTAAAAGGAAGGGCTGCTCTTCTACAGGAGTTGATTTGACACCTTCAACCGCCGTTGCTTCCAAGGGAGCATCCTCTACGACCACAACCATGTTTTCGTTAGTGGTGTCTTCGTCGGTAAAGGCAGAAGTTGTTGGGGTTGAAGTTTCGATGGGGCTGTCAAGAGTAGCGGAGCTAACTGCGGCTGGTAGCTCTTCTGCTGCCTCTACAGTTTCATCCTGACCAGCCTCTTGCTTGAGCGAAGCAGAAATAGCTCGATATTGCTTAAAAAATTGCCGAAATGCGAGTCGGATGGCTTCTCTGCTCACTGCTTTGACGAGGGTCTGAGCTCCCCCAGCAGTTTCGCCCAGCATGGTTTGTAGGCCAGCCAACACTCGGCGATAGACTTCACTGTGATAGAGTTCGGACTCTATTTGGCCTAGGATGGTTCGCAATTCTTCTTGGGAAATCTCAA
Organism: Trichocoleus sp. FACHB-591; assembly: GCF_014695845.1. Taxonomy (NCBI): domain Bacteria; kingdom Bacillati; phylum Cyanobacteriota; class Cyanophyceae; order Leptolyngbyales; family Trichocoleusaceae; genus Trichocoleus; species Trichocoleus sp. FACHB-591. The sequence continues at coordinate 90,318 of NZ_JACJPA010000102.1, forward strand.
TTGCGATGTTTCCAGTAGCGTCTGAGCAATACACAGGTTTTAGTACCACGATGTCTCGAATCTCCTTGCTTAACTAGAGATAGGGCTGAACTGACTAAGCGATCAGGATGCAGCAAGGGACTCAGCCCCCGTGTCTTGGTCCTGTTGATTAAACTTTTTTCAAAAGGTATTTGTAGGGCAACAAGTGATATTGAAAAAGGTTTATTCAATCAGTCACAGGTGTCAGTACATCGACCCTCTATCCAATCATTTCTTCGCTCAGCTGGTACTAATTCCGGACAAGCCTTGAGATTATTATCTATCGTGAGATTTGGCTATAAGATTTGGCGATCGCGACCTAGCAAAATGCGAGCCTTGAGATCATTAAAGACTCAGGGCTCGCATTGTTGTTATCTATAACCGCATCCATTGTCTAGGGAGTGTATGGATGATGACAATCAAAATCTGGCAGATGCGGTGATTTTAATCATAGGTAAAAATTTATGGCTGCTCAGAAATAAGGATAATTCCTCAGAGCAAATCCTTCTAGCGGCGTCCTTCGGGTTCATAGGCTCTCGACCAGCAACGCTCTAACACTTCAACTTTGTGCACGTGCCAGAAGCGCTGGGGATTCAAAATCACTTTATGGCTGGAGGAGAAAACAGGTTGATTGAGGAATTGCCAGAAGGGGAAGCTCATGTTCATGGGGTTGTGCTCTTGAGGTGTAGGGCGGAGGCAATGAAGCAGGTGTCAGAAGATACCAACGTTTTATTCTGCCGCGCTGTTTGGTGTTGTTATTAACATGCCAGAAGTCACTACTAAATTTCCTAGTGAGGATTGCGGAATCTTAGAGGCTATTTTTTCAGGCTCCGTATTTTCACGAGGTAAAGAACGCGACAGTACTGAAATATCGGTAGTGGGTAATGCTGTTGAACTGCGCCAAATGAGCTGGCTGTAGTCATGTCGTGGGGGCTTTATTTCATGAATCGCTCCAAAGGAATCGAAACAAAATCTCTATCTTTAGATTCCGCAATGGTAAGAGCTAATCCGCACTGTTATAGATGAAAAGTTGATGTTTAAATGCACTTTAAAGAGATTTCTTTATGTAGTTGAGGATGTAGACAGGGGCAGCGATCGCTATAGCGGCAAAGTTGGGATTTCCTCAAATCCATTGGGGGACACGTCCGCCAGGATTCTTCCCAGGGTAAACTGGTGAAATTGGCTGTTACTTGGCCGCTTGACGTTTGAGATGGGGCGCTATGGCGACGTTTTTGTTAGAAGTAGGCACGGAAGAACTGCCTGCAAGTTTTGTGGATTCAGCTTTGGAGCAGTGGCGATCGCGGATTCCTCAAAGCCTGACTGAGCGCTACTTATTGCCTGAAAATCGAGCGACTGAAGCGGTTGAGGTCTATGGCACCCCCCGGCGCTTAGCTGTACTGATTAAAGGTTTGCCCACTCAACAACCGGACCAAACAGAAGAGGTGAAAGGCCCTCCGGTTCAGGCAGCTTTTAAGGATGGGAAGCCTACCAAAGCCGCAGAAGGATTTGCTCAGAAGCAGGGTGTGACTCTGGAAGCGCTAGAAATCCGGGCGACGGAGAAAGGAGAGTTTGTTTTTGTTCAGAAGGTGATTGCTGGTCGCCCCACGGCTGAGCTGCTCACAGAGCTGGTGCCGCAGTGGATCAACAGCTTGGAAGGAAAGCGGTTTATGCGCTGGGGAGATGGCGACCTGAAGTTTCCTCGCCCAATTCGTTGGCTCGTGACTTTGCTAGACGAGACTGTTTTACCCCTCAAAATCGTGAGTGGTTCGGAAGTGGTGACGAGCGATCGCGTTTCGCGCGGTCATCGGGTGTTGCATCCTCAACCTGTCACCATTCAGCAGCCTGGAGACTATTTAGCAACCATGCGGGCAGCCTCGGTAGAGCCTGACCCAGAGCAGCGCCGAACTACGATTCAATCACAGGTGCAGGCGGCGGCGCAAAAGGTTGGAGGTTACGCTTTAATCTCGCCCACCTTGTTGACAGAAGTGACGAATTTGGTGGAGTGGCCCTCTGCTGTCGTCGGTCAGTTTGATGCGGAGTTTTTGGAGCTACCCTCGGAAGTCAGCATCACCGAAATGGAGAGCCATCAGCGCTACTTCCCGGTGTTTCAAAGTGAAGGCTCTGCGGAACTCCTGCCCTATTTCATTACTGCTTCTAATGGTGACCCTGCCAAGGCTGACATTATTGCTGCGGGGAATCAGCGGGTGATTCGAGCGCGACTCTCCGATGGCAAGTTTTTCTTTGATGCCGATCGCGCCAATTCTCTAGAGAGTTATCTGCCGCGTCTGGAAACCGTCACCTTCCAAGAAGCCTTAGGGTCAGTGCGAGATAAAGTCACACGAATTGGTCAAATTGCCGATCGCATTGCTGACCAGTTGCAGGTGTCAGAGCGCGATCGCAGCCAAATCCAACGGGCAGCGCTGCTGTGTAAGGCGGATTTGGTGACGCAGATGGTGGGTGAGTTCCCGGAACTGCAAGGAGTGATGGGCCAAAAGTACGCTCTGGCTAGTGGTGAACCCGAAGCTGTGGCGACAGCAATTGTGGAGCATTACTTACCGAAGGGCGCAGGCGATCGCTTACCGCAAACTTTGGTGGGTCAGGTGGTGGGCTTGGCGGATCGCTTAGATACCCTGGTTGGCATTTTTAGCTTGGGCATGGTGCCCAGCGGTTCCTCTGACCCCTTTGCTCTACGTCGGGCTGCGAATGCGGTGGTGAACGTTACTTGGGTGGCTAGCTTACCTCTGAACTTGTTGCAACTACTGGGACAAGTGACGGCTGACTTTGCGGCCAGTCATCCAGCAGTTTTGAAAATGAGCGTGTCAGAACTGTTGCAACAGTTGAAGGACTTTTTCTTACAGCGAATTCGGACGCTGCTACAAGAAGACCGCCACATCGATTACGACTTGGTGAATGCAGTGCTGGGAGAAAACGACCCAGAGTATACAGAGCGAGCTTTGAAAGACTTGCTGGATGTTCGCGATCGCGCTCTCTTTCTGCAATCTCTTCGCAACGATGGCACGCTAGCGAAAATCTATGAAACGGTGAATCGAGCGTCGCGGTTGGCGGCTCAGGGAGATCTGGATACGAAGTCGTTAGACCCAGCAGCTTTGGTTAATTCTGGTTTGTTTAAGCAGCCCTCTGAACAGGCGTTTTATGATGCGTTGGTGCAGTTGGTGCCTCAAACTCAAGCGGCTCAGGCGGAGCGAGATTACCAAAAGCTAGTGGCTGGGTTGAGTCAGATTGCGCCGACGGTTAGCAGCTTCTTTGATGGTCCGGAGAGCGTTTTGGTGATGGATTCTGACCCGGAGATTAAGCGGAATCGGCTGAATCTATTGGGTTTGCTGCGGAATCATGCGCGGGTGCTGGCGGATTTTGGGGCGATTGTGAAGGGTTAGGTTCTACTTTGCCTGGAACCGAGACTTGGGGGCACTCGCCCCCAAACCCCTGCTGAAGGACGGTTGCGTCCTCCAGACCTCCTCCAAAAGGGTTTTGAGGGTTGGTGGTGAATGATGGAGTGAGTTGTGGGGTAGGTTTATGGATGGTTCTGGCTTGGATGGTAAAAGGCGATCGCGGTGGCGGTTGTGGGTGTTGATCGTGAGTAGCGGGGTGTTGGTGCCGACGGCGATCGCGTTGACGAATTCTAAAGCGGTTTTGGTAGGAGCGCTGTTCGGCTTATGCCTGTATCAGGTGCGCCGATATTACTCTTCATCTCCGGACGTTTTCCCTGGAAGAGAACCAGAGGATTGAGCGGCATATCCTATGTCTCCCGGTCTGCTAAATCTGCCTGTGCGACTCCGTTCCGCAGTAACATAAGGGTTGCTCTTTTAGGAATGCCTACCGACTGCCAATATGCCTAACGCTTATGTGATTGGTTTGGGAAAATCAGGAATTGCTTCAGCAAAACTTCTACAGCGTGAAGGTTGGCAAGTAACGGTAAGCGATCGCGGCAATTCTGAGGAGTTGCAAAAACAGCGCCAATCGCTTCTGAGTGCAGGTATTGCGGTTGAGTTGGGAGACAGCTTTAATCCAGAGGTGGCAGCTCCTGAATTAGTGGTGGTTAGTCCTGGGGTGCCTTGGGATGTGCCTAGCTTGGTGCGATCGCGAGAGCTAGGAATTGACACGATTGGCGAGATTGAGCTGGCCTGGCGATATTTGCAAAAGCAGCCTTGGGTCTGTGTCACGGGCACCAATGGCAAAACGACCACTACGGCTCTGATTGCGGCTATTTTTCAAGCGGCTGGGTTTGATGCGCCTGCTTTTGGTAATATTGGCTATGCGGCCTGTGAGGTGGCGATCGCTGAGCCTCAGCCTGATTGGGCGATCGCAGAATTGAGCAGTTATCAAATTGAGTCTTCTCCTAGGGTGGCTCCTCGGATTGGCGTTTGGACGACCTTCACCCCCGACCATTTAGCGCGTCACAAGACTTTAGAAAACTACTACAACATCAAAGCTCACTTGCTACGTCAGTCTCAGCATCAAGTGTTTAACGGAGACGATCCTTTTCTGAGACAGATTGGGCCTAGCCAGTGGCCCAATGCAGGCTGGACAAGTGTGACTGGAAAAGCTGGGTTAATTGGCGATCCAACGTTGGGCACGTATATCGAGGATGGTTGGGTGATTGCTCAAGGAGAAGCGATCCTCCCGGCGAATACCCTACGGATGCCTGGAAGTCACAATCAACAAAATCTCTTGCTGGCGGTGGCAGCAGCTCGGCTAGCAAAGATTAGCAAAGAGGCCATTACTCAGGCGATCGCGAATTTCCCTGGAGTTCCTCACCGCTTAGAACATATCTGCGATTGGCAAGGCATTGAGTTCATTAATGACAGTAAAGCCACGAACTATGATGCGGCAGAGGTCGGATTGGCTTCGGTAGAGAGTCCGGCGATTTTGATTGCGGGTGGCGAAGCTAAAGAAGGTGACGACAAAGGTTGGTTGCAAGTAATCCACGCGAAAGCGGCGGCAGTGTTGCTAATTGGCAATGCTGCGCCTACATTTGCTCAGCGCCTCAAGCAAGTCGGCTACACCCAGTTTGAGATTGTGGAAACAATGGAGCGAGCCGTGATAAGTGGGGCAGAACTAGCTCAAAAGCACCAAGCAAAAGTAGTGCTGCTCTCGCCTGCCTGTGCCAGCTTTGATCAATACGCCAATTTTGAGCAACGCGGCGATCATTTTCGTCAACTCTGTAAGACGTTTGTGGCTGAGCACCCCACACTCTAAACTGAGGGGGCGGCTAACATGCCCTCGCTCAGACCCGCATCACAGAGCCGCTGCGCTCCAATATTACGGCTCAGCACAGCTAAGCCTGCTAGATGAGCTTGCAGTCCAGCGGTACTGGCGCAACAGTCGGTAAGGACGATTGGTTCAATACCGCGATCGAACAAATCCATCGCAATCTTCAGCACACACATATCGGTGTCGATACCCACCACATTGATCCGTTTGATTTGGTGCTCACCTAAGGATTGAATCAAAGTATTGGGTAAGCCACAAAGCCCTGGTTTTGTATAGACACATTCTGGCTTGGCATACGGTTCCAGTTCTGGAACCAGGCTGGTTTCGGGTTCGCGATCGCAATTATGCCAATTTAGCAGCTGACAATAAGGCCCATCATCTTGATTCACAAACCGAGTGAACAAAATTGGCCCATAATCTCCTTGCTGAATTAAGCGAACCACGCGCCGAGGAATATGATGGGTAAACTCGTTGATAAAGCCTTGCTGTACATCAACGACAAGTAATGGCACCGACATGGAGAAGCCTGCTGAACTGATTACTGATCAACTTACTGCAGGGGGTAAGGTGATGCATCAGTCAGGAGAGTAATTGTTATCCCTGTTACCCCTAGCTAATTTCGCTTTGTAGCGATCGCGCTAAAACAACAATCTGGTCGAAGCGGAAATTTGCCACCAGTTCAACCAAAGCACAGCTAAGGGCAGCATGCTCTCCAGGAATTTGTTGAATGAGCTTGAGGATTAGGAGATCACTTCCTTGTAAAGCCGCTAAATGCAACTGTTCTATCCAATCGGGCGGCATCACCTTGAGGCTATTGGGACTCAGTGGTTCGGGAGAACTTCGGTGAATGAGCGATCCATCTGCCTGCGTAGTGCGAGGAAAGATTTTTGCAGAGTGGCTATCCTCTAGTTCGCTGTAGATGTACTGCACGCCCAAATACTGGCTGATTTTCCCTAACAATTCCTCTCGGTTGAAAGGTTTGCCCATAAAGTCATCGCATCCAGCCAATAAGATGGACTGACGTTGTTCTTCAAAGGCACTGGCCGTTAAAGCAATAATCACCGTGGCTTCTCCTTTCAGCGAAGCCCGGATACATTGAGTTGCTTCGTAACCATTCATCACGGGCATCCGCATATCCATCCAGATCAGATGTGGAGCCCAGCTTTCCCATAGAGCGATCGCTTCTTGGCCATTGGTGGCTTCTCTAACCTCAAACCCTACAGAACTGAGGAGCCTGGTGAGCAGAAGGCGATTGGTGCGTTGGTCTTCGGCAACCAAAATGCGATAAGTAGGCTGATTAGGTGCTATGCCAATGACTTTATGGCGGATTGGCAGAGAGATGGCTACCTGAGCGGTTCGCACTGGGTAAACGGGTAAGGTAAAGCGGAACTGAGAACCCTGCCCGATCGTGCTACTAACGGCAATTTCTCCACCCATGAGTTGCACAAACTTCTGGCTAATGGCTAAGCCTAGGCCCGTTCCTTGCTGCGATTTTAAGCCACTAGTTGTTTGGGCAAAAGCTGTAAACAAATTATTCAGTTCATTGGCTTCAATCCCAGGGCCTGTATCGGCAATTTCAAAAGAGAGCGCTAGGAGTTGCTCGCTGACTACATTTCCGTAGAGCAATTTTAGGTCGGAAGCAACCTCAACCTTCTGACCGCTAGCTACTGATTCCTGTCTCTTCCCTGCTAACTCCTGCCCGATCTCTGCTCGCTTGACCTGCAATGTCACACTGCCTTGCTGAGTAAACTTGATGGCATTGCCCAAGAGATTAATCAAGACCTGACGTAGTTTGCTTTCATCTGCTCTAATGCATTGCGGAACTTGAGGGTCATAGTCGTAAATCAGTTTTAAGTTTTTAGCAGTCGCGGCAAGTTGCAACATCTCTTCGAGGTTTTGCAGCAGACGATGGAGATCAAAATCATTGGCATTGAGTGTCGATCGCCCCGCTTCAATTTTGGACATCTCCAGAATGTCGTTGATCAGCCGCAACAGATGCTCACCGCTGCGATTAATAATGCTGAGATACTCCTTATTTTGAGCTGAGAGAGAATTATCGCCACTCATGAGTTGCGTGAAGCCAAGAATGGCATTTAGAGGCGTACGCAGCTCATGGCTCATGTTGGCCAGAAATTCACTCTTGGCGCGATTTGCGGCATCTGCTGTTTCTTTTGCTTGTTGTAAAGCTTGCTCTGCCCGCTTGCGCTCGGTAATGTCATTCACAATGCTGAGGAGACAAGGTTCCCCCCTGACCTCAATCATTTCAAAAGAACAGAGTCCTTCTCGAATTTCACCGGCACTGGTGCGAAAAGGGGCATCTACCATTTGAGCTGAGCGATCGCGTTGCAGCATTCGAATCACGCGATCGCGATCTTTGAGATCGGCCCAAATTTGTAGCTCTCTCGAAGTACAGCCAATCAAATGTTCGCGTGGGTAGCCAAACAACTTGAGGAAACTGTTATTGGCATCGACAAAGCGGCCTTCAGCAACAGTAGTGATGCAACTCGCGACTGGATTGGAATGAAAAGCTTTGGCAAATTGATCTTGGCTTTGTTGAAAGTCTTCTTCTGTTTGCTTCTGCTGAGTGATATCGCTAAAGGTACAAACAATCCGCTCTAAAACTCCATTTTCTGTAAACTGCGGATCAGCATTGACCAGCATCCAGGTGCGCTCAGAGCTGTTGGTCTGCTCAATGCCCATCACCACATTTCGGATTGGTTGGCGTTGGGCGATCGCCCGCTGCACAGGTAAGTCTGTTGTGGCAAAGTAAGTGCCGTCTTCGCGGAGCCAACGTTGGTTGGTCCCAAATATAGACCGGATACCCTCGGTTTGATCCAACTGCAATAGTGCGATCGCGGCTTGATTACTAATGACGATTTCTGCGTCAGCATTTAGAAACAGCACCCCAACCTGCATCTCACGAATCAAGGTCCGAAACCGCTTTTCGCTTTCTAGCAACGTTTGTTGTCGGCTTAGTTGCATCGTAAATTGTTGATCAATCAAAGACGCAATCAAGATCAAGCTGAGAAGCAGTAGAGCGCCAGCAGCGACCGCGATCGCCATGAAGGGGGCGTGAACTGTAGGCGAAGAGTTGGCAAGTACGGGTTCGGACACAAATCGGCTGGCTGCCATGCCCATGTAGTGCATGCCACTAATGCCAACTCCCATCACAAAAGCACTGCCTAACTTCTGCCAAAAGGGTGCTCTGAGTGACTTATCTTGCAGTCGAAAGGCTAGCCAAAGAGCTGTGAGTGAGGCGGCAATGGCGATCGCCACCGACAGGGCCACTAAGCCAAAGCGATACTCAATCCTCGCAGGAAGGCGCATGGCAGCCATCCCCGTGTAGTGCATCCAGGCAATGGCAACACCCATGCAGACACCGCCAGAAAGGAGTGGCAGAAATTTTGAATTAGGACGGCTCCAGATCCACAGGGCAATGCCAGAGGCAATAATGGCATAGAGCAGCGAAAGCAGAGTGGTTAACAGGTCGTATTCAACGGGCACGGAGAGGTGAAAAGCCAACATGGCCACGAAGTGCATCGACCAAATGCCAGTCCCCATTGCCACAGCTCCACCCAACAGCCAAAGGTAGCGCGTTGATCTTTCGGTTGGCCGCACCCGTCCAGATAAATCCAGGGCTGTGTAGGAAGCAAAGACGGCGATCGCAAACGAAAGCGCAACTAGGCTGAGGCTATAGCTGCCAGTCATGCCATGATTCATGGTGCTTCAAGCAAGTTTGTGTAATAACTTTTTCGTTCTCTACGAAGAAGTGTGGGAAGCTCTGTAACTTAATTACTATAAAGTTCCCTTTGGTTAAAGCGGCTACACCCTGAAGCGCCTGTTTAAATTATGTCCACATATGTCTACAACTATGTCTTCTATAACGGAGCTGGTAGACAAAGCAGGAAAATTGGTGAATATTGATTGTTCTCGGATTGTGAGTGCGATCGCCTCAGAAGTGACAAGGGGCGATCCGTTACGGTTCAAGTGGCTCAATTGTTGTCTATGTATCAGCTTTAGGGTTGCGATTCAGAAACTGCAAGCATTCAATGTACTTAGCGCATTTCCGAGTGGAGCTTCCTAGCTAACCCTTTTAAGATGTGAGCAGGGTGAGTAGTTCGCTGCACGCTCTTCCCCAGTTCTCCAGGTACCGACGGTTATGGAAACCAAAACTAAGAAACCACAAACTCCTCCAGATGAGGTAGTGGTAGATAGAAATGTAGAGAAGATCGGCTTTGAATCCTGGGCTGCCCAGGTCAGGCAGCAAATGCTAGCCTCATTGCGAAAGCGAGGAGTAAACCCAGACGAAATTGCATAAATCTAAAAAGCTCAGAATTGCTAATTAGCCCTATGGATTTCAAAAATCTGTAGGGCTTGAAGCTTTATGATTGTTAGCTTGTGAAGCGATTGGAACCCAACGCGTAGGATTACTCCAATGGCTTTAGAGTCACGGCATCTTCTCGAACAGGTCGAATGAAATTGCTGTTGGCACGGACAAAGCAATTACCCTTGCTAGTAGAGACAGGCAACCAGGGTTTTCCTTGCCGATCAGTCAACATAATTTGATTATCCCAATTGCCAGTCTCTGCGCGTAAACGTTGCCCTCGCTTGAAGGCAAACACCACAGGCCACTGAGAGATATTGTGTTTGTTTCGCGCAGACAAATCGGGTGGTGCATCAATGCTGTCTACCGAGATACCCTGGAATTGTCTAGCCATTCGGCAGTTGAGCCCCTTGGGGTCTGAATCAACAACTTGCCAGTTGACCTGCCTACCACCTCGCTGCCCTGGAGGTGGGGCTGGGTAGTCTCCTTGCTGGTTGGTTGTAGGGATGGCCAAGGCAAAGTTAGTGCCTAAGCCTATTAGAGCGCAGGTCAGAGAGAGCGTAATGGTTGCAAGCTTTTTTTGCATAGTGAGAGTGAGTCCTTGATGGCAATGCTGAAGTGTAAGATTGAGCGACAAAACATCAGCTCATGGCTTACCCCCACTGGCTTGCAGGGAAATTAGCTAGAGCTGTTAGTCGCTAATAAGAACTACACAACTCATCGACTCATTTCGTATAGCGGTAACTTTGCGAACGCACCTCACGCCCTCTTTAAGTGGTTAAGGGGCGATCGCTCGATAGGAATGGAGTTTAATAGGGTAGATAGGGAATTTTGAGTGGTAAAGGTGCCCTACAGTAAATGGCAACTTATCTAAAACTCAGGGACGAACAACTCGAGCTTATTGCCTGCGTAATGCCTGTAGATGACTTCCGGAGAATTGCCTACTAAACAGCCTACATCTTTAGCATCCAGCTTGCCTGTCTCAAGGGCATGGGTAATAAAGGTGTGTCGAGTTTGATAGAGCTTGCGATATTCAATTCCTAACCCTTTAAGAACAGTTTTCCAGATCCGATTGCGAAAATTATTCAAGTCAACTGGTTTGCCCTCCGGTGAAGGAAATACCAATGAATCTGGAGTAGCGTATTCAGGCTTAATTGATTGCAAGATTTCTTGGAGTGAGTTATTGCATGGAAATCTTCTCCGCTCCTGAGTTTTCAGCCCTGTTCTCACCTGTCTACCTGAGTCAGTGTTGATCACAACCTGTTCAAAAGTAATTTGTCTAAAGTCGGGAGAGATATGCTGCCACTCCAAGGCGATCGCTTCTGAAGGTCTACATCCTGTCATAAACAGGAATTTAATTAGAGGGGCATAGCGGCTATGCTTGAAACCCGATTTAAGTGGACAAAATTGATCAGTTTCAATTGCTGCAATGATTGCATCTCGTTCTTCTAGCGTGAACGGGTTAATCTCAGGGATTCCTTCACCTTTATTTGATTTAGGAAGTTGGATTTCTGCTGCCATACCATTGAATGGATTTTCAGAAATCATGCCAGACTGTACAGCCCATTGGCAGCAAGCAGATAAGCGAGTGATGAAACGTTTTCCTGAGTCGATAGGAAAACTTTTGAGGACGTAATCTCTCATTTCATTGGCTTGGCTTAACTCTTGAGTCGGGATCTTTTGAAGATAGCGCGTATAAACTCCGTACACGTACTTCATTGTGTTTGGAGAACATTGAGGGCGTTTGTACTCAACAAACTTATCCCACATCTCCGCTAGGCTCGGCTGTGGGGTAGAAATTGGGGTAACAGCTTCAACGGCACTGAGCACTGATTTAGGTTTGTACTTCTCCACGCCTTCAAAGTGACCAGAGAGTATATCTAGTTCAATCTCTCTGGCCTTCTTTTCAGCTAATTTGCGATTTTGGGAACTATCGTCGAATCCTAATGAAAGATAGTGCCGTCTACCCCCAAAACTAAAGACTAGCTGTAAGCGACCATTAGAGCTTTTGATCTGAACAGAACCTTTAGAAGCCTTGCGATTAGTGGTTTTTGAGTACATGATTTTTCTGGGGTAAGAGCTAAGTGTCTACCTCAATTTTACCCCAGTTATTTACCAAAGCTACCCCAAAAATACCCAGTTTTAGTTCTTATGTACTGAATTTAGCTTTTTCTTTAAACTTCTTAGAAACTGAAACCCCCTATAAATATCGACTTTAGGGGATTTATGTTTTAAGCGGGTGATGGGACTCGAACCCACGACATTTAGCTTGGGAAGCTAACGTTCTACCACTGAACTACACCCGCAGCAGGCTCAGCTAGCCAATAGCTGAACGCTTATTATAGACCGATCGCGAGAGGAGACGCTAGAGGCTAGGAAGTCGTGAGTTGCTGCAACATTTGCTCAATTTGCTGAATTGCGTCCGAGCTGCCTTCAGTTTGCAGGAGAGTTTTGGCCTTTTGCAGCGCAGCGATCGCGGCTTTGGTTTGTTTTTGGCGAGCGTAAGCAATGCCCATATTCAGGTAGGCACTGGCATTGTCAGGCTCTAATTGAATGGCTTGTTGATAAGCTTGAAGAGCGGGCTGAAATTTTCCCATATCATCTAAGGCATTGCCTAAGCTGATAAAGCCTGAGACAAACTTAGGATCAAGCTTAGTAGTTTGCTCAAAGGCGGCTACAGCCTCGGCGTACTTGTTGAGGCGGTAATGAGTCACCCCCAAGTTGTAGTAGGCGATCGCATCATTAGGGCGGAGACGAATCGCTTGTTGATAGGCGGCGATCGCTTGATCCGTGTTCCCATTATCATCCAGGGCATTGCCTAGACCGACGTAAGCTTCCACATACTTCCCATCAAGCTCAATCGCTTTGCGGTAAGCCGCGATCGCTTCAGTTAACTTCTCTTGGTGATAAAGTTCATTACCCTGCTGATAGTACGATGCAGCATTGTTAGAATCCAGTTGGACCTTCTGTTGGTTTGGATTGGGTGTAGAGCTTTTTTGGGCAGCCAAAGTTGGCTCTACAACTGTAGCCCCAATTAGACCCATCATCCCCAGGGTGAGCAGTTGCCTAGCGTAACGAACTGGGGCGTGCCTCATGGGGATTACCTACTCCTGAAGGGAAATTAATTGAGAAAGTCTGTAGCAAGACTCACCTGCCACCACCATAACCGGGAAAACTAAAGGTTGATGCCTAGCAGATGTAGATATTTATGCAGCTAGACGCTCGCTCAAGATTTTGTGATTTGACGCCACCCCTCTCTAGATTTCTCTGCTCAAGTGATAATCAGACAAAAAATTTGGCCCAGTTACATGACTGGTTTGCCTGTGTTTCTCTAGAACAAATAAGCATTCGTAATGCTGCGATCGCCCGCCTTCACCATTCCTATCCTGCAAGCCCATAAAAGCGAGTATTTAGCATGTTTAATGCCACGGAAATTCTGATTGATAACTTTGTTCAGAGACTCAAAGAAGGTTATCGGCGTACCTATGGCGGGTGGAAGCCAGACTACGAAGACATTATTGGTTGGGCAGGCAGCATGGCACTAGAGAACATTGCGAACAGTGATGCGCTCTACCACAACGTCGAACACACCATCCTCGTCACTTTGGTAGGACAAGAAATCTTGCGAGGCAGACATATTCGGGAAGGCGGCGTTTCCTGTGAAGATTGGCTGCACTTCATTATCTCCCTCGTCTGCCACGATATTGGCTACGTAAAAGGTGTTTGCCGCCAAGACAAAGACGGTTACTATGCCACAGGTAAAGATGGAGCAATGGTGCCTTTAGCGGCTGGGTCTTCTGATGCGAGCCTGACTCCCTACCACGTCGATCGCGCCAAGCTCTTTATTGATGAGCGTTTTGGCGGACATAAGCTGATCGATGCCGATGTAATTAAGTACAACATTGAGCTAACTCGCTTTCCGGTGCCTTCGGTAGAAGACCATCAGGATACGGTTGACTATCCGGGGCTGATCCGAGCCTCTGACTTAATCGGTCAACTGAGCGACCCCCGCTACTTAAAGAAAATCTGTGCTCTGTACTATGAATTTGAAGAAACAGGCGTGAACAAAGCGTTAGGTTACCGTAACCCTGCCGACCTGCGGAAGAACTATCCCAAGTTTTATTGGCATGGCGTTCACCCCTACGTTAAAGATGCCTTGCATTATTTGTCTTTAACTCAGCAGGGTAAGCAGATTATTGCCAACTTGTACTCTAATGTTTTTGTGGTAGAACACGAAGATCCAATTCCCGTTGCTTAGCAAAACGGCATAGCGCTAACACTCATGAACCGTGTTTTTTCTCCTGTTCAACAACTTTTAATCACCTGGTTACTGGTGCTGGTTGCGGGCTGGTTGACCCTGAACGCCCTCAACTACTTTGGCGATCTCATTAGCATCTTGGTGACGGCAGGTTTGATTGCCTTTCTGCTGAATTATGCAGTGGCTAAGCTACAGACTTTTTTACCTCGTGGGGTTGCAGCCGCTCTGGTGTACTTGGCCGCAGGGCTGGGAGGGGTAGTGATTGGTTTGACGATCGCACCTCCAGTTTCAGAGCAAGCTCGTCAGTTAGCTACGAATTTCCCTAGTTTGATGGAGTCTGGGCGGAATCAGTTAGCAGATTTTCAGCTTTGGAGCGAGGCGCACAACCTACCCTTTGATGTGCAGCTTTTGGAGCAGCAGTTATCGGCGGAGGTGCGGGAACGGGCACAGGCGATCGCGGCTCAAGGATTTGGCTTGGTCCTGGGAACGGTCAACTGGACACTGGATCTGGTTTTGATCTTGGTGATTTCGTTTTACATGCTCCTGGATGGGGAGCGTGTCTGGCGGGGACTGGTCAATATTTTTTCGCCCCAAATTCGGACTTGTTTAACGGATTCTTTACGGCGCAATCTCCGACAGTTCTTTGCGGGCCAATTATTGCTAGGGCTATTTATGGCCGTGGTGCTGTCTTTGGCGTTTTTATGGTTGCGAGTGCCGTTTTTCTTATTGTTTGCCGTGTTTATCGGTGTGATGGAAGTGATTCCATTTATTGGGGCGACCTTGGGGATTGCCACGGTGAGTGTCGTGGTGGCATTTATCGACTGGTGGTTAGCGCTGCAAGTTTTAGGAGTGGCGATCGCGACCCAACAGATCAAAGACAACTTGTTGGCTCCCCGACTCATGGGTAACCTGACGGGTCTTAGCCCAGTGATTATTTTTACGTCGTTGCTGCTTGGGGCTAAAGTGGCGGGCTTACTCGGCGTGATTTTGGCAATTCCTCTAACTGGTGTCGTGAAAAGTATTGCCGAAGTTGTTCTAGACCCAACTTTGCCTCCGCAAACGGGTTCCTTCTTCTACAATCCTCTTAACCCAGAGGCGCTGGATACAACAACCCTAGAATTGGTCAACTCAGATTCTAGAGATGGCTTGAAAGATGGATCTGAGGAAGTGCCTCCTGTTATGGTGAGTTCCACAGGCACACAGCGCGATCGCTAAGTACAGGCCCACAGCACGATCGCTAAGTACGAGAGTTTTCGTCAGTTCGCATTAGGTAGCAGTGTTATGGATTGGTGGCAGAAACTTAAAAAGAATCCTTTGGCCCGATTTGGGGCGTTGGTGCTGATAATTTTCTACCTGGCAGTGCTCGCTGCTGATTTTGTGGCCCCCTATGACCCCTACGCCTCACAGCCAGATGGCGGGCTGCTACCCCCGACGCAAATCTACTGGCGCAATCAAGCGGGTCAATTTATTGGGCCTCATGTCTATCCCACGATTCAAGGTCCGGTTGACATCAACACGGGCGATCGCAAGCTAATCATTGATCGCAGCCAACCTTCACCACTTCGCCTCTTTGTAGCAAGGCATCCTTACAAAATCTTGGGGTTGGAGTTTAAACGGCATCTCTTCGGTGCGGCTGGGTCAGCTAGATTTAACTTGCTAGGTACCGATGAGCAAGCGCGAGATCAGTTTAGTCGATTGCTATATGGTGGACGCATCAGCCTTAGCATTGGCTTGGTGGGGGTGGCCATTTCCTTTCCTCTGGGTATGCTGGTCGGTGGTATTTCGGGATTTTTTGGTGGCTTCACCGATAGCTTTTTAATGCGTTTGGTAGAAGTTTTGATGACGATTCCCAGCATTTATTTGTTGGTAGCTCTAGCGGCAGTGTTACCACCGGGGCTAACGAGTGCCCAACGATTTCTTCTAATTGTGTTGATTACGTCGTTTATTAGCTGGGCAGGCTTAGCGCGGGTAATTCGCGGGCAAGTACTGTCCATCAAACAGCGGGAATTTGTTCAAGCTGCGACAGCGATGGGCGGTCAGCCGTTCTACATTATTGTGCGCCACATCTTGCCCCAGACCGCAACCTATGTGATTATTTCGGCTACCCTATCCATTCCGAGCTTTATTGTGGCGGAGTCGGTGTTGAGCTTGATTGGCTTGGGCATTCAACAGCCCGATCCCTCATGGGGCAATATGCTATCTCTGGCGACCAACGCCTCCATTCTGGTACTACAACCTTGGCTGGTATGGCCTCCAGCTTTGTTGATTATTCTCACGGTGCTGTCTTTTAACGTGCTGGGTGATGGCCTGCGAGATGCACTGGACCCCCGGAGCCTACAACGATAGTTAGTGAGAAACGGGATTAAGTAATTTCCCTGAGCGAAGTTTAGCAGAACTACGTAAAGACTAAATGTAGCATTGGCAATGGCTGGAAGCACTGCAAACTTTGGTATGCAGTGCTTCCAGCCATCAAGACTAAAAGCAGCTCTGGTGAGACCCGTCACATTCTTGATTTTTGTCACATTTCTACCATTTCCTTTCCCGGTTCCCCTAGAATTAGCTCAGTATATTCTCTATGTGACTGTATCGGTCATGCAAAACGCTCCTGGAGATAACACTGATTTGGTTGCAAAACCTCAGGACTCTAGATCAGCGCTTCAGTAGAAAAGTAACGTGGGAAAAACAACTGCTGTGTAAGCATTGGTGCTCTCTACCCTTACGAATTGCTGCAACGCTCGTGAGCTGACTGATAGGGCAAATACTGGGTGAACAACCAAGACAGGAAGCAGGCACTTCCTGTCTTTTTTTATGCCTTCTTTATGATTTGTGAGAGGTGTACTTAGATACACTTCTCACAAACACTTAGGATTCCTACTTGGTGACTGGATGTTGACCATAGAAGGGCAACGCTTCTGACCAATGCGATCGCTCCCCTCGATGCCAATGCTGTTCAGCCAAAGCTAAAACCCCCAAAACTGAGCTACCCAATCCGCCTTCCGCTTTCACCAACTCATAGGCAGTGGGCCAACTAGCTAAAGTTGCTTCCCAATTGGCTAGGGGCTGGATGGTATCTGCCAAGAGAGGCGTTAAACCAGTCTCCGAGCCTACTTGGTAAATAGCGCCATACACTTCCCCTCGTTGAGCTGGCATCTGCACCGCAATCACCTGTGGCTCAAGGACAGGTTGAGATTGCTGGGAGACAGAAATCCAAGCGTAGGCAGCTAGCGAAGAAATGGCGAAGAGAGGAATTTCTAGCTGTTGTGCTAGGGTGCGAGCCGTGACCATGCCGATACGTGTGCCCGTAAAGCCGCCGGGTCCTCGCGCTACTGCGATAAAGGCGAGGTCTGACCAAGTTTGAGGTGCCATGAACTCACCCAAATAGTGGTGCAGATGGGTAGACAACCCCCGATCCAAGCTCCAAACTTGATGGCGGCGATCGCCTGCAAAGTTACCCAAAGCTAAGCCAAGTTCGGGAGTGCTGGTATGTAGCGATAAGCCGTATTGGGCGGCAGAAGAGGAAGGATCAGGAGTCAAAGTTAATTCAGAAATCACAAATATCAATAGTCATTTAATCACGTTGCCAGATCTTGATGCTGCCATCATCACCAGCACTAGCGATGGTTTGGCCATCGGCACTAATCGCAACTGACCAAATCCAAGCAACATGCCCTACTAATGTTTCCAGCAGGGTTCCGGTATCGAATTGCCAAACTTTAATGGTTTTGTCTTGGCTACCGCTCACCAATAGCTGTCCATCTGGGCTGAGAGTGACAGCATTCACTGCGTCTGCATGACCTGTTAGAGTCCGGAGCAGGATTTGGTTTTCGAGTTGCCAAACTTTAATAGTTTTGTCTTGGCTACCGCTCACCAGTAGTTGTCCATTGGAACTAAGCACCAGGGAAGTGACGGGTTCATCATGCCCTGTCAGGGTGTGGAGCAGGCGTTGGGTATTTAGTTGCCAAATTTTGATGCTGGTGTCGCGGCTACCACTCACCAGTAGGGGTTGCTTAGTAGTTGACGCATTTACTGTTCCTGTGGCTAGGGCGATCGCTAACACCCAATGCTCATGCCCTACCAGCGTTTGGAGCAGTTGACCTGTTGCCACTTGCCAGAGCTTGATGCTTTTATCTTGACTACCACTGGCCAGGTACTGACTATCGGGGCTGAAAGTTACGGCTCGAACCCAGTCGCTGTGGCCGCTCAGCGTTTGTAATAGCTTTCCGGTACTGAGTTGCCAGATTTTTACTGTTTTGTCATTGCTGGCGCTGGCGACTAACTCTCCATCTGGGCTAATTGCTACCGATCGCACCCAATGCTCATGACCTAATAGAGTTTGTGACAACTGTCCGGTTGTGAGATCCCAAATTTTTACAGTCCGATCGCCGCTGCCACTCACCAGTACTCGACTGTCTGGGCTAATGGCAAGCGATCGCACCCAGCGAGAATGCCCAGTCAAAGTTCGCACGCAACGCCAAGTTGGGGATGTTAAATCACTGGGCGTAGCTTCTGAGATTGAAGGTAATACCGAATCTGCCTGATCAGCTGCGGTTGCTCTGTTTGAAGCTGGTGTGAGTGATAATGCGGGAGCCTGTAAATCTTGTAATGCTGCGATCGCGGATTGATAGCGTTTCTTCGTTGCGCTTTGCAACAGGCGATCGAGAATCTGACCCAAATCACCACTAATGGGTTGTTTGAGGTGAGGCTGCCACAGCCAAGTGCCTTCTTCGCTATCGAATAAATCTGAGGGATGGGTGTGAGTCAACAAGTAAATACAAGTGACTCCTAAGCTGTAGAGATCGCTGGCAAAGATGGCTTTCCCCATTGCTTGCTCGGGAGATACAAATGCGGGGCTGCCAATGCTAGTGCCCGTACGAGAGAGATCGGCGCTGCTGGCCGACTTTGCTGCGCCAAAATCCACTAGGACCAATTGCTGGTCAGTGCGGCGGCGAATAATATTTGTGGGTTTAATGTCGCGATGAATCACATGGTGTTCGTGGACAAATTGCAGCACTGGCAGCAGATCGCTCAGCAATTGGCGAATTTGGGTTTCGTTAAAAACACCATTTTGAGCCACTTCTTGCTCTAGCGTGGCTCCGTCAATAAATTCTTGAATCAGATACTGAAACTGGTCTTGCTGAAAGTACGCCAGTAGCTCTGGAATCTGAGGGTGGTGGCCTAATTCTTCTAGCCGAACGGCTTCTAGCCGAAATAGCTCGGCTGCTTTAATCGGGTTACGAATGCTTTGGGGCAGGGGAAAGCACTGCTTGATCACACAGCGCGGCTTGGAAGGCTTGTAGTCATCTAAAGCCAAAAAAGTTCTGCCAAAACCCCCCTGCCCAATGGGTTCGAGGGCGCAGTAGCGATCGCCCAAAACAAGCTTAAAGCCACAAGTTTCACAGAACTTAGCTGGCTCTGCGTGGTGCGGATTTCGACAAACCGGATTGAGGCAGTAGCGCATACCCTAGGAACCCAAGTTCACTGAGTTTATCCTACGCCGTTCCTCCAGATTTCCAGGTAGCTAAATGCGCTTTATCTGGCGATCGCAGCTGCAATCCTGAGAAACTCCAAGAAATTGGCTGGAAACATCGCAACCAGGTTAAGTTGGAACTAACTCACCTGGGCGCAAGTTAGCCCACTTACCTGTTTCTTGCTTGAAGCTCTGACAGCCAACTACATCCCATTCCATTTGGATTTCATCCTCTGAGGAACGGATATTGACATTAATAGTGGGTTCAACCGCTTCAAAATCTGGTGTATTTGTGAGGTGAGGCTGTTGATGCTGCCCTTCGACTGCATGATACGTGGTGCAGCGATCTACGTAGTGGCAGTTCACACAAATGCACATGATCAGAACCTCTCCGTAGGTTGACAAGATGGGTTTACCAGACCCCGCATGTCTTTCTGTTACTCTAGCTTAGGCGAGTCAATTCTTGGCTAGCCGCTCGATTGATTTTTGTTTCCATGTACGCTACTTCTTCAATTTCTTTATCTGTTTTATCGCCTCAAACTTGGCCTTTTGGTTTGCAATGGTTGCCTCAGCCTGCCTATTTGGTGGGAGGTGTGGTGCGTGATGCGTTGCTCGGTCGTCATGCCGATTACCTAGACCTCGACTTTGTCATGCCAGAAAAGGCAGTGGAAACGGCTCAAGCGATCGCGCATCATCACAAGGCTGGCTTTGTTTTATTAGACGCAGAGCGGCAAATTGCCCGGGTGGTGTTTGAGCAAGCTACCGCAGATTTCGCGCAACAAATGGGGTCTAGCCTCGAAATTGACCTCCAGCGGCGGGACTTTACGGTGAATGCGATCGCCTACAACCCGCATACTGAAGAGTTGATTGATCCACTGGAAGGCTTTGTGGATTTGAAGCAAAGCTCGATCCGCATGGTAGCTTCGGAAAACTTGCGCGAAGACCCCCTACGTCTGTTGCGGGCTTATCGCCAAGCAGCTCAGTTGGGCTTTAGCCTAGACGCGGAAACGCGGGCTGTGATTCGTCAGTTTTCTCCTTACTTAAGCCAGGTTGCCGCCGAGCGCATCCAGTCGGAACTCAACTATTTATTTGGCAGCGTTCAGGGAACTCCGTGGTTGACCGCCGCCTGGCAAGATGGCTTGCTCCAAGCTTGGCTTCCTCAAGCCACTGCTCAAAGTCTGGCTCAAATTGCGGCGATCGATCGCTCAGCAATTAGTTTGGTGGCCGCTTGTCCTAGCTTCAAAGCTGAACTTTATGCCTCCCTACGCCACACAACTAAAGCTAGTCGTAAAGGCACTAAAAATTCATCTAGCGCCACGGGCAACAAGTCTGCTAATAGCAACTCTGGTGTTGAGTCGGGAGCTGCTAAAGCCAAGCTTGCAGGCGATCATCGCACTTGGATTACGGTGGCTAAGCTAGCTAGTTTGCTGTCTCTAGACCTAGCGCAGGCTGAGGTAGAGTTATTGAACTTGAAATACAGCCGAGCCGAGATTCAAGCGGCCCTAACTATTATTAAGTTTTTGCCTCAGTTACAAGCAGTTAGCGTCACAGATGGTTTGTCTTGTCGAGAGCAGTATTTTCTGTTTCAATCGGTCGGCCCTGTATTCCCAGCGCTGATGGTGCGGGCTTTAGCTGTAGGTGTACCGATATCAGTGCTGTTGGGGCTGATTGAGCGTTTTCTAACTCCTGACGATCCAGTCGCGCATCCTATGCCTCTTGTCAGTGGTCAAGACCTGATGACGCATTTGAAGCTGGCTGCTGGCCCGCAAATTGGGCAACTTTTAGCTGAGATTCAGTTGGCACGAGCTGAGGGACTAATCACTACTCCAGCCAATGCCCTAGAATTGGCTGCCAAAATGACCAAACTGTAACTCTGATTGGCTTTGAAAGCTTGGCCTTTTTCGGTTAACAGCTTTGCCAACTGCTCTGTCAACCGCAATTCAGCTAAAATTAAAGGCTGAGCTGTTTGGGTGAGAGTCACAGATTAGGTTAGAGTAAACATCTGACCGATTTTTTTAGGCGTTCTGGTTTTTAGAGCGCTGGCTTGAGATCGCTTCTCGCAAAAGTTTGGAAAAGCGATCGCTTTTCGCGTGGCAGATAGATTCAAAGAGGTAAACATGGCTAAACGCCGCAACTTAAAGAAAGAAAAAGCTCTCCGTAATGAAGCTTACGCTCGCAAATTCCGTAAGCGCACCAACAAAGGCCGCTTTGGCAAGAGACGCTTCGGTAATGACAACCGGGCTGAAGAAACTGAAACAGATCAAGAGGGCGCAAGAGACGGCGCTGAAGCGACAGACTAGTCTCCCAGGGTTTCCCATTGAGATGCAGTCAAGCTTGCTAAGGGCCTAAGTATGAAAGGCAATAGCAAGAAATTCCGGGTCATTGCTTGAATTTGCTTCAGCCCGTGGAATCGACAGAGTGACTGGGAATGGTATGCCAAAAGCTGGTTTCTGGCAGGGGTAGATTCCGAAGCTGACGATTAATTTCGGCTGCTGCTGCCAGTCCAGATTCTAAAGCACTTTCAATCTGCCTCCCCCCACACCAATCGCCACTACAAACGAGTGGTAAAGCGTCTGGAGCGGCTAGGAAAGGAGCGGGCCAAAATTGATCAGGAAAGGCATAGCGCCAGCGGTGAACTTGTAACCAGTCAGGGGCGTCGAGCCAAGAGAAGAGAACTTGGGCGGCATAGTCTAAGAGTTGACACCCTACTGCTGGTAAATCAGAAGTTTCTAAGTTTTTTTGGGCGAAGGCAGCACTACTTTGGATGACAAAAGTGGGCGGCTGTGGTTCTGAGCCTTGAGTGGGGCGCTTACTGTTCTCCAGGCTAATCCAATCAATCATTGAATCATCAGGACAGGTGACAGCTTGCCAAGCTAGGTTGTGAGTAGCTAAATCAGCTTGGCGATCGCGAGCATAACCTGCGATCGCAGTGATGCAAGGATGATATTGGACCGCGCGTAGAGTTTTGAAGAACTCATCAGCAGGTATTGTTTCTTCCAAAGGCTTGAGCAAGGTCAGGGCTTGCGGGGCAGGAATCGCTACAACCACTGCCTGAGCAGCCAACGTTTTAAGAGTTGCAGCAGGATCACTGGTGTTTGTCAAAGTCAGTTGCCAAGTATTTTCTGGGGTCAAGGCGATCGCTTCTACTCGCTGGCTCCGCTGAATGTCTAATCCAGTTGCTAAGAATTTGGCGATCGTGCTCATGCCAGCGGGGGCAGTATAGCGAGGATAGATGTCTTGAGGTTGCGGTGCATGCAGGTGGCGATCGCTCCCTAGTTCATAAACAGTATCTGTCCAAGTTCTTAGAATTTGGTTTTCGCACAAAACTGGAATGAGTTGGGCCAGATGCTCTCCTTGAGCACTGAGATAGCGGGCTCCATGATCCGCCCAAGTGTCCTGTACCCGACGAGTGGCAATGCGGCCACCCAACCCCCGCGACTTTTCTACTACGACAACGCGATAGCCCAATTGCCGCAACTGCTGAGCGCAACTAATGCCTGCAATGCCAGCTCCAACCACAGCAACATCAAACACGAATGTTGAGTCTCCTAGAGAATAGAATGTGCATCGGGCCAATAGGGAACAAGCCAACAGCCAACAGCGAACAGCCAATCGCTAAGAGTAGAATATGGGACAGCGGGGTTAACAGTGCAGTTGTGGAGGAATTTATGGCGGACGAGCTAAGAGCAGCCTTGGAGTTAGCGACTGAAGAAGAATTAGGTGAGCTAACTGAGATTTTGTTTCGCCGTAAGTTTAACCCAATTGACTACTTGTATACCCCGGACCCGATGGATGTGCAAAGCCAAGGGCGGCAAGCTTGGCTAGATGCCTTAGAGCAGCGCTTTCGGTTTTTAGCAGCAGATGGCATGACAGTGCTCCAAGGTCATGCCGATCGCATCACTTATCGCCAATGTTTAATTCAAGTTTGCCGCTACCTCAGAATTCCTTACTCCGAAGAATTGTCCACCACTGACTTAGAAGCGGAAGTGTTCCTCAATCTGCTGAGTCGTGCCTGGAAACAACTATCGACCAAAGAAAAAGGAGCTTTGACGCTGCGGGTACAACAATCGCTAGCTCGCTCTGAAATTCGAGATCAGCTACCTGTGGCGGTGCAGCAAGATCCAATGGGATTGCTGGTCAAGGGAGGTAGTGCTTTAGCGATTAGCTCAATTGTGCGTCCTATGTTGATGCAATTGATCGCAAAACAGTTCGCCTACCACTTTGCAACTTACCAAGTAGCCCAGCAGGCGATCGCCAAAGGTGGCGCTGTGGCAGCCGCTCAGTTTGAAAGTTATGTAGCGCTACAAACCGCAAAACAAGGGATGGCTCTCAGTGCGGCTCGCTATGGCGTGACTCGCAGCGTTTTAGCTTTTGTGGGACCAGCGATGTGGGCTTTGTTTTTTGCGGATTTAGGCTGGCGGGCGATCGCAACTAACTATGGGCGGGTGATTCCCACTGTGTTTGCTTTGGCGCAAATTCGCTTGACTCGCGCCGATTGCCTTGAAGCGGCTTGGGAACCAGTGTAGGAAGCAACCTTGAACAAGTTATTCCACTTACAGACTCATCCGCAACGGCATCTGCAAATGCCTTGGCACTGGGTTCAAATTGGTTTGCTCCTGTTTCCTTTTAGCCCTTTGTTGGGTGGCTTGAGCTTGTTGGGAGCCGCGATCGCTACCTGGATTAAGCAAGCTGCTTGGATCAAACGCCGTCCTTTTAATCAGGGTTTGGCGGTTCTGAGCTTGTGGTTTGTGGTGGCAGCAATTTTTGCTTACGATCGCACTGCGGCATTCTTGGGCTTAGCCAATTTTCTGCCGCTATTCTTTTTGTTTACAGCCCTTAGTACGCTGATTCAAACGCCTGCTCAACTACGACAGATCGCTTGGGTCTTGGTCTTAACCTCAGTGCCCGTGGTCATTATTGGTTTGGGGCAGCAGTTTTGGGGCTGGGCAGGACATTTACATTTGCTGGGAATTATCGTTGATCTGGGTGTGGAACGAGGCGGCAATCCTTTGGGTCGCATGTCTTCGATTTTTGCCTATGCCAATGTCTTGGCCAATTACTTGGTGATTGCGTTTATTTTGGCAGTTGGACTGTGGCTCGATACGTTTCCAAGCCGTAGGAGCCAGTTACAATCAATTGCGGAACCTGCGATCGCGGCACTATCCGAGGAGCCATATCCTGCCCTAAACGCTTCCACTTCATCGAGTATCGCTTGGGGACGTTGGTGCTTTTTAGCTGCCGTTGTGCTGGGAAATGCGATCGCGCTACTCCTCACGAATTCCCGCAATGCTTGGGTCTTAGCAGGCTTGGCTTGCCTAACTTACGCTTTGTATCTCGGTTGGCGCTGGCTAGTGATTGCGGTTGGTATAGCTGTTGCTGGCATTGGCGGAGCGGCTTTTGGCCCTACGGTCATCAAGGCTCCACTCAGGCGGATTGTTCCAGCGTTTCTCTGGGCAAGACTGTCGGATGAGTTGTATCCCAATCGCCCTGTCGCCACTCTCCGAGCAACCCAGTGGCAGTTTGCTTGGTCTCTAGCTGAGCAGCGGCCCTTCACAGGTTGGGGCTTACGCAACTTTACTCCGCTGTATCAAGCCAAGTGGCAAGTTTTCATGGGCCATCCTCACAGTTTGCCGTTGATGTTGATGGCAGAGACAGGGTTGTTCGCGACCTTGCTCTTAGTAGGATTAGTGGGTTGGATGGTCTATCGCGGCGTGCGGTTATTCCTATCTTGGAATCCTGCCTCAGATCCTTTGCAGCAAAGCGATCGCCTGATTTTATTTACCTATTTAGTAGCGTTCTTAGCTTGCAGCTTATTCAACTTATTTGATGTCACGCTGTTTGATATCCGCATCAATGTTTTAGGCTGGTTGCTGTTAGCCGCCATTTGTGGCTTAGTAGAGCGACAGCAAGCTGGAGCTAGGAATTTTACTCAGGAACCTGGTTAGAATAATCAAAAGCTAGGTAGGGTGGGAACTCGCGTGACTCAAGATGGAGCAACGCCAAATCAGGTGAATCAAGGGTCGCCATTGCCAAAAACTGCGGCTCCTAATTACTACGCCCTGCTAGGATTGCATCCTTCCGCATCACCGCAACAAATCCGGCGAGCTTATCGCGATCTGAGCAAGCTGTTGCATCCTGATACCACTACGTTGCCTCCGGCGATCGCCACAGCGAAATTTCAGCAACTCAATGAAGCCTATGCTACCGTCAGTAATCCGGAGCGTCGTGTTGCTTACGACCTCAAAATTGGTTATTCCCGTCTGCATGTGATGCAAGCTCCAGCAGACCTTAACCGTTCTGCCTCGCAATCTCGGCGCTATTCTTCCTCTGCCTATCTAGACCCTACCGATCGGCCTCTGTCACCTGGAGAAATCTTTGCTTTATTTATCTTGGGTGTCACGTTTGTAGCTTGCTTAATGCTAGCGATCGCGATTGGTCTAACGAGAGGCGATATTGCCTTTCATCCTTTGCAATTGCAGAGTCAGAGTGCTCCTAGTGAGCAAATTGAGACAGCGAGATCAGAACTGGCTGCTCCATCTGCTAAGGTTTTAGATTCTGATGCCAATCAAAAAAATGCTCAGTTGTAGGAGTGAATGGCTATTTGCCCCTACAAGGATCTACAAATCCGATTTAGAGAATTGGTAGTATTCCTGAGTTGCTTCTTGAGGCTCGTTCTGTGCACAATTTTGGTCTACGCAATCTTTGAGATTTATGACACTACCTTCTAGTGACACTCCCCTCTATAACCACTCCCTACCAGACCTTGAAACTTGGTTAACTGAACAAGGGTGCGAACAAGACCCAGCAGAACTTCACTGCTGGCGTATAGCAAAACCCGCATGGAAAGCCGAGTTGTATCTAGATGTAGACCAACTGACAGTACGTTATCTGGAAGTGGGAGGGGAGGCGATTCAGCGCTCCTTTAAGTATTTGCTCAGCCGTCAGGACGTGGAAGATGCCATTTTTTCTGGACCTTAGTTAGCTACACCTTTAATTGATTCACCTCACGGCTTAGAGCTTGCCAAAGCGACGATGCCGTTGTTGATAAGCGCATAAAGCTTGGTGGAACTCGGCGCGATCGAAGTCAGGCCAGAGCGTATCTGTCACATAAAGCTCGGAATAAGCCATCTGCCAAAGCAAAAAATTGCTCAGTCGCATTTCGCCACTGGTTCGAATCAGCAAGTCGGGATCGCCCACGCCTGCGGTATAGAGATGCCGCTCAAACACTGCCTCATCAATATCTTCTGGCTGCAAGTGTCCCTGCTGGACTTGAGTGGCGATCGCTCGACAAGCTTGCAAAATTTCTTGCCGCCCTCCATAGTTCGTGGCAACCGTAAAGTGAATGCCAGAATTATTCCGAGTTTCAGCCATAGAGCGCTCAATCTCGGCTCGCAGAGATTGGGGTAGCGCGTCCAAATTACCCACAAAAGTAATGCGGACATTTTCTCGCATCATTTCGCGAAGTTCTTGCCGCAACACCCGCTCGAACAGTGTCATCAAGAAGTCAACTTCTTCAAACGGTCGCCCCCAATTTTCTGTAGAAAAGGCATAGGCCGTTAGAGCTTGAACTCCCCAATCGCGACAGCAGCGCAACAGATCCTTAAGCGCGTCTACTCCTCGGCGGTGGCCCATGATCCGAGGTAGACCTTGGCGCTTAGCCCAGCGACCATTGCCATCCATGATTACAGCTACATGCTTAGGCAGCCGCTCTCGATCTAGATCAGCAGGCAGATCTTGTAAGATGGTTGGCTTTGCAGTCATTTTTTTTCCCGAGAGGCCGAAGAGGGCAAACGAAGTAAACGTGAAATGAGTGCCAATCCTTGAGACCCAATTTGACGACCAAAGTTGCGTAAATCTGAGGCAACTGCTTCGCGGTCAACGGATGGAGAGAAGCTTGCTTCTAAGAGTTCTTTCAGTTTACTGCTGGTCAGGGGCCGATTGAGTGTTCCCCTTTCTGCTAGGGAAATCGACCCTGTTTCTTCAGATACAACAATACACATACAATTTTCGATTCGCTCAGTGATTCCCATCGCAGCTCGGTGTCGGGTCCCTAATTGCCGGGAAGCAGTACGCTCTGAGATGGGTAAAATGACGCCAGCAGCCATGATGCGGGAAGCGCGGATTAAAACCGCACCATCATGAAGTAGGGTAGTGGGTTGGAATAAGGTCTGGATTAGTTCTTTAGAAACTTCAGCGTTCAACCTCACGCCTGGCACTGAAAAATCGCGCTCATCAATCGGAGCACTGGTTTCTAAAATCAATAGCGCTCCGATGCGGTTTTGCGAAAGTTCTTTGACTGCATCGACAATCTCATCAATGACATTGTCAGGTTTGGGAATAGCGCGGCGTGAAGGTTGAAACAATTGCAGAATTTCACCCCGCCCCAACTGCTCTAGAAAGCGGCGAAATTCTGCTTGCAAGATAAAGGCCATTGAGACAGCTGAGCCAATCACCAAGCTGTTCAAGACAAAACTCAAGAGTTTGAGCTTCAAGTTAGTGCTGACGGCTGCGGCTAGCATTAGGATAATGAATCCCCGTACCATCCACAGTGTCCGGCGCTCACCAATAATGATGAGCACCATATACGTCAGGAGTAGCACCAGTCCAATATCAATAATTTGAAGCAGCAAAGACTGAGTCCAACCTGGATCAGCCAGCCATCGCTTCCACAATTGTCCCATCAGAACCTGAATTACGCTTGCGCCTCAACGGGGACAACTGAGAGGCTGTGCAGCCTTCTAGCCTCCCAGTTGCCAGTCAAGAATATTTCGGTTAAGCCTTGTGCAAGTCACTGCATGGCCACCTGATCGTGAAGAAACTAGCAAGCTAGCTCTAAATCAGGTTGGCGGGTTAAGCCGTTAATCCGCTCAGGCGCTCTGGTAGGCGATCCTGTCGAATTAGATCTTGGTAAGTTTCCCGCTGCAGGATCAGGTTGGCTTCTCCAGCTCTAACTAAAACTGCTGCCGGGCGAGGCAACCGATTGTAGTTAGAAGCCATGCTGTAATTGTAGGCTCCTGTGCCCATTACGACGAGAGTATCGCCGGGTTCCGTTTGGGGCAGGCTGGCTTCTTTGATCAAGATATCGCCGGATTCACAATGCTTGCCCGCGATCGCCACTGTTTCGCTCATAGCAGCAGACATCCGGTTAGCCACTACAGCCCGATAAACTGATTGGTAGGTGATTGGTCTGGGGTTGTCAGACATGCCACCGTCCACAGTGACATAGGTGCGAATGTTAGGCACCGTCTTCTGGCTACCCATTGTGTAAGCCGTAATGCAAGTGGGACCGACGAGCGATCGCCCTGGTTCAGAAAGGAGTTTGGGTAGGGCGATATTTTGGGCTTGGCAAGCTGCCGCGATCGCCTCACTGATCACCTTTACCCAAGCGTCAATACTGGGAGGGTCATCGGATTCGGTGTAGCGAATCCCTAAACCACCGCCAATATTGAGCTCTTGAATGGAGAGACCATATCCTGCGGCTTTGGTCAGCCACTGTACCATCACCCCTGCCAAGTCTTGGTGAGGTTGCAGCTCAAAAATTTGGGAACCGATATGAGCATGCAAGCCAGCGCAATTTAATGTGGGTTGCTGACTAACGAAGGTAAAGACTTCATCCAGTTGATTGGGATCAAAGCCGAACTTGCTGTCTAAGTGCCCAGTGCGAATGTATTCATGGGTGTGGCACTCGATTCCAGGCGTTAAGCGCAACAGAATGCGGATGGGTGTTTCTCTAGCAGGCATCCCAGCTAGGGTTTGCAACTCCAGCCAGTTATCCACCACAATGTTGCAACCCGATTCCACCGCAAACTCAAGTTCTGCAACTGATTTGTTATTGCCGTGAAAATAGAGCTTGTCGGGGCTAACTCTTGCTTGCAGTGCTGTGTAAAGCTCGCCGCCAGAAACGACATCAATACCTAATCCTTCACTGGCTGCGATCGCGCAGATGGCTAGACAACTCCAAGCTTTGGAGGCATAAAGAACCTGAAATTTGCCGGGGTAATATTGCTTAAAAGCATCACGGTATTGGCGGCAGGTTGTGCGTAGCGTTTCTTCATCCACAACGTACAGTGGCGAACCAAACTGCTGCACCAATTCCGTAACGTCACAACCCCCAACTTCCAAGTGATCCTGCCCATTGACTTGAGCAGTCAGGGGCAAAAGGAATTGGTTTGGGGATCGGGTTGCCGCAGCATCTCCAGGGGCAGGTAAATACTGACGGCCAGAGTTCTGAACCTCCACAGAGTAAGTCGATACCATTGCGTAATAGTTGTCCTTGGTTAGTTGACAGGCGTGAGTGCGTCTTGTTTCTCAGTGTACAATTGAGGGCTGTGCATCCAGAGCTTTCGACCTAGACTTCTCGTGAATTTCCTGGATCTCCAATCATTAACTCCAGAATTGTTGCCCGCCACTCTAGTCCTCGATCAGTTGTGTTTCGGGGGCCTATGGACTTTGGAGGGTTATCGAAGAGAACTAGAGAGCCCAAACAGTGAATTATTAGTCCTGCAAACCAGCCAAGCTCACCAAACTTTAGAGAAACAGCCTATAGAGCCTATAGAACTGGGGTCTAAAGATGATCCTGCTGCTCCACTAGTTGGTTTGGGGTGCTTTTGGGCGATCGTCGATGAAGCTCACATCACCATCGTAGCGGTGCATCCTAACTACCAAGCTCAAGGATTGGGCCAAACTCTCTTGTATGCGCTCCTTAAAAAAGCGCGACAGCGGGGTTTAGAGCGGGCCACTCTAGAAGTTCGCGCCTCTAATCAACCTGCATTGTTACTTTATGAGAAGTTTGGCTTCCAAGAAGCGGGGCGGCGACGGCGTTATTACGAAGAAACCGGGGAAGATGCCTTGATTTTGTGGCGTGGTGGGCTACAATCACCTGAGTTTGGTCAAGCACTTATAGATTGGCAAGATCAGGTTCAGGCTCGGCTACACCAAGCAGGTTGGCACTTGCCGGAACTGGACAATCCCTGAGCTTGGAGAACTTGGGACTTACCCCTTGACTTTGCAACAAATCTTTGTCGAAAATCTCCCTTCGGAAGTAAATATTCAAAAACTTCAGCGATCGCCACCTTGAATTGGGATCGCTCGGTCTGTATTGCTGCTATCTTGCGGATGATAGCAGCAAAATTTCCCTATGCTAAAATCAGCGTACCGGCAACGCAGCAGGTGATGGATACACGCCATGTTTGAACGCTTTACAGAGAAAGCCATTAAGGTAATTATGTTGGCCCAAGAAGAGGCTCGCCGCCTTGGGCACAACTTTGTAGGTACAGAACAGATCCTCCTGGGTCTAATTGGAGAAGGGACCGGCGTCGCCGCCAAAGTACTGAAGTCTATGGGTGTCAATCTCAAAGACGCTCGGATTGAAGTAGAAAAAATCATTGGTCGAGGTTCTGGCTTCGTTGCTGTAGAAATTCCGTTCACTCCTCGCGCCAAACGTGTCTTAGAACTGTCCTTGGAAGAAGCTCGGCAGTTGGGACACAACTACATTGGCACCGAACACCTGCTCTTAGGTCTGATTCGGGAGGGCGAAGGCGTTGCAGCTAGAGTGCTGGAAAATCTTGGAGTTGACCTCTCCAAGGTACGGACTCAAGTCATTCGCATGTTGGGTGAAACCGCAGAAGTTTCAACCACGCCAGGGGGCGGTCGGACGAAGACTCCTACCCTGGATGAATTTGGCTCTAACCTGACCCAAATGGCAGCGGAAGGAAAGCTCGATCCCGTCGTGGGTCGTCAGAAAGAGATTGAGCGCGTCATCCAAATCTTGGGTCGTCGGACCAAAAACAACCCAGTCTTGATTGGGGAGCCAGGGGTTGGTAAGACGGCGATCGCCGAAGGTTTGGCCCAGCGCATCGCTAACAACGATATTCCAGACATTCTGGAAGACAAGCGCGTGGTTACACTCGATATTGGTTTGCTGGTAGCAGGCACCAAGTATCGAGGTGAATTTGAAGAACGCTTGAAGAAAATCATGGATGAAATCCGTTCTGCCGGAAATGTCATCCTGGTAATCGACGAAGTTCACACCTTGATTGGTGCAGGGGCGGCTGAAGGCGCGATCGACGCAGCCAACATCCTCAAGCCTGCCTTAGCCAGAGGTGAGCTGCAATGTATTGGTGCTACCACCTTGGATGAATACCGCAAGCATATTGAGCGGGATGCTGCGCTAGAGCGTCGCTTCCAGCCTGTGATGGTGGGTGAACCCAGCGTGGATGAAACCATTGAAATCCTACGCGGTTTGCGTGAGCGCTACGAACAGCACCACAAGCTAAAAATTTCTGATGCTGCCTTAGACGCTGCGGCTAAGCTGTCGGATCGCTACATTTCCGATCGCTTCCTGCCTGACAAGGCGATTGACTTGATTGATGAGGCGGGCTCTAGAGTCCGTTTACTTAACTCGCAATTACCTCCTGCTGCTAAAGAACTCGATAAAGAACTTCGTCAAGTTCTGAAAGAGAAAGATGATGCAGTACGGGCGCAGGACTTTGATCGGGCGGGTGAGTTGCGCGATCGCGAAATGGAAATCAAAACTGAAATCCGGTCGATCGCTCAAACCAAGAAGGCGGAACCTGGCAATGAAGACGCTTCTCCAATGGTGGATGAAGAGGACATTGCTCATATCGTGGCTTCTTGGACGGGTGTTCCTGTTAACAAGCTCACCGAGTCTGAGTCTGAAAAGCTGCTCCACATGGAAGACACCTTGCATGGCCGCTTGATTGGACAGGACGAAGCGGTTAAGGCTGTGTCTCGTGCCATTCGTCGGGCACGGGTTGGCTTGAAGAACCCCAACCGTCCGATCGCTAGCTTTATCTTCTCTGGTCCTACCGGGGTTGGTAAGACTGAGTTGACCAAGTCGTTGGCTGCTTACTTCTTCGGTTCCGAAGATGCCATGATTCGTCTTGACATGTCGGAATACATGGAGCGTCATACCGTTTCCAAGCTGATCGGCTCGCCTCCGGGCTACGTTGGCTACAACGAAGGCGGTCAGTTGACCGAAGCGGTGCGTCGTCGGCCTTATACAGTGGTGCTGTTCG
Organism: Trichocoleus sp. FACHB-591; assembly: GCF_014695845.1. Lineage (NCBI taxonomy): Bacteria > Bacillati > Cyanobacteriota > Cyanophyceae > Leptolyngbyales > Trichocoleusaceae > Trichocoleus > Trichocoleus sp. FACHB-591. The sequence continues at coordinate 122,654 of NZ_JACJPA010000102.1, forward strand.
ATGAAATCGAGAAAGCCCACCCCGACGTGTTCAACATGCTCTTGCAAATCTTGGAAGATGGTCGCCTGACCGATGCCAAGGGCCGCACAGTAGACTTCAAGAACACACTGCTGATCATGACCTCGAACATCGGTTCTAAGGTGATTGAGAAGGGTGGCGGTGGTCTTGGCTTTGAGTTCTCGGCAGAGAGCCAAGCTGATTCCCAATACAACCGCATCCGCTCGCTGGTTAACGAAGAACTGAAACAGTACTTCCGCCCAGAATTCCTCAACCGTCTTGACGAGATTATTGTCTTCCGTCAACTGACGAAGGACGAGGTTAAGGAAATCGCGGACATCATGTTGAACGAGGTCTTCCGCCGTCTCGGCGAGCAAGGCATCACGCTGGAAGTCACTGAGCGGTTCAAGGATCGGTTAGTGGAAGAAGGCTACAACCCCAGCTATGGTGCTAGACCGTTACGTCGAGCCATCATGCGGTTGTTGGAAGATAGCCTGGCTGAGGAAATCCTCTCTGGCCGAATCCAGGATGGCGACACCGCCGTTATGGATGTGGATGAGGGTCAGGTGAAGGTACTGAAAGGTGAGAAGCGTGAGCTACTGCCTCAAGCGGCTGAATAGCCTTTAGTTCCGAGAGATAACTAATAGTTAAACGGTAGAGCGTTAAATCCTCTACCGTTTTTTTGTGTTTGCTGAAGAAGAAAGGAGGTTCTGTGAAAGTTGCAATTATTGGCTGTGGATACGTCGGGATGGCAGTCGCTCGACACTGGCGGCAAGCAGGTTGCACCATCACGGCTACCACAACCAGCGTGCCACGTTTATCGGAACTAGAGGCGATCGCAGACCATGCCGTTTTAGCCCAAGGCAATGATGAAACCTCACTAGCTGGGGCTTTAGCGGATCAACAAGTCGTGCTGCTGAGTGTGGGGGCGCGTAGCCCTAACAGCTATGAAGAAACTTATCTGCACACCGCCAAAACTTTAGTCAAAGTTCTAGCTCGAACGCCGGGTGTGCAGCAACTCATTTACACAGGGAGCTATGCCGTTTATGGCGACCAACAGGGCAGTTGGGTCGATGAAAGCTTCCCTGTCAAGCCTGCCAACCGCAACGGTGAAATTCTGGCGGAAACTGAACAGGTATTGCTCAACGCTGCGAATTCTCAACTCAAGGTTTGTGTACTGCGGCTAGGCGGTATTTATGGGCCAGGACGAGAACTTCAGCGAATTTTTGGGAGAGCGGCAGGCACCACTCGACCAGGAACAGGAGTAGAACCAAGTAACTGGATTCACCTAGATGACATTGTGGGCGCGATCGCCTTTGCCCAAGAGCACCAACTCCAAGGAATATATAATCTGGTGCAAGAAGTGACGTTAACCAGTCGAGAACTGATTGAGCAGGTGTGTCAGCGCTACAACCTAGCTCCTGTAAATTGGGACGAATCGCAACCCAGTGCTCGCTCCTACAATGCGAAGGTATCTAACCAAAAGCTCAAAACTGCGGGATACCAATTCATCCATCCTGAATTGCAAGTGTAAGGCGATCGCTGGTTTAATCCTGCTTATTACTACAAAGAGCACGATCGGTTTAGCACTCATTCCGATAGAGTGCTAAATTCTAGTTGGAAGCGTAGGGAACGAAATATGGCAAAAATTGTTGCATTCAGCGAAGAATCTCGGCGAGCGTTAGAACGAGGTGTGAATGCGTTAGCAGATGCCGTTCGGATCACTCTAGGACCCAAAGGCCGCAACGTGGTGCTAGAGAAAAAGTTTGGAGCACCTCAGATCGTCAATGACGGTGTCACGATCGCGAAAGAAATTGAACTCGAAGATCCTCTAGAGCAAACCGGAGCCCAACTAATTCGGGAAGTGGCTTCTAAAACCAAGGATATTGCTGGGGATGGCACTACTACTGCCACAGTGCTGGCTCAAGCTTTGATCCGCGAAGGCTTGAAGAACGTAGCAGCGGGTACTAATCCGGTGAGCCTGCGTCGGGGTATCGAAAAGGTAGTAGCTCTCTTAGCAGAAGAAATCAGAGCGGTCGCGAGACCCGTTGAAGGAGACGCGATCGCTCAAGTTGCCACTGTTTCTTCGGGTGGCGATGAAGAAGTAGGAGCCATGATTGCCGAAGCCATGAACCGGGTGGGCAAAGATGGCGTAATCACTGTAGAAGAATCTAAGTCCTTATCTACCGAACTGGAAGTTGTAGAAGGGATGCAGTTCGACCGGGGCTATATTTCTCCTTACTTCGTCACCGATGGCGAACGGATGCTGGTGGACTATGAAAACGCCCGCATTTTGATCACAGACAAGAAAATTGGTTCCATCCAAGAGCTAGTGCCTGTTCTGGAGAAAGTTGCCCGCTCTGGTCAGCCGCTATTGATTATTGCTGAGGACATTGAGGGTGAAGCCCTCGCTACCTTGGTGGTCAATAAAATGCGGGGTGTCTTGAATGCTGCTGCCGTAAAAGCTCCCAGCTTTGGTGAACGCCGCAAAGCCATGTTGCAAGATATTGCCGTGGTGACTGGTGGCCAGATGGTTTCTGAAGATGTCGGTCTGACCTTGGATGCCGTCTCTCTAGAGATGTTGGGCACAGCTCGGAAAGTAACGATCACTAAAGACAACACCACGATTGTGGCTGAGGTTAGCGATCGCACCAAATCTGACATTGAAAAGCGAGTCAGCCAAATTCGCCAAGAGCTAGAAAGAACCGACTCAGACTACGACAAAGAAAAGCTGCAAGAACGCCTCGCTAAGTTAGCAGGTGGCGTGGCTGTAATCAAAGTTGGGGCAGCTACTGAAACCGAACTGAAAGACCGGAAACTGCGAATCGAAGATGCTTTGAACGCTACCAAAGCAGCCGTAGAAGAAGGCACAGTACCCGGTGGTGGTGCTACCTTAATCCACTTGACTAAAAAGGTGGAAGAAATCAAAGCCCAGTTAAACGATGAAGAGAAGATCGGGGCTGATATCGTGATTAAAGCTTTGGAAGCACCTTTGCGTCAAATTGCTGACAACGCAGGGGTTGAAGGCTCTGTCATCGTGGAAAAAGTGCGGGACATGGACTTCAACATGGGCTACAACGTCATTTCTGAGAAGTTTGAGGACATGATTGCAGCTGGAGTGATCGACCCCGCTAAAGTCGTGCGATCGGCGCTGCTAGATGCGGCTTCTGTCGCTAGCATGGTCTTGACCACAGAAGCTGTGATCGTCGAGCGACCTGAGAAGAACCCTCCTGCTGGTGCTCCCGATATGGGCGGCATGGGCGGCATGGGCGGCATGGGCGGCATGGGTGGTATGGGCGGCATGGGCGGCATGGGCATGATGTAGGCCTGCTGCCACAACGCTAGTTTGAACATCTAAACTCATTGGAGCAGTAGCTATTACAAGCTGCTGCTTTTTTAGCTTTAGGAGTACAACTTCATCCCATGAGATTTCTGGACTTGGGTGGAGTGAGCTTTGCCCAACCAGCAAAATCAACGTGCTGGAATAGTACTCAATCCTGATTGAATTGCTTAAGATGGCGGTGCGCGTCTTGTCCAAAACTCTCTATGTCTAACCGACCGAGTCAACCATTGCGTGGTTTCAATTCCCAAACTCCTAAGAACGCTTTCGACTTGTCTGAAGCAAGTCTTTTAGGAGACGAACCGTCCTATATTGACTATTTCTATGACCAGCCTGGGAGCATGCCCGGAACGCTCAAGATCGAGGTCGATGCGCCCCCCCCAGTCATAGTTCTGATTGACTACAGTGACACCAAAGCGACAAAAGTAGAGATTGAAGCACCAGAAGACTGTGAGCCTTACCTGGATACTGAATCAGTGTCTTGGGTGGATGTGAAAGGGCTAGGCAGTGAGGACATCTTGAAGCGGTTAGGCCATGTATTCAATTTGCATCCGCTCGTCCTGGAAGATATCGTCAATGTGCCGCAGCGACCCAAGGTTGAAGAGTACGAAGACCAACTGTTAATCGTAGCGCGGATGGTAACGCTGCAAGCCAATGGGCAAAGCTTCATTAGTGAGCAAGTGAGCTTTATCTTGGGGCAGCATTATCTGTTGACTGTACAAGAAGAACCAGACCATGACTCTTTCGGGCCAGTCCGAGAGCGAATTCGCTGTAATAAAGGAACGATTCGGAAACAAAAGTCTGATTACCTCACCTATGCCCTCTTAGACTCGATTATTGACGGGTTTTTTCCGGTTTTAGAAGCCTATGGAGAACGGATTGAGGAGTTAGAAGACGAGGTTGTCTCAAACCCTACCAGACAAACCCTCGAAAAAATTCATGGAATCAAGCGAGAACTGCTGACCCTACGCCGCTCTATTTGGCCTCAACGCGATGCCATTAACATGCTAATTCGTGACGGCAGTGACCTGATTAGCCATGACGTGCAGATTTACTTGCGGGACTGCTATGACCATACAGTTCAGGTGCTTGACATGGTAGAAACCTATCGAGAGTTAGCCTCTAGCTTGATGGATGTCTACCTATCCTCGGTCAGCAACCGCATGAACGAGATTATGAAAACTCTCACGGTGATTTCAGCCATTTTTATTCCCCTGACTTTTGTGGCTGGTATTTATGGCATGAATTTCAACACAGAAATCTCTCCTTGGAATATGCCTGAGTTGAACTGGTACTTAGGGTATCCAGCCTGCTTAGCCCTGATGTTGCTGATTACAGTGAGCCTCTGTGCTTTTTTCTGGCGGAGGGGCTGGTTTGAAAATATTTCTACGGTCAAATCTACGGTCAAAGATGATTGAGCAATGAATCAGTTTGATCTGCTGATTTTAGCCATTTACATTATTTGCGTCACCTATGTGATTAACGAGGCGATCAAATCGCTGGATGCACGATTCACCGTGCGGTTTGAGCCGGATGACTTAAAGCAGCAATTGCAAGAACAAAATCTACAAGACACCCTTGGGGTTGGTTTCGGCTTGGCTGCACGCTACACCAAGCCAGATGAGCTGCAAAGGTTGCCTATCATCATTAGCAACCGTTCTAGTCGCTACTCTATCTATGTGGATTGGGACCACAGTTCCTTTGCCGATTTTGATGGGCGATCGCGACGGGTGATCCGACTGATGCCAGGATTAACCACAGATTTATTTCAACCGCAGGTCTTTAGTGTGATTGCTCCAGGCAAAACTCTCAAGGAGGCTGTAACCGCAGAAGATACTCTGAAGCGCGAATCTGATGCGGGTGCGGTCAAGGTGGGTGCTCCTTTAGTGAACTTAGCGAGTCTAAAGACTGCTATGGACAAAAAAGAATTTTCCTTAAGGCTGGTTTTACGAGTCTTTGATCCGGTCGGGGGCGGTGGGGGCGATCGCTTCCATGTGCTGTCTTGTAAATTTACGGCGAGACGCTTGCCTTGGACGGATGCACTCCCTTGGAAACACCTGAAAACATAACCTGACAGTTTTGGCCATGATACTTTGGCTGTTCCACGGCTTGTTAAACTGGATGATTAGGAAGAGTTGGTGTAGGTGGTTGCGGACTTGGTAGGAGTGAGAAACTCATTCCAGCGCGCTAAGGCATCGCGCTTTAAGCCAGTCTGAGGAAAGTCCGGGCTCCCCAAAGACCAGACTTGCTGGGTAACGCCCAGTGCGGGTGACCGTGAGGAGAGTGCCACAGAAACATACCGCCAACGGAGATCTTTTTATTTTTAATAAACGAGTTTATTAAAAATAAAAGAAATCGCGGGTAAGGGTGCAAGGGTGCGGTAAGAGCGCACCAGCAGCATCGAGAGGTGCTGGCTCGGTAAACCCCGGTCGGGAGCAAGGTCGCGGGAACAAGGGTTGGTCTTTTTCCTGTTCCTAATGCAAATACCGCTAGAGGCGTTTGGTAACAAACGTCCCAGATAGATAACCGCCTTCTAAGGTGCCTAGCACCGAGGAAAACAGAACCCGGCTTACGTCCAACTCTTCCGACTCCTTAAAATCAAGCTTTTAACTTGGGTTCTGGCTGAAGTTTTATCTATTTCTCATAAAGTTTACGTACTTGTATTGAAGTTGCTCGCCTCAACGCCAGCCAGCCAGTTCTGGGCTTAGAGCTGTTGGCTTGGGAGTTTACGGATTTTTTAGATTCAAGAAGCCATTGTGTAGATTATTAGAAGTCTGGGGTTCATCGCTAGGCAAGGTATTATCCCTACTCTAAGATGAAGGCATTCTGACTTAGAAAGGTTTGCTTAGACACATAGCTGGTTCAACTAAACCAGGCTTGTGACGACGAACCCTAATTTTTAATGAGGTGGATCAAAGCCTGTGCCACACTGCAACCCTATCCTCGCTGTGAGCGAACAGAAAAAATGTGGACTGATCCTCTGCAAAGCCTATCATGCTGATTTTGCTGGGCCTGGGGCAGCGGTAGGGAGCCCGGTTGAGCAAGGCTATAACGTTGTAATTGCCATTGGTTCGCCTGAATTAGTTCCGGTCGAAACCTTTGAAGAACGGCAGAAAGCCTATGGGCGGCGGATTCAGTGGATGCGGTGGCTAGAAAGAATTACTAACTACTCTGATCCAGCTCTGAGAGTCGAAAAGTTATTGGCTGGGTTTGAAGCGTTTTTTAGCCGTCAAGTTGTCCTCGAACTGCCTGATGAGGTGTTGGCACTTTTAGTCGGAGTGTTACCGCAGACTGTCAATGCCGTCCGATCGCAACAATACGGCTTCTGGTATACCCATCAAAAAAAGCAAGCTTCGAGCTGGCAGCAGTTATCTCAGCCTGTGCTGGTTCCGCGATCGCAGCCTAAACCTGCCCACTCTACAACCGATTATTGTTTTTTTGACGCTACAAGCTCCTATTTGAGCGTCTACAATTTCAATCAGAGTATTCATCAGCTACCTTGCTCTGCCTAAACTGGTCTGAGGGGCTCATTCTCCCTGAGACAGAACCCTACGGTTGGCAGTAGCAAGTGGGCTCAAGTCACTGATTGAGTTTGAAATGACAACCTTGGGCTATCCGCATCGTCAGCAGCAACTCCAGAGCCTACTGCGAAAATTGGCTCTACCCGAAACAGCCCCTGTCCAGTGGTCACTTTTGGATTTAGCGCTAACGCATCCCACGATTTCAGCCGAGTCGAATTACGAACAACTAGAATTTGTGGGGGATGCAGTGGTTCGGCTGGCTGCTTCTGAACTGCTGTTTGAAACCTATCCGGATTGTCCTGTGGGGGAGTTTGCCGCAATTCGGTCGATGTTGGTCAGCGATCGCTCCCTGGCTCGCATTGCCCAACACTACGGCTTAGAACGATATCTGTTAGTTTCTGGCAGCGCTTTGGGTGACAAAGCTGGGGAGGAGTCCCGCTTAGCTGAGGCGCTAGAAGCCTTAGTCGGCGCACTGTACTTGAGTACCCACACCTTGACGTTGATTCGCTCTTGGTTAGACTTTCACTTTAAGGCATTCGCGATCGAGATTCGTACTGATCCGGCGCGGCAAAACTACAAAGCGGCTCTACAAGAATGGACTCAAGCTCAACATAAAAGCTTGCCCACTTATCGCACCCAAGAAATTGGCTTAATGCATGGTGATCCAAATCGCTTTGCGGCTGAGGTTTGGCTACAAGAACAGTTTTTGGGGCGAGGCACTGGACGCTCGATTAAAGCTGCGGAACAGGCAGCCGCGCAAGCAGCCTTCCTTCAACTGACACAGCCTGCATCTCACTCAGAAGATAATTGAGCCGCACACAAGCCCTGGGATGGAAGGACCAATCAAATGACGAATCGAATTGGAATCGCGGTTATCGGTGCGGGGCGTTGGGGAGTGCATTTGGTGCGGAATTTCTTAGAGCACCCTCAAGCTCGTTTAGTCGCAGTGATTGATCCTGATCCAGAGCGTTTAGCCGCCCTACGCCAACGCTTTAATTTCGACGAGCAAGTGATTTTGGCAACTGATTGGTCAGCGTTGCCGCCGCCGCCTGAACTAGCAGCAGTCGCGATCGCTACACCTGCCACTACTCACTATGCTCTGATCACCACTGCCTTGAAGCAGGGTTACCACGTTTTAGCGGAGAAACCCCTCACTCTAGTGCTATCCGAATCGCAACAACTCTGCCGTTTAGCGGCAATGCAACAACGACAATTAGTGGTGGACCATACCTATCTATTTCATCCGGCAGTACAACGGGGGCGAGCGGTGGTGCGCTCAGGTGTATTGGGGGATCTGAGGTATGGGTATGCGGCCCGTACTCATCTAGGTCCCGTGCGCCCCGACGTAGATGCACTTTGGGATTTAGCCATCCACGACATTGCTATTTTCAATACCTGGCTGGGAGAAACCCCAACTCAAGTGCAAGCTCAAGGTCAGGTCTGGTTACAGACGCGATCGCTCAACAAAGATTACTTCCCCCAAGGTTTAGCAGATTTAGTTTGGGTGACACTGTTTTACCCAAGTGGTTTTCAAGCTTCGCTGCACTTATGTTGGTTAAATCCAGATAAGCAGCGGCGGTTGGGCGTAGTGGGCAGTCAAGGCACTTTGGTATTTGATGAACTAGCAATTGAAGCTCCACTTACCATTCAACATGGTCAACTACAACCCCTTGCCAGTACTCAACTCAGCCCAGCAGAGCTTGCCCCAACTTACTACACGCCTATAGAGCAGCGTCGCGAAATTCTGAGCCTTGAACCTGGTGAACCGTTACATCAAGTCTGCACTCATTTTTTAGATTGCGTGCGTCATAATATTGCTTCGCCAATCTCTTCTGGGCTGGTTGGGGCTGAGTTGGTGCGGGTGCTAAATGGCCTAACTGAGTCACTTAATCAATCGGGACAACTAGTGCTGCTTTAGGAATACTGCGCCTGTGGCTGGGCTCCTTCAGTTCTGACTTGGGTAACTGTGCTCCATCTATCACAGGTAGGGTGATTTCCACCGTTGTCCCTTGGTCTGGCCCAGCACTATCTAAAGTGATGTTGCCACCCATTAGTTCCATGAAATTGCGTGAGATTGCCAAGCCTAAGCCTGTGCCCTCAAACCGCCGGGTGGTAGTGCCGTCGGCCATCACGAAAGGACGGAAGAGCTTCGGAACCTGAGTCGGCTCAATGCCAACCCCCGTGTCTTGGACGGCAATGACTACTCGTGCGCCTCGATGCCCATTTTGAGTGCCTGTGGTCGGCTCAATCCGAAGTAAAATCTCAATTTTTCCTTGCTCGGTAAACTTAATTGCATTACAAACCACATTGAGCAAAACCTGCTTCAGTTTGGCTGGGTCTGCGTAAACGGCAATCGGTTCTTTCAAGTGAGGAAAATCTAACTCTAGGCCTTTCTGCTGAATCGGCACACTTTGTAAAGCAATCACATCTTGGAGGATGGTGCGCAAATCGATCGCTTGCAGATCGACTGAGAGGGTACCCGCCTCAATTTTGGCAATGTCCAGCAGATCGTTGATCACATCGAGTAAGTGAATGGCTGCGTCATCTGCGCGCTGCAAAAATTCGTTTTCTTCTTCGCGATCGTCACAGCAGCCATCTCGCACCAGACGAATGCAACCAATAATGGCGTTTAAGGGGGTGCGTAATTCGTGAGACGTGTTAGCCAAAAATTCGCTTTTGAGTCGGTTAGCCGCTTCTGCCTCCCGCCAAGTTGCTTCTAGTTCTTCAGCGCGTTCTTCCAGTCGCTCCACCATACTATTGAGCGCTTTAGCCAGTTGATTGAGCTCCCGAATTCTAAAGTTTGTGGGAGCGCGATCGCTAATGCCTAGAGGCTCGGTGATGCTCAATGAAGAACTTCCTTCCGGAAGCGCTGAGTGAAGCGTTGCGTGCTGATTTGTCTGAGCCGAGTTGGTTAGATTGGAATCGGGTGAAGCAGTACTATCAGCCGCGATCGCCGTAGAAGTCGTTTGCGATGAGGTTGCAGTATGACGCTGCTGGATATGTAGAGCATAGTTGCCTAATTGCTCTAACGGTCGCGATAGTTCCCGTGCTACGTATAGGGTGGCTAGTAAATTTGCCGCTATCAGCCCTAACGTCAGCACCACTAGAATCTGCTTGATTTCGTCGAGACCATAAAGGGCATTGTCAATCCGAGTCACAGCCAGCACGACCCAAGTATGGTTTTCGGATTGGTTAATGGGCACCCGAATCGGACTGTATCCAGCCAGCCATTCGGCCCCGTTGTCTTCAAACCCAAAGAGATGCCGCACATCTGAGTTGCCGTCAACAACCGCGTTGTGCAAAATCCCCTCTAAACGGTTAGAATCCGCCTCCTGCCGAATATTTTTGCCAATTCGGACTGGATCGGGATGCGCCAAGATTGTGCCATCTTGATCGATGACCACTGTGTAGCCAGAGAGCGAACCCGGTTTATCGCCCTCTTTCTGATGCAGTGCGGTTTGAACACTAAGAGCATACTTGAGCTGCCCCTTGTCGCTGTAAACTGGCACGCTGAGAACTAAACTGAGCTGACCTTGGGGATGGTTAGCCTGGTTAATTTGGCTTGCTGGGGTGACGTAGGCAATGGAGCGACCTGGCTTCAACTGCTTCTGATCTGGTGGCCACAGCTGATTGACACTGCCAGAATTGGGAGTAGTCGCAAAAGTATTGGGCTGTGAAGTAGAGGGGGCTGTGGCAGAGAGCAGTTGTAGTTGAGTGCCACAGGTACTTAGGGCCAGCTTTCTCGTTTGCATCTCGGTCAGCTGAATGCACTGAACTTGCGTGGGGATCGTTTGCTGCAACTGACTTAAGGATTGCCGAGCTTGGGCCAGCGAGCCTGACTGTAGAGCTGAGGTTTCACTAGCGGTAATTAGATTGGCTTGTAAGGCTGTGATCGAATCTTTGATATCATTGCCTTTTCGCACTGCACTTTCGGTTAGATTGCGGCGAGCTGTTTCTAATAAACTGGAGCGCGCCTTCTTGTAGGTCACAACTTCCCCTAACAACAGCACTGGGACGCTGAGTAGCAGAATGCAGGATAACAAAACACGACGGAAAGAAGATTGACCTAGCTTAGCCATAGGAAGTCTTTAACCTAAGGTGCAAGACCCAGCGATGAAGGTGCTTTGCAGGATAGACGCAGATGGGAGTTGACGCTTGCGCTACAAAATGAATTGTGCCGTCAAGACTGACTGATCAGAAATGACACAATCTAGCCTGGATAAGTACGTACCTAGTATAATCACCCATTCTAAATGAACTCTATTTAAGCTGGGTCTACTGGGTGAGCTATTCTTGGCTTAAACTCAGGCACTTGAGCGTTTTAGGGCTCTACCCTGTCTTAAAAAGCCGCCATTGAGCGTTGATGAGCCTAGTTTATCGGGTTAGTTGGTTAAGTTACAGGCGTAGCGAAGCGAGCTGGCGAAAGTTGCGCCAAAATTGAGTCTGTTTCGCCTGAGGCACCTTCAGCAAACCGTTCTGCTAAAGGAGGCACGATCGCGAAGGGGTTGCTGAAGCCAGAGAAAACGTGTAACCCAACAGTTTCGGAAACCGCCCCAATTAAGGGGAGGCGATCGCGGCTAAAGGCAACCAAGCAGTGCTGCCATTGACCAGGGAGGTTTTGCAAACTTGGTAACACTTGGCCAACTGATTCCCGAATTGCAGCTTCGCTGGCCACAGCATCGACTTGAGCTTGTGGATTACTAAGGACGCGGCTAATTTGCCCCAGGCGAAGATTGCCATTTGCCAGTTGCACAACACCTGCATCCAGAACGAAAGGCAATAACTCTGTATCCGGTTGCTGCCACTGCCGCTCTTTATCAGTTGTGCTGGCTTGCGCCTCTAACTGAAAACGCTGCATCTCCGCCGTCATCACTAGCGTTCGTAGCTTGATATCCACTGGCGGTGTCTCAATTAGTTCAGCATGGGTAAAGTAGAGGGGCACTGTCAATCCTGCTTTGGCTAACAAAGCCCGGCTCCAGCCACCCGTACAAATCACAACGTTGGCGGCTGTATAAATCTGCTGTGTCGCGATCGCCCCTGTAATGCGCTGGTTTTGTCGCTGCAATCCCATCACTGAGTCGATGACAATTTTGCCGCCCGATCGCACAAAAGCTTGCTGATAGGCTTGGGTCATGGCTTCTGGGTCAACCTGACCGTGGCGCACCGTAAAGGCTCCTGCGATCGCCTCAGGATTTAACAAAGGCTCTAAATCGCAGGCTTCAGCCACGCTGAGCAAACGGGGGGGAATCACGTAATCAGCGTAACTAGGAGCAATAGCAGTAGGGTCGCGATCGACAGCCACCGTGAGCAACAAATCTAATTCCCGAAAGTGAATTTCTGCTCCTAGCTCCGCTGCTAAGTTGGGATAGCGCTGCCAACCTGCTTGGCAAAGTTGTCGAGTTAAATCGGTTGTACCAGACCAATAGGCAATGCCGCCATAGCTTAACCGAGTTGCCCCTTGTAAGGTGCCATGTTGCTCGATGAGGAGCACAGAAAACTGTTTCTGAGCAAGTTCATAACTCAGGGCTGCTCCTGTGACTCCACCCCCGATCACAATCCAGTCGTATGTACTCATACCTCGATTCGCGGTTGAACAATAGGCGCAGATACGATGCCAGCCGTTTCTAAGAATGCGGCTACACGGAGAATTAAGGCTTCATTATAAGGTGCGGCTATCAGTTGCACGCCTAGAGGCAACTGGCCTGGTCGCTGAATCGGCACTGATAAGACTGGTAGCCCAATAAAAGACAAAGGCTGAGTAAATAAGCCTAAATTGGGTCGAATGAGCATCTCGACTCCATCAATCACGATTGTTTCTTGGCCGATCAAGGGAGCAGGATAAGGGGTTGTGGGAGCCAAGATCAAGTCCACAGTTTGAAAGATTTCTTGCACCTGATGCTGAAACCAGCGGCGAAAGCGTTGGGCCTGGAGATACCAATGAGCTGGAATTAAAGACCCAGCTAGAAAGCGATCGCGAGTCGCAGGATCGAAGTCTTGAGGACGCGATCGTAAGTTGGCCGCATGAAAATTAGCGCCTTCCGCTGCGGTAATGACAAAAGCTGCGGCTCTAGCTCGGTGCGCCTCTGGTATGGTGATGCCCTGAGTTGCGCCTAAAGCGGCTGCGACTTGGTCCACCACTTCTAACGCTTCTGGGATCGCGCCTTGGGCAAAGTAGTCAGTTGCGATCGCGATTCTCACCCCCTCAAAGCCTTGCTGGAGTTGGGGCAGACATTGTTCAGGTGCGCGATCGGTACAGATGGGATCGCGGGGGTCGGGGCCTTGCAACACATCAAAAACAGCGGCTAAATCTCGTACTGAATGAGCAAAAGGTCCAATATGGTCAAAGCTACTGGAAAACAAAACGGTGCCAGCGCGGGATAAACGCCCATAAGTAGGTTTGAGGCCAAACACGCCGCATAACGCCGCAGGCACCCGGATAGAGCCGTTCGTATCAGACCCTAAGGTCAAGGGAACACAACCCGCTGCCACTGCCGCTGCTGAACCCCCAGAGGAGCCACCTGCCACCCGATTTAGATCGTGAGGGTTGTGAGTCGGCCCATAATGACTGTTCTCGGTGACAAAGCCATAGGCATACTCGTCCATGTTGAGCGTACCTAGCAAAACTGCTCCCGCTTGCCGCAGCTTGGCTACTGCTGTTGCATCTGTGGTGGCAGGTGCTTGTTCCGCGTTGATCTTGGAGCCTGCTAAGGTGGTCAAACCTTGAACATCAAACAGATTTTTGACCGCAAAGGGCACGCCAGCTAAAGGCCCAGGATCTTGCCCTTGGGCGATCGCATGGTCAATCTGCTCAGCGGTTGCTAAAGCCGTGTCTGCTATCACTGCGGTAAAGCAGTTGAGGTGCTGATTTAGTTCCGCAATCTTTGCCAAAGCCGCCGCCGTAACCGCTTTAGCTGTGACTTCGCGATCGCGGATTGCCGCCGCTATGCTCGTAGCATCTGCTGGCCTCATGGGACAAAAATCGGAGCAGCTTCAATCTGATCGGGGAGCGGAAACTCCAGCACTAGCTCGGCGATCGCCTGAATGCGAGCAAAGTTGGTGACGACACTAGGGACACCTTCTGGGTCAAGGGGCAAATCGATCAAGCTGGCCGCAGCGTGAACGTAATCCGTTGGGTCAATAGTGGCGTTTGACATGGTTTAGTAAGACGTGGCTAAGCCTATAGTAATAAATTTGCGTGATCTCTCAGGGTTGGAAAAACAAATCTCAGCGCAGGTAGATGGCTCAATCTTCGCTTCAGAGAGTCAGTATTAAAACCTACAAAAATGTTGTGGCGAGTAAATGAGCAACTCTACTTAACTGGATTTCCTTAATCTATTCTTAACTGAAGTAAAACTTGTTATTCTAATGAGTCCTGCTGCGAATCACCGCCTCACGGCTGCTTTAAAGCTAAGAAATATATATGTATTGACTATTACTGGAGTGGGAGCACTTTTTGGTTAAGATCTGGTTAATAAGTAATTAAAAATCCGTTAGCTTTTTTTGATAAAACCCTGGCTTCTGAAATCTGTTCAGATCTTCGAGCCAGCGATCGCCGCAGGAACTTGTATCAGGGGCTACAGGGTTAACAACTCAGACAAGATAACAATTTAAAGACTCAGGGAGGAAACTGTGACAGAACGCTCTAACTTTCTCTATCCGCGCAGTCGTTACCATGGCGAGGTCAAGCCAGAAAACTTAGTTTTCAACGCCAACTTGCAAGAGTTCGCTCAACGAGTGAGTTACATCTGTTGCCTAGAGACAGGTGGCAAGCTCACGCCTGAGGAGTCCTACAAACAAGTGAAGGCGCTGTGGAAACAGCTGAAGCGGACCAAGAAGCAGCTAGGAATTGGGCAAAAGCCTTTTCATCAGCAAGACGAGGGCTTTTAACCAAGGTTTTGAGCCAAGTCTGTTGGCAATTGAGCGATCTAATCAGCGTCCATAGAAGTAGACTATTCACTTCTATGGACGCTGTTGACTTGGCTACTTACTCGTCATCGTATGCACGCCGTCCCAGTCTTCGGGGGGCGGATTTGTGAGGTATTCTTGAATTCGCCGCAGATGGGCTTCCACCGCTTGATCAGTTTCTCGCAATTTTTGAGCAGCGCTGAAGTGCTTGAGCGCGGCTTGAAATTCCATTTGAGTGTAGGCTGTGCGTCCAGCAATGTAGAGACCTAGAAACTCTTCGCTTTCGTCTGGCAACGCTTCCCGGCGATCGCCAATCAGCTCAAAAATGCTGACAGGTCTGTTCTTACCTTTGACGCGGATTTTGTCGAGTTCTCGCACCCAAATGCGATCGCGGCAGAGTTCATAGGTGAACTCGCTCAGCACAATATCACAGCCATATTCCTTCGTCACACTCTCTAAGCGAGAGCTGAGGTTAACACCATCTCCGATCACGGTGTAGTCCATGCGTTTCTGGGAGCCAATGTTACCAGAGACTACTTCTCCAGAACTAATCCCAATCCCGATGTGAATTTGGGGCTGGGCTTCCACCATTCGCGCCTCGTTAAACTCCTTGAGCCGTCGCCGCATATCCAGCGCCGATTGCACTGCCATCCAGGCATGGTTTTCGTTGAGAGGAAGAGGCGCACCAAACACAGCCATGATTGCATCCCCGATGAACTTGTCCAGGGTGCCTTCGTAGTTAAAGATCGCTTCCACCATCGTCTCAAAGTACTGATTCAGCAGCTCGACGACTTTGGTCGCTTCCAAGTTTTCCGTCAAAGTGGTGTAGCCACGAATATCTGAGAACAGAATTGTGACTTCTTTACGCTCACCCACCATGAGGCCATCTTCGCCCAAAGCCATGACTCGCTCTGCGACTCCTGGGGTCATGTAGCGATACATGGTCGTCTTCATCCGCTTCTCTTGGCTGATGTCTTCTAGCACCACTAAGCCGCCGCGCACGCTACCTTCTGGGTTGGTGAGGGGATTCACCGTGAGGTTAATACTACGCTCAATTTCCCGGATTTGCGCTTTGGTGAAGTAAGTCGGCTCGACTACATAGGTGCCATTGCTAGTTTCAGTCGTTGGTGCCGTCGGCAGTTCATTCCAAGCAACGTAACGACTGGTGTCGGTGCGATCGCTGATACTTAAGGTGTATACAGTGTTGCCGTCATCTTCCACAGTTCCTTCGCCTACAGCACTCGTGGCAATATGCAGGCCCACCGTTAAGCTTTGCTCGGGTACGTAGTGTTTGGCCGCAGTTTTCAAGCTATCTTGCAATCGCATTTGCAAGTTTTCGATCGGAATAATGTCCCAGACGTAGCGGCCTACCAGTTTGTCTTGCCAGTGCAATTTATTCACCTTGCCACTGGCTTTGCGGACCGGGCAACCTAGCAACTCAATGGCCGCATCATTAATGGTAACGATTCTGCCTTGCATGTCGGTGGAGATCACCGCATCCGACAGACTTTGTAGCATGTCTTTTTGATACTGTTTCTCCAGCAGCACGTTCTCAAACAGTTGGGCATTCTCTAAGGCAATCCCCGCCTGAATATTAAAGGCCCGCATGAACTCTTCGTCAGAGTTAGTAAAGCTGCCTTGATGCTTATTAATTAATTGGGTGACTCCAATCAACTCGCTGCTGGAGTTAAACACAGGCATACAGAGAATATTGCGAGTGTAATAACCCGTTCTCTTATCAGTGCTGGGATCAAAGCGTGGGTCTTCGTAAGCATTCGGGATGTTTAGGGTTTCACCCGTCGAAGCGACGTACCCAGCAATGCCTTTATTGGCAGGAATGCGGATTTCCAAAATTGTTTTTTCATCGGCTGCCGCAACTTTGGTCCACAGCTCATTGGTTTCCCGGCTCAATAAGAACAAAGTGCTGCGATCGGCCTGCATCAAGTCACGCGCTTGATTCATCACTGCCCGCAGGGTGGTTTCCAGATCTAAGCTGCGCCCCAACATCTTGGTCGCTTCTAGCAGCGCTGCCACCCCGCGCTGGTTGCGAGCTGCAATGTAGAACGTATTACAACTTTCTAGGATGATGCCAATCGAAGAAGCAAATTCACGGAAGTGTTGCTCATCTGTGGCGTCAAATGGCATCCCTCCCATCTTGTTCAGCAACTGGACGACTGCAACCACCCGCTCATGCTTATTAAAAATAGGCATGCATAAAATATTTTTGGTGTGGTAGCCCGTTTGCTTATCAACTTCTTTATTAAAGAGAGGATGACTGTAGGCATCAGGAATATTTAGGCATTCTCCGGTCGTAGCGACGTGACCTGCAATGCCTTTATCAATCGGAATGCGAATTTCTGGTGACTTGCCGTCATCGCTCTGAGCAATTTTGGCCCAAAGCTGCGCTTTTTCTTCATCTACCAAAAAAATAGTGGTGCGATCGGCCTGAAGAATTTGGCCAATTTTTAAGGTAAATGCCTCTAGAATCTGCTCTAGCAGCGTCTCTAAGGTTTCATTATTAATTAAATCGATCGCCCGTAAAAAGTGCTCAAACTCACGAGTAATCTGTTCCAGCAAATCAATGAATTGCGGAACAGGTAAATCCTTGACGCGATGAGTTAGGTTGCCTTTACGGTTATTGCCTTGAGTCAGGGTAGCCAGCATGCCACCCGCTTGAGGCACAGCGCCAGAATTATGGAGTGTCATAGTCATGACCGATAAATGGGGCGAGGCAGCCCATGCTTGGTAGATGGATTCTGAGCGAGGCGATCGCAGGAGAATTAGATGTTTTTATAGACACTACACTAAAGCTCATTTCCTGTTGATTAGCGTAGCTTGTCTAGTCAAGCTGATACTACCCAGAGCCAGTCAGAAAACTTGATTTAGGTCTGGGGATACCCAACTCGTTCAAGTTCAGATTGGTTCTTATCTATAGTGTCGTGAGGTATTCTCGATTAATCAAGAGATCGCTGCAACTAAAACAGGTTATTGGTTCAGTCAAGGTTAGTATCCCCTCACAAGACTGAGCAATAACAGAACCACTACGAATGTAACTGGTTGTCTACAGTCCAACAAGCAACAACTTATACAGAACTGTAGTTCTGCTGAGCATACCCTCTCCCCCATCCTTTCTCACATGGGAGAGGGGTGCCGTAGGCGGGGTGAGATTTGAATTGTCTGAATCGGTACTTCTAAGCTGCTGAAGGTAGGACTTGAGAGTTAACCACAGCACGGTAATAACTCTGAAGCTGACGAGTGGCTGCTGCCCAACCCCAACGTTCTGCTTCTAGGCGGGCATTTTGGCGTAGAGTTTCGCGTGCCTCAACTTGATTTAGCAAAGATTGAGTGGCCGCGATCGCCCCTTGCTCATCGGTGGGGTCGAACAGGTAGCCGTTCACCCCATCGGTCACAATGTCAGGAATTCCCCCAGAGCGAGCTGCCACCACTGGGCAACCTGCCGCCATCGCTTCTAGGAGTACCAGCCCTAAAGTTTCGGTCCGGGAAGGAAAGACAAAGGCATCGGCAGAAGCAAAGGCACTCGATAGCTCTTTGCCTCCGAGATACCCAACGAAGTGGGTGGGGGTGCCCGCAAAATGCTTCTCGAGTTCCTGGCGGAAGGGACCATCTCCCACTAAAGCCAAGCGAGCGTTGGGAATTGCTTCCAAAACAGGCTTGATCCGATCGATTTCTTTTTCGGCGGAGAGACGACCCACATAGAGCAATAACGGTGCTTCTGGGTGGCCTTGACTGAGGCGCGATCGCATCTCCTGGCTGGCTAAGCTCGGTTGAAATGTTTCTGTATCTACGCCCCGTTGCCAAAGGTCTACTCGCTCAATACCGTGAGCCGTCAGTTCCTCCACCATGGCCGTGGAGGTACATAAATTCAGTTGCGCTTGGTTATGCCCCGCTTTCAGCAGTTCCCAGAGCAAACCTTCTAGCATCCCCAAGCCATAGTGCTCCAAGTACTTGGGTAGGTGCGTGTGGTAAGAAGCCACTAAAGGAATTTTTAGAGTTTTACTGTAGTACAGACCTGCCAATCCTAAGACGGCAGGATTGACGATATGAACTAAGTCTGGGCGAAATCGCTCCAAGGCTTCCCCAATTGAAGGGCGAGGAAAAGCCAGCTTCAGTTCTGGGTACAAGGGCAGGGGAATTCCCGGCACGCCATAAATTTTGGCACCTTTGTACTCGGTTAAGCCCCCATCTGGAGAAAAAACTAATACTTGGTCGCCAGAACGCTGTAAGTGCTCAACGGTATGGCGTAGGCGCGTGACAATTCCATCAACCTTGGGCAAAAAGGTTTCAGTGAATAGAGCAATTCGCATAAAGTCTAGAAATACTTAATTGCTGACAACTTTTTTAGGGTTGAAAAAAAGCAGAGCCCCTAGAAGAAGCTCTGCCTGAGATGGTTATCTACGCCAAGAAACTTTGGGAAGGATTTGATTCTGGTCAACGCGATCCTGGTACTTCACAGCAAAGTTCAGCAAGGAATCGAGCAAGGAATCGGAGAGGAAGTGAGGTTGCAGTCCGAGGCTGAGCAGATTGGTATTTTTGGCATTGAAGTAATGCTCTTCTAGCTCGACTCGGGGGTTGTCGATGTGATCAACTTTCACATCTAGGCCCAAGGAAGCACCCGCTTGCTTCACCATCGTGGCTAAGTCGCCAATGCTGAAGAGCTCGGTGAATTGGTTGAAGACTCGGAACTGACCCGCATCAGCAGGGTTGGCGATCGCCAGCTCCACACAACGCACGGTATCGCGGATATCTAGGAAGCCACGAGTCTGACCGCCCTTCCCATACACCGTGATCGGGTGTCCAGTGGCAGCTTGAATACAGAAGCGGTTCAACGCAGTACCAAAAACGCCGTCGTAGTCTAAGCGGTTGATTAACAGCTCGTCCATTCCGGTTTCTTCGGTGAGGACGCCATAAACCACGCCTTGGTTCAAGTCGGTAGCACGCAGGCCCCAAACCCGACAAGCAAAGTGAATATTGTGGCTGTCGTGGACTTTGCTGAGGTGGTAGAACGAGCCAGGTTGCTTGGGATAGGGCAGGGTATCCTTACGACCGTTGTGCTCGATCGTGATGTAGCCTTCTTCAATATCAATATTGGGTGTGCCATATTCACCCATCGTGCCCAGCTTGACGAGATGGCAGTCAGGGAAGCTTTCACGCATCACGTAGAGCAGGTTCAGCGTTCCCACCACGTTGTTGACCTGGGTGAGGACGGCGTGCTCGCGGTCAATCATGGAAAAGGGGGCAGAACGCTGTTCCCCAAAGTGCACAATTGCTTCTGGCTCGAAGGTATGAAGCGCTTTGTTCAAGAACTCGTAATTGGTAATGTCACCAATAAAGAGGTCTATGGACTTTCCGGTTAAATCTTTCCAACGCTGGAGCCGTTGTTGGATCGGTGCAATGGGGGTCAGGGTTTCGATGCAAAGTTCCGTATCCCAGTGTCGGCGCACCATACTGTCCAGAATGCCGACTTCATAACCTCGATTGGAGAGGTAGAGCGCAGTTGCCCAACCGCAGTAACCATCGCCGCCAATAACCAGGACTTTCATCTTGCTGAATCTTGCACGAGTAGTGTTCGCTGAATCCGTCAGGTCTAGAGTTTTTCCGCCTGGGGACAGACTAGACTAAGTTCTGAGTTCACTATCAGCCCAAGACTGGAATGAACTTTGAGAACCTTTTACACACCGTACCAGGAATGGGGCTCATTGAGACCTCCCCCCGGAACAGAAATTTTAAACTCTCACTTCGTCGCCAAAGTTGGCCCAACGGACGAAATAGAAGGGGCCCGCAACTGCACCCCAGACATGCTCGTCTGTTTCAGGATCTCGACCGCGATCGTGGCTAATAAATTTTTCGCCGTCTATCTCAAACGTGCTGTCGAGATAGGTGGTTTGGCCTTTGCGAACCACGATGCATCCTTTCCCAGGTTCTACATAGCCTTTAAAGCTGTCGCCCGTCCACTCGGCAATCATGTTGCATCCGGGCAATTTTTCTAGATCTTCAACCTTGAGGCTTTTAAGGCGCTCTAGGTCTCGTGAGGCTCCATAAAACCGCGCTTCTTCCCGGACGGTGTAGTTCTCAATTTCAATGCGATCGCCCTGCACCACCAAGTTGAGAACTCGCACCCGATAGGGATCATTCAGCTGATAATCATAGGCTTGCTCAACGAGCAGACTGATGCCAGACAGAATTTTTTGGGGAATGGGACGCATACAAACCCGGATGTGGGCAAAGAAAGGCGGGTTCTCAAAGGCTTGTTCTTGGTTGCTAAAGTCTGCCGCCATCCAGCGGGCTAAGGTGCCAACATCGGTCGAGTGAGTCATGGAAAAATTAAAATCGCATATCTAAAAGTGATCCCCACTATTGTCTAGGATCTAGTGTCTAGGATCTAGCTAGTTTTTAGGGGCCAGTTTTTGAGTGCCAATGTTTAAGGCCGAGTGGGCGCGATCGCTTGATTGGTTTTGCTACTGTCGAGGATTCTGGTTAAATCCGTTGGGCTCCAGGTTGCCCATTTTGTACGACAAAACTCGCCAAAGTACTGACGGTCGCATCGGGAGCCAGAATGGTAGACACAACTCGGAAATCAGTCTGCCATTGCTGGGGTGTGACCTCGCAGCGGACGTAGCCCCGGAAAGCACCATCAAAAAACTTAGTGTGAGGGTTAGCAGGCAGTGCGGCGGTGACAGGTGCAATAAAGGTTTGGGGAAAATCAGAAGTGATGGAGGTGCCGACAAATTCAGTGCCGAGGGTGGCTGAGTTGGGGTTGTTGAAGTCGGCCTTCAAATCGTGAACCCAGCTAGAGTGAATATCACCCGTCAGCACAACCGGATTGCTAGGTTGGCGATTTTGAAGAAACTGGAACAGGCGTTGCCGAGCCGCTACATACCCATCCCACTGATCCATATTGAACAGTTCGGAGGTAGGTCTGGGGTCGAAGTCGAACTGAGCCAGCATCACCTGCTGAGCCAAAACATTCCAGCGCGATCGCGAACGAGTCAGATTCCGGTAGAGCCATTGCTCCTGCTTGAGGCCTGTGAGGGTTGCTTGAGTTGCAAACGCTTCTGGGCAGCGAGGTTTGAGTTCATCTCCACAAGGCTGATCGGTGCGATATTGCCGAGTGTCTAGCACATTAAATTCCAGCAAGTCCCCAAAGGCGAAGCGACGATAGAGCTGTAAGTCTGGGCCTTTGGGAAACGCAGTGGGGCGTAAGGGCATGTGCTCGTAGTACGCGCGGTAGGCGTTGGCCCGACGGCTAAGAAACGCTTGTTGGCTTTGGCCATCTTCAGGAATGGCATCGGCATAGTTGTTGTCAACTTCATGGTCATCCCAGGTGACGATCCAAGGAAAGTTGGCGTGAGCCGCTTGAAGGTTTGGGTCAGTTTTGTAGAGGGCGTGGCGGTTGCGGTAATCTTCTAAACTGGCAATTTCAGGGCCATTATGTTGTCTGGGTTTGCCTGCTTCAGGGCCGTATTCGTAGATGTAGTCGCCTAAATGCAGAACCAGATCTAGGTTTTCTTCAGCCAAATGTTTATAAGCTGTGTAATAGCCGTTTTGCCAATCTTGGCAAGAGGCAAAGGCAAAGCGCAAACGAGCGAGGCGATCGCCTAAAGCAGGGGCAGTCCGAGTGCGACCAATGGGACTAATTTCTTTGCCGACCTGAAATTGATACCAATACCAGCGATCGGGTTGCAAACCTTCTACCACTACACGCACTGAGTGGGCTAGCTCCGGGGTAGCCATTGCTGTGCCTCGCTGCACCACTTGCCGCATAGTGGCATCTGTCGCCACTTGCCATTGGATTGGCACTGGGTTGGGAATCATCCCGCCACCGTTCAGGGGATCAGGAGCGAGTCTGGTCCACAGCACTACACTAGTGGGCAACGGATCACCGGAGGCGACACCCAGACTGAAGGGATAGTCCGTAAAGCGAGGAGTTGCAATGACTCGGTTGGGTTTCTGGCTCGCGATCGCCAACCCTGCTAACGCTCCTGCTCCAATGATTAGACTACGCCGCTTCATGCGAGCGGATAGCAAACGGTCAAATTGCAAGGAATTCATTTCTCTCCTCACCCTAGTTAAAAGCAGGACTTGTTCAGCATTGGCCCGAATCATCACGACCCATAGAGCTGAAAGTGACTGCCCAGCTAGAAATAACCTATCAGTGAGGGATTAACGAGGCTTCAAGATGTCATTAAAGTCAAATTAATCAGTAACGCAGCCGAAGCAAAGGTTTGAGCCAGCTTAGGTAGAATTTTTGAGCCGAAACAAGAGCACCTGAGTTGGTTGTTCGGCTTGTAAGTGGTTATTGCTGACCAGCAGTAGGCTTTGGGCGCCATCTGGCAACTGTGGCCCCAAAGTCATCCCGGCTAAGTCACCCAGCGGAATCCCAAGCTTGTTCAAGTCTAATAGCGATCGCTTCCGAATCGGTTGAATGCCTTCTGCTCCTTGTAGACTAGCCAAACTAGAAGTGTCTGTAGCGCTGCCCATCGCCAACTGGAAAATTTCAGCAGAGGGGGTGGAGTCATCCAGGGTTTCTTCCAAGCTCAAGAAATGTCCGCCCTGGTCAAGCACCATCAGTTCTGTGAGTTGAGGGGCGATCGCACCTACGGGAGGAGCCTTGATGGGATACACATGCTCGGCAATCAGCACCGGAGGGCCTTCTCCGATCAGATAGTGAAGTAAGCGATTATTGGCGGTTTGGTTCTCTGTCTCGCGATCTTGCACCAAGGCTGATTGAGTGGCAGTGAAGATGCGAAATGGTTCTAAGTTAGCAGGGCTGACACTAGGAGCACTGATGGTGAGGGCCGAAAATGCTCCATGTTCTTGAACCCCTACGGGTGCTTCTGGCGTGCCAGTGCTAGGCAAATACCGATTGGGGATGGGCAAGCGATGCCGTAACTTGCCTGTTGCTAGATCAAACTCGCCGACTAAAGGAGTGCTTCCTGTGGCATCTAAACTGTCACTCGAAATAAAGACAGACTGTTGCGGAGACAGGGCAATGCCAGCGGGAGCGATCGCATTAGGAGCATAGGGTTGACCGTTCTCTTGCTTCAGTAGTGTCACCTGCTCCACTTCTAGCTGCTGAATTTTAGGAGCCTGCGCGTCGCTGGTATCCAGGCTGAGCTTGAAGGTGTAAAACCTGGCTGGCGCTTGCTGACTTGAATCATTAGAAACGGCATAAAAGCGATCGTGCTGGCGATCATAAGTAAGAGCTGACAAAGCTCCGACTAGGGTGTTGTCGTAAGTGGACTGGGGTAGTTGATACTCGCCCAAAAACTCTAGGGAGCGGTCTAAAAACAGTCTGGACTCGGCGGAAATCCTCGGTACACCGCAAGCAGTGAGTAAAAGGGGGATGATCAAAATCAGGGCGCTCAAGGCTCGACGGTAAGTCCTAAACGATGGGGCGATCGCTCGTAGAACTGCTGAGGCAAAAGATTGATCTTGTTTCACTGCCCATCCTCGACGCATACACAAAGCATTATCTATATTTGCTAAATTCACTAGTAATTAAAAACCCCCTGGAGAGGGGGTAAGACTGATTAAGTTTAAGGTGCAGCAGTTTCTAGAGTAGATAGAGCAGCAGAAAGAGTAGCACCCAGATTACGTCTACAAAGTGCCAATACAATTCAGCGGCTTCTACGCCAAAGTGATTTTCCTTCGAGTAGTGGTTGGGCTTGAGCGATCGCCACAGCACACCCAGCATCAGCACTAAACCGAAGCAAACATGTAAACCGTGGAAGCCAGTCAAGACATAGAAAGTACTGCCAAACAAGTTTGAAGTGAGACCAAATTCGAGATGCTTGTACTCATAGATCTGACCGCACAAGAAGACAGCTCCCATCAGAGCCGTAACAGCAAACCAAGTCCGTAGCCCTTTCACATCGTCTTTTTTGACTGCTGTATCCGCTTGGTGAATTACAAAGCTGCTAGCAATCAGAATGACTGTGTTGATGCTAGGCAAAAGTAACTCCAGCTTGGGTGTCCCTGCGGGGGGCCAACTCGGAGCCACAGCCCGGAAGGTTAAATAAGCCGTGAATAAGCCCAGGAAGATCATGCCCTCAGCAATCAGGAACACAATCACGCCTAGTAAGCGATAGTCGTGATGCTCGACACCGTGTGCCGAAACTTCTGACACTTCGGCTTGGTGATGGTAATTTAGCTCAGCTTTTGACGGATCAATCGTGGAACCTTGCATGAATCTCCAATGCCTTTAGCGCAACGACAAGTGCATTTATCTGGGTTGATCAGCGGTTGTGACTTTCGCCTTGGCGATCATCAGGATGAGCGGCAACCGCTGGATCAGGCTCGGCCCTGAGAGCAGAGCTAGGACCCGCAGATAAAGCTGGATCGCGGGCATCTGAGAACGGTACATCGACTTGAGTGGCCCGATTGCCCATCCCATAGTCGTAGGGGCCTGTCGCCAAAACGGGATCACTCTCAAAGTTTTCCACGGGCGGTGGGGAAGTCGTCATCCACTCCAAGGTCAGACCTTGCCAAGGGTTGTCAGGAGCTTTAGGACCTGCTATCCAACTCCAGCAAGCATTCACAATGAAAGGAATGGTAGAGAGCGCCAGCAAATAGGCACCGATCGAACAAATTAGGTTCAGGGTGGCGAACTTAGGATCGTACTCAGCAATGCGTCGGTTCATCCCTTCCATGCCTAGCTTGTGCATGGGCATGAAAGTGATATTGAAGCCAACCAGCATCATGGCAAAGTGAATTTTGCCCCAAGTTTCATTCAGCATCCGCCCCGTCATTTTGGGGAACCAGTGATAGAAGCCAGCGTAGATCCCGAACACGCTACCACCAAACAGAACGTAGTGCAGGTGGGCGACGACAAAGTAAGTGTCGTGGACGTGAATATCAAAAGGTACAGCCGCCACCATCACGCCGCTGATGCCACCAATCACAAACATGGAGACAAAGCCCATCGCAAACAGCATGGCGCTGTTAAGCCGTAGCTTGCCGCCCCAGATGGTAGCCAGCCAACTGAACACTTTGATCCCCGTAGGGACAGCGATCACCATTGTGGTGATCATGAAGAACATGCGCAGCCAAGCGGGAGTGCCACTGGTGAACATGTGGTGTGCCCATACGATCAGGCCCAAGAAGCTAATCGCCAAGCTGGAGTAGGCGATCGCCTTATACCCAAAGATGGGCTTGCGGGCATGGACAGGCAAAATTTCTGAGATCATGCCGAAGAAGGGCAAGATCATGATGTAAACGGCGGGGTGCGAGTAAAACCAGAACAAGTGTTGGTAAACAATTGGGTCACCGCCACCCGTCGGGTTGAAAAATGCCGTACCCGCCAGTAGGTCAAAGGCCAAGAGAATCAGTGCGCCTGCTAGAACGGGGGTAGCAATCAGCGCCAGGGCTGAAGTGGAGAGCATGGCCCAGCAGAACAAAGGCATTTGGTTATAGCCCATGCCGGGGGCCCGCATCTTCACAATCGTGACGATGAAGTTAACCGCCGCCAGGATCGAAGAGGTTCCAAGCAACAGCACGCTCATGATCCAGATTGCTTCTCCAGCCTTGCCAGCAGCCATAGTGCTGAGAGGTGGATAAGAAGTCCAACCTGAACCCGGTGCTCCGACTAAGAAGCTACTGAGCAGCAATATGCCTGCGGGCGGAATGATCCAGAAGGCGATCGCGTTCAGCCGGGGGAAGGCCATGTCTCTGGCCCCAATCAGTAGGGGCACCAAGAAGTTGCCAAAGCCACCCGTTCCTGCTGGCACGATCCACAAAAAGATCATGATCGTGGCATGGACCGTAAATAAGCTGTTGTAAACCTCACGGCTGACAAAATCGACTTCTGGCGTTGCCAGTTCGGTGCGGACGGCAGTTGCCAGGACACCACCAATTAAATAGAAGATAAACGTAGTGACCAGGTACTGAATCCCAATTACCTTGTGGTCAGTACTAAAGCCAAAATATTCGCGCCAATGGGTCACTTTAGGCTCGGAGCCGTGGGCGGGGATGTTAGCAGTTTCTTGAAGCTGTGCTTGTGTCATAGCCAATTCTCACAACAGAGAGATGCCAAGTGACAGTCTCTAAATTTCTCTGAAAGCAAAACTCAACAGACCTTGAATTTGAGCGTGATTTAGCTAGCAGCGCTACCAACAGTATCCGCATGATGCATTTGATGCATGCTATGGGGAAGTTCCTGGAGGGCTGCTGCGCTGATGCCTAAATCTTGGGTGTAAGGCGCTAAAAATTCATCGGTAGATAGCTCGGCTGGGTTAGCCGCGATCGCCTGGGTCAAGTCTGCTGATGCAGTTGCCTTCTGACTTTGAACCCAATTATCAAAGTCTCCAAGGGCCTGAACCAAGACTTTAGTTTTCATCGCACCGTGGTAGGCACCGCAAAGCTCGGCACAAATCAGGGGATATTCGCCAACTCTATTAGGCGTAAAGCGTAGTTCACTCTGCAAGCCAGGCACTGCATCTTGCTTCAAGCGAAATTCTGGTACCCAGAAGGCATGAATCACATCGTTGGCAGAGATGTTGAGCTTAACTTCGCGCCCTGCCGGGACATGCAACTCAGCCGCAACAATACCGCTGTCTGGGTAAGTAAAGATCCAGGCGAATTGCAAGCCTGTGACGTTCACCACCATTTCGGGGGCTTTGCCTTGCTTATCAGGTGTTGCCCCTACCTTGCCTGCGGTAACTCCTTCACTCGGAGCATCCTTGCGCTGAGGAATCGTTTCATTTCTAACCGCAGCTGTCGCCGGATCTTGCAGAGCCTTCTCTTGCTCTAGTTGATTGCGATTTTCTGTGGCGGGTGCATCCGTGAGGGTGGCCGCGATCGCCGCTCCAGGCATTTGAGCGATCCGCTCTGGCTTAGGAGCATGGGCAGCCGCGTGATTCATGGGATCAACGCCCCCTTCCCGCAGATAAACCTCGAAGCTATAGACCGAAATACCCAAAACAATGATGGCAGGGATCGCGGTCCAAAGAATTTCTAAGGGAATGTTGCCGTGGATGGGAGGCCCGTCTGTGTCGTCCCCCTCACGCCGTCGGAATCGAATGATGGAAACAATGAGGACTCCCTGAACCAGCAAGAAAATGCCAGTTCCGATAGTCATCATCACATTGAAGAGCCCGTCTACGAGAGGAGCTTCTTCAGAAGCTGCAATTGGCAACAAATCATGATTTTGGCCGTACCAAACACTCACGAGTGTCAGTAGAATGCCAGCAATCATGGCTGAAATAGCGCTTGGGATTTTCACGGCTAGTTAGAGAGTCCTATCAAAACTAAGTTTGAGATTAAGTAGCAACTAATTCTTTATTCATGAGTTCGGATCTCATTAAATGAGGAAATTCAACTCAGAGACTTCCCACAAAACTGAATTAATTTGCTAAATGCAAATAGGATCATCAAGCTTTATCAGTGCGATCTACCTACCAAGGTAAAGCAGGGAGTTAGGAAGATCGGTCGTCATTGTATATCTTTAGGAATTTCTTCGGGATCGCACCGAAGAGAGATGAATCAAGCGCTAGAAGTGTTTATCCTAGGTCTGAATTTTACACGGGTTTAACTTTTCAAAGTCAGATGTAACCACTCACGGCTTGCTTCACAATCCGAAGAAATTCCTAAACCTACCTCTATCTCAGGATAGCGTCCTTAAAGTAATAACTAGAGCCCTTCATCCTGAAAATCCAGTGTTAGGGTGAGGATAAGAGATGGCTTAAATCTTTGTAAATTTTGATTTTGTTAGGGTACCGCTTATGACAGATTCTGTCTTACCTCGCCACCCTGAATCAGCGACAGAGTCATCCCAGCTCATTCAATGGATCTCACGCTTTGTCAGGCGGATGGCGATCGCGACGTTGCTGTTGATGGCGATTGGCAGTGCTACCCGAGTCATGAATGCTGGATTAGCCTGCCCCGACTGGCCTTTGTGCTATGGCGAGTTGGTGCCCCGCCAGCAGATGAATCTGCAAGTCTTCCTAGAGTGGTTTCACCGCTTAGATGCTGCCCTTCTAGGTTTGTCTTCGCTCGCTTTATTTGGAGTTACTTGGTGGAATCGCCGCCGATTGCCAACTTGGTTGCCTTGGTCTGCCACGCTGGTGGTGGGCTTGATTGTGTTTCAAGGAGCGTTGGGAGGGCTGACGGTTACTGAACTCCTTCGCTTCGACATCGTTACGGCTCATTTGGGAACGGCGCTGTTATATTTCACGACGTTGCTCGTGATTCGCATGGCATTGGTGCCTTACCAGGGCACAGGCACCGTTGGCCAACTTCCCTGGTTCAGCTTGAGCGCCGCTGTTTTCGTCTATGCTCAAAGCATTTTAGGCGCGTTAGTTGGCTCTCAGTGGGCATTACACCAATGCTTTGGTGCCGCCCAGCTTTGCCAAGTCATGAACAGCCATATCGCTGGAGTGGTGCCCGCTAGTTTAGCCACCATTGCAACGGTGTGGCTCGCTTGGCGAACCCCTGCGCTCAGCCCCCTGCTGCGCCAATTTGCCAATTGGATTGCAGGTTTGTTGGTGTTGCAAGTTGCCTTGGGGATCGCTACATTTCGCTTACACCTACAAGTTGAACCGCTGACTGTGGCTCACCAAGCAATCGGTGCTGGCTTACTCGGAACGCTGGTAGCGTTTACGGTGCTGGCTCTTCGCGATCGCGCCAGTACTAAAGCCACTGAGCCAACCACCTCATCGGGACAATCCTTGCCGAGTGCTCAGTCTGAGCCTGCCTAGCTTCTTTTGTGGCAAGACCTGAAAGAAGAGGGTCAGGCCATTGATGGCTTACAAATCAGTAGGTGTATGGCCCTGCTGTTATAGCCTGCAAGTTTTATAGGAACTAAATAATGCAAGAAACGCTTTGGACTCAAGCCCCCCGCCGCAACCAAAACTTGGTTCAGGTTATTCAGAGCTACTACCAACTCACCAAACCTCGCATTATCTTGCTGCTGCTAATTACGACTGCGGGTGGCATGTGGATTGCAGCCGAGGGTCAAGTTAATCCGCTGCTCCTGCTCGTGACGCTGACGGGTGGTACTTTGGCAGCCGCTTCAGCGAACACGATCAACTGTTTATACGATCGCGATATTGACTATGTGATGGAGCGGACTCGCCATCGCCCCCTACCGTCTGGACGAGTGCAGCCTCGGGATGCGCTGATTTTCGCGATCGCCCTAGCTTCAATTTCCTTTTCTTTGCTGGTAGTCTTTGCCAATCTGCTCAGCGCCCTGCTAGCGATGTCGGGCATTTTGGTCTATGTCTTGGTCTATACCCATTGGCTCAAACGGCACAGCACCCAAAACATTGTGATTGGCGGAGCTGCGGGTGCGATCCCACCTTTAGTGGGTTGGGCGGCTGTGACAGGTGATCTGAGCTGGGCCGCTTGGGTGCTGTTTGCAATTGTCTTTTTCTGGACACCACCGCATTTCTGGGCCTTGGCGCTGATGATCCGTAAAGACTACGCGAGTGTTGGCGTGCCGATGTTGCCCGTGGTTGAAGGAGAAGCAGCAACGGCTCGGCAGATTTTGTGGTACAGCTTGCTCTTGATCCCCGTCACGCTACTGCTGGTTTATCCGCTGCATGTAATGGGCGCTGTGTACGCAGTCGTGGCCTTGCTGCTGGGTGGAGTCTTGGTTCAGAAGGCATGGCAACTGATGCAAGCTCCTGCGGATCTAGATCAGGCGCGATCGCTGTTTAAGTATTCCATTCTCTACATGATGCTGCTTTGTGCGGGCATGGTAGTTGATAGCCTACCTGTCACCCATCAACTCTTGAGTTTCTGCACTGAGCATTTGCAAGCTCTCATCAGCGCCATTCCGATGCTACAAGGTCTAACTGTTTAGAATAAAAGGAGATGCTGCTTAAACTTTAGTTATAAATTGCCAAGGAATATTGATCGCTATGCCTCCCGCTGTTCTGATTCAACACCTCCAGAAGCACTACGGTCAGGTTGAAGCGGTTAAAGACGTTTCTTTTCAGGTGGAGCCAGGAGAGATTTTTGGTCTCCTAGGACCGAATGGTGCGGGTAAAACTACTACGATTCGCTGCCTTTGCACCCTGGCGCAACCGGACGCTGGCCAAGTCGAAGTGTCCGGTGTCTTAGTCACTGAAAATCCCAGAGCGGCTCGACAGTTGCTGGGCTATGTCGCTCAAGAGGTGGCGCTGGATAAGGTTCTGACTGGACGGGAACTGCTGCAACTGCAAGCGGCGCTGTATCATTTGCCCCGGGCGATCGCTAAAGAACGAATTGCTACGGCGATCGAATTACTGGGCTTGGCAGAGTGGGCCGACAAAAAGACAGGCACCTATTCAGGTGGACTCCGCAAGCGGCTAGATTTGGCGGCAGGTTTGCTGCACCAACCGGATGTCTTGGTTCTGGACGAGCCAACGGTGGGATTAGATATTGAGAGTCGCGTGGCCGTCTGGAACTTCCTGCGTCAGTTGCGAGCAGAAGGCACTGCAGTACTGATCACTAGCCACTATTTAGAAGAAATCGATGCTCTAGCCAATCGCGTCGCCATTATCGATCGCGGTTTGGTGATTGCTACAGGTACTCCTTCTGCCTTGAAAGATCAAGTTGGTGGCGATCGCATTACCTTGAGAATTCGAGAGTTTACGCCCCTTGAAGAAGCAGAAACAGCCAGAGCCATGTTGTCAGCTTTGCCAACTGTGCAAGAAGTAATTATCAACAGCGCTCAAGGTAACTCACTCAACTTAGTAGTCGCGTCCCAAACCGAGGCACTGGGCACTGTGCAGCAAGCCTTGAAAGAAGCTGGTTTGCCTACGTTTGGCATTGCTCAAGCGCGTCCTAGCTTGGATGATGTTTACCTCGCTGCTACAGGTCGTACCCTGGTAGATGCAGAACTCGCAGCGGCAGGGAGTCGTGATCCCAAAGCCGAACGTAAACAAAATATGCGCTAATCCCTGAGCCCTAATTCCTAAGCTAACTGAGGACAGTTGAATGAGCCGTAGTGTAACTCCCCCGAAACCCAGCTTGACTTCCGAGAATACAGCCTTACCTAATCATGCTGTTGGACTAGCTGCAAAACCAGCATTGCCTCAGACCAGCGCTTTGAGCGACTTTATCCAAGAAACGTTAGCGCTGACTCGTCGCCTGTTTATTCAGTTGCAGCGTCGTCCCTCCACGCTGATTGCGGGCATCATTCAGCCGTTGATGTGGCTAGTGCTGTTTGGCGCTCTATTTCAAAACATGCCGCAGGGCTTGTTTGGGGACAGCCAAAGTTACGGGCAGTTTTTAGGGGCAGGCATTATTGTATTCACGGCCTTTGGTGGGGCGCTGAATGCAGGTCTCCCCGTGATGTTCGATCGCGAGTTTGGCTTTCTAAATCGATTACTGGTAGCACCTCTCGCTTCTCGCTTCTCGATTGTGGTAGCCTCGGCGATTTTTATCACCACGCTCAGCCTGATTCAGACAGCAGTGATTGTCAGCGCGATCGCCTTCTTGGGTGCTGGCTTGCCTAATCTTTTAGGCTTGGGTGTCGTCACCTTAATTGTGTTTGCCTTGGTTCTAGGTGTAACTGGGTTGAGCTTAGGGTTGGCCTTCGCCTTACCTGGGCACGTCGAACTGATTGCCGTGATTTTTGTCACAAATTTGCCGCTGTTGTTTGCCAGTACAGCCCTCGCCCCTCTGTCGTTTATGCCCCACTGGTTGCAAGTGGTAGCGACGCTCAATCCCCTGAGTTACGCGATCGAGCCGATTCGATATCTCTATCTACACAATGACTGGGCTTTGAGCAGTATCGTGATGCAAGCACCTTGGGGATCAGTCAGCTTGGGTGGGGCTTTATTGGTGCTCTTTGCTTTTGACCTCGTCGCTTTGTTGAGTATTCAGCCTCTGCTCCGGCGCACCTTTGCTTAACTGGTCTTGGGGCCGTTGCGAGGTCAGAGCGGCAGGGTTAGACTGTCCTTAGGTTAAGTGAACCTGTCAAACTAGAAAACAACGTAGCCTCATACTCAAGCATGGGAGCTTTTCTGGTTTCTTAGCGTCTTAAAATCTCAGTCAAAGTTTAGTAAATATTGGATTGGAGCCGAAAGGGCTTATGAAGATGCAGCCTCAGACTAAATTAGCTTCTCCTCGCTTCCAGGCTCGACTTGCCCTTGGCCTGTTACTTGGTGTTGCGCTTGCTCCTTGTCTACTGCCTCAAGCTACCCTGGCTCAAACTGCTGGGGCTGTGCAGCCGCTAGAAGATTTTCAAAATAAGGATGGGGGCACTGATCTCTTTTCTGACCGTTCTGGCAATGGTGCCTCCAGCTTGTTTGACTTGATGCATCGCGCCGCTTTCGGTGGTATGCGGAGCGCAGATGACTACGGGACTGAGCAGCAACAAAATTTAAATGATGCCGCAGCTCAATTCCGGGCAATCCAACTACAACGCCTAAAACAGCAAAATGGTCCTACCAGTCTGCCCTCGGCTCCTGCAAGGACCCTAGAAATTGCTCCTGCTACTGGCACTTCAGTTAAATAGAAGGTCCAGACTACCTTAAGGAAGTCGCCGTTCAAGCTAGCTTTAGTTGATTGGCTTGAACTGGTAAACTTGGGGCTGCTTTTTAGCCACAGGCGTAACCTGGACTAACTGCACGACTCCTTCGCGATCGCCTGTTGAAGAAAAAGACACAGCCCCTAGAGCACCTGTCGCAGTGAAGTTAGGTGTTTCTAAGGTCTGTCTGACTCCGCGACGGGAAGGATCACGTCGGATTCCTGCGACTAAAGTCTGGGTTGAGTCATTGGCAAGAGCTGTGCGCCAGTCAATTTCATGCCCCCATAGTTTCTGAGCTTGCTGTTGAAAAGGTAGGCGAGTATTACCCAAAACGTTGGAAGGGACAGCCACGATCATGCCGACTGCCGCCTCTCCCCCCACCTGTAAAGTCTTCTTGGTATAGATGCTGTCTCCGGCGAGAACGGGAAGCCGTCTGCGGTTAATCTGTACAACCTGCAAAGCGCGATCGCTCACCTGACTGGGAGCGGCCAGCATAATAACTTCTGCTTTTTGCTGAATCGCTTTCTCTACACTTTCGTAGGCATTAAAGTCAGGGCCAGCTAGATCGAACTCAGCTACGACTTTGCCGGGGGCACCATAAAACAGAGCGTTCTTAAACTCGCTGCTTAGAGATTCACTGTAACTACTATTGGAGCTGAAAAAAATAGCGACTCGTTTCTTTTGCAAGCGGGTCAGCATGTAGTTGCAAAGCGCACGGGCGGTGAAGCGATCACTGGGCATGACCCGAAAGATGTAGCTGCCTAGCGTTGAAAGTTGCACGGCAGAACTAATTGGAGCCACTATTGCCAATTGCCCTGTTTGATAAACCTTCCCAGCCGCTAAGGTGGTATCACTCGTACCATGTCCTACTACGCCTAAGACATGAGGATGATTGATTAGGTCTGTAGCAATGGCTTGAGCCGTTTCGATTTGGTTATTATCATTGGCGATCGCTACTTTCAGTGGTACTCCATTGATGCCGCCGCCTTGATTCACTTGAGTTTGAGCTTGTGCTACCCCTCGTAAAATTTCTAGAGAAGAATTCAGTGTGTCACCCAGCGGGACAGCGACGGCGATTGCATGGGCAGGCGCGGCTCCAATCCGGGCGTTGTTGAGGTAAATCAAAGTTTCTGGGTCACTGCGCTCCGCCTGGCGAGCTACTTCTAGGGCTTTTACTGCCTGCGGGTAAGCTTTAATTGCCAATGCATCTACCCCCTTTTGTTTGGCAGGTTGGCTGGTTCCTGGTGTCAGAATTTTCTCGCCCCAACTAATGTAATCAGTCGCGATCGCTGTAGCAGGGCTAGGGGTTGGAGTTGATGTTTCGACAGTTACATCGCTGAAAAGTTGAGGTAGGGGTTTTCTGAGCAAAACCGCCATCCCAAAGCTAGCAATTGTGGCAACGCCCAGCCCTAATAAAACTGATCGCAGGTGACGAAGTCGGCGATCTGGGGGATTCTCAGGCGTTGCGACCGCAGGAATAATAGGCTCGACAGGATCAGCCCTAGGCAAATCAGTAATGTGTTGCAGCGCTTGTAAAACTGCCGTTGCTGATTGGTAACGCTGATTGAAGTGATAGCGCACCATCTTGTCGATGATAGTCGCTAACTGGACACTGACCCGGGCTTGGTCGCGCCAAACAATCTCTCCGCTCTCTGGATCAACGGGAAACTGAGAAGGCCGCATTCCAGTTAAGGCTTGAACAGCGATGACCCCCAACGCATAAATGTCACTGCTAAATTGAGGCTTGCCTAAACATTGCTCACTCGCTCCATAGCCTGAGGTGTAAATGGGAACGCTTAATTGGGTTTGGCCTATGGTTTCGGCAACCTGATTAGTAATGGTTTTGACTGCACCAAAATCAATTAAAACTAATTTGCCGTCATGCTGCCGCCGAATCAAATTGTCTGGTTTAATATCTCGATGAATAACTCCTTGGGAGTGAATGTAAGCTAAGACTCCCAAAACATCTTCTAAGATGCCAATGACTTGAGCTTCTGATAACTTAGTCCCCCAAGGCAATTCCACGCTTAAAGGGTTGCCAGGTACAAACTCTTGCACCAAATAAAACTCTTCGGCTTCCTCGAAATAAGCTAAAAGTTGAGGAATTTGGTCGTGATGTCTACCTAATTTTTCTAAAGTCTCTGCTTCCGCATAAAATAAGCGCCTCACCTGTTGCAACACGTGGGGGTGCTGCGTTGCAAAGTTGAGATGCTTGAGCACGCAGGGGGGATTGCCAGGTCGCTGCATGTCTTCTGCAATGAAAGTCTGACCAAACCCGCCTGAGCCTAGAGCTTGAATAACTTTGTAGCGCGCCCCTAACAGTCTTCCTAGCATTGCATTCATAGAATACAGCAGAGTCTACTATCGCTAACCCCAAAATATGCGAGCTACGATATTGGCATTGTATTCGTTGTCAATCACTGCTGAGAAAGTTCAATCCAAGAAGCACTTTCCAGGGTTAGTAAGTAAACTTTGCTTTTTTTAGGATTGTGGGTCTATCTGCTTGGGCTTAGTTCTTAGTCGTACTGAGTCCGCATGAGAACTGAGCCCTTCCGCTGTGGCTAAAACATCCACGGCTTCTGAGACTTTTTGTAGCGCTGTAGGACTGTATTGAATCAAGCTAGAGTGCTTCATAAAGGTTTCTACTCCTAGAGGCGAGGCATAGCGAGCCGAACCAGAAGTAGGCAAGGTGTGGTTGGGACCTGCTAAGTAGTCTCCTACAGCCTCTGGTGTCGAGGACCCCAGGAAGATAGCTCCAGCATGACGAATGTGGTCAATTAAGGCCCACGGGTCTTCGACTTCTAGCTCTAAATGCTCTGGGGCAAATTCATTAGAAAGCTCAGCCGCAGTTTCGAGCGAATCCACAACAATGATTAGGCCGTAGTGAGCGATCGCCTTCTCAGTGAGCGTGCGTCTGGGATGGTCGATCAGTTGTTGCTCTACTTCCGCCACTACTTTGAGAGCCAGAGAGGAGTCTGTGGTAATTAAGATCGCTGCTGCCATTGGGTCGTGCTCTGCCTGAGCTAGCAGATCAGCCGCGATAAACACTGGGTTGGCAGTTTCGTCGGCGATTACTAATACTTCTGAAGGGCCAGCGAGGGAGTCGATACCAACGGTGCCGTAAACCAGTTTCTTGGCCAAAGTAACATAGATGTTTCCCGGTCCCGTAATCACATCTACTTTGGGAATGGTTTCGGTGCCAAATGCCAAAGCTGCGATCGCTTGCGCTCCACCCACTCGATAAATCTCTTGAACGCCTGCTTCTTGAGCGGCCACCAGTACGGCTGGGTTTACAGTTTTTTCTGGTCCTGGTGGGGTCACGATCGCAATTCTGGGTACCTGAGCGACCATCGCTGGAACTGCGTTCATCAAAACCGTACTAGGATAAGCTCCTCGGCCCCCAGGTACATAGAGCCCTGCTCGATCAACGGGTGTATAGCGCTTCCCTAAAACTACATCATCTTCACCAAACTGCACCCAGCTTTTAGGGACTCGTTGCCGATGAAACGCTTCAATCTGTTTATGAGCCAGACGAATCGCATCTAGCAACTCCTTTGATACCTGCTGGTAGGCAGCATCCAACTCTGAGCCACTCACACGTAATTCTTCAGGTTTCAGTTCTTGTTGGTCAAATTCGGCTGTGTAGTGTAGCAGGGCTCGATCACCTTGGCGCTTCACAGCTTGTAACACTTCCCGAACCGTGGCTTCTTTGTGAAACACTTGGTCGTCGTGAGTGCGATCGCAAATACGCCGTAGCTCGGTCCGTGCCTCAGTTCGCTGAGTAATAATTCGCAGCATGGAGTCAGAATGCAGTCTCTTAGGAATTACCCGTCGGAGAGCGGGTTTGACAAACCCGTACTCGCCTCTCTAGCTTAACCTGGATTTTTGAAGGATCGGAATAGGGTGAGGAGATGCTATATTGGTTTTTCTGGTATTTTATTTCATTGAAAGTAGTTGTAGAGAGTTTCCTTAGGACTGGCTGTGGCGAATATTAAGTCCGCTATTAAACGCGTCAAGATCGCAGAACGCAACCGTTTGCGCAATAAAACCTACAAGTCAGCGGTGAAAACCCTGATGAAGAAGTACTTAGCAGCTGTAGACACATATACAGCTAATCCTAGCCCTGAGCTAGAGCAAGAAGTACAACAGCACATGGCCAATGCTTACAGCAAAATTGATAAAGCTGTGAAGCGAGGTGTACTACACCCTAACACTGGGGCTCGCAAGAAATCGAACCTTGCTAAAGCTCTAAAGCGGCAAGATGCTTCTGTTTCTGCTGCTTCCTAGGCAGTCTGTAAATAGATTGTCAGCAAAAGTAGAGCTAGCTGCGAATAATTCAACTCTGGCATTGTTATAGTCTGGTGTTTAAAACGCCAGACTGTTTTGCTGAGAGGGCGCTGGCGGAAGCTTAGTGGCTGGATCAAGCCAGTCTGCTGGCAGTAAACAGCTTGTTCATCTTAAGAAGCCGCAAGCAACTCGCTTATGCAGTTGATTGATACGCACGTCCATATCAACTTTGATACTTTTCAGCCTGACTTGGAGGCTATAGCTCAGCGCTGGCGAGAGGCAGGTTTGGTTCATCTGATCCATTCTTGTGTAGAGCCAACGGAGTTTAGCAGTATGCAAGCGCTGGCTGATCGGTTTCCAGAGCTGTCTTTTGCTGTGGGTCTGCACCCCCTGGATGTGGACAAATGGACCCCTGATTCTCATTGCCAGATCTTGGAGTTGGCTACCTCTGACCCTCGAGTCGTGGCGATTGGGGAAACGGGTTTGGACTTTTACAAGGCGGAGAATCGGCAGCAGCAAACAGCTGTGTTTCAAGCTCAACTTGCGATCGCTCAAGCGCTGAATTTGCCAGTGATCATTCATTGCCGAGATGCTGCACCCGAAATGGCGCAGCTACTCAAGGATTTTTGGCAAAGCCAAGGTCCGGTTCGCGGCGTAATGCATTGCTGGGGAGGGACACCAACCGAAACTGAGTGGTTCCTAGAACTAGGTTTCTACATCAGTTTTAGCGGTACGGTGACTTTCAAAAATGCGGCTCAGATTCAAGCTTCTGCCCGTATGGTGCCTAGCGATCGCCTTTTAGTAGAAACAGACTGCCCCTTCCTAGCTCCTGTCCCCAAGCGGGGTGAGCGTCGAAACGAACCTGCCTATGTACGTTATATAGCCGCGCAAGTCGCTCATTTGCGATCGGTCTCTCTAGAAGTGCTGGCAGCGCAGACCACACAGAATGCCTGCAAACTTTTTGGTTTGTCTCAGCTACAACTGGAAGCAACTGAAGGACTCGCCATCTCCTGATCAAGCAAAAATCTCAACTGAGTCTGGAAATCTACAGGCCACAGTTAGGCTTTGCTTGCGCCATAATGGTAGAAGTGTGAATTACTTAGGTCGCTTCGTAGCTTTAGCCAATCCAATTAGACGGCTGCTGTTTGCAAACTACCTCTGCTGCCCCTGAAGTTTCAGTTCCCTGAAATCTCAGCAAGTCCATACAATTCCCTACTCTTAATTTAAAAAGTCAAGCTTGCTAGCTAAACAAGCCCCTTGGAGACTACCTTAAATCTCTCAACTGCCCACTTAATTCGCTAGACTACACTTTTGGGTCCTTCTCGTCAGGGTCCAAACTTTTCTATTGACATTTTTGTGCAGATCGCATAACATCTGGGACTCGCGCTGGGCGTGACCCTCCTGAGGAGACGCATGACTAATCAGACTCAAAC
The DNA here is from genome assembly GCF_014695845.1 of Trichocoleus sp. FACHB-591. NCBI lineage: Bacteria > Bacillati > Cyanobacteriota > Cyanophyceae > Leptolyngbyales > Trichocoleusaceae > Trichocoleus > Trichocoleus sp. FACHB-591. The sequence continues at coordinate 161,612 of NZ_JACJPA010000102.1, forward strand.
TGCACTGGCCTTCACCCTTCCAGATTTAGTTGAGATTCAGCGATCCAGTTTTCGCTGGTTCTTAGAAGAGGGACTCATTGAGGAGCTAGAGAGCTTCTCGCCTATTACCGATTACACGGGCAAACTGGAGTTACATTTCCTAGGTAAGAATTACAAACTGAAGCGACCCAAATACGACGTTGATGAAGCGAAGCGACGGGATGGCACTTATGCTGTCCAGATGTACGTTCCTACCCGCTTGATCAACAAAGAGACGGGTGAGATTAAAGAGCAGGAAGTTTTCATCGGTGACCTGCCTTTAATGACCGATCGTGGTACCTTCATTATTAACGGTGCTGAGCGGGTTATCGTCAATCAGATTGTTCGCAGCCCTGGCGTCTACTATAAGTCTGAAACTGACAAAAATGGTCGTCGTACCTATAATGCCAGCTTGATTCCCAACCGAGGCGCTTGGCTCAAGTTTGAGACTGACAAGAACGACTTGGTGTGGGTACGAATTGACAAAACCCGCAAACTATCTGCTCAGGTGTTGTTGAAGGCCTTAGGTCTCACCGACAACGAAATTTTTGATGCCCTGCGTCACCCAGAGTACTTCCAGAAAACGATTGAGAAGGAAGGCCAGTTTAGCGAAGAAGAAGCTTTGATGGAGCTTTACCGCAAACTGCGTCCTGGTGAACCTCCAACCGTTTCCGGAGGACAACAACTGCTGGACTCCCGCTTCTTTGATCCTAAGCGTTACGACTTGGGTCGGGTGGGTCGCTATAAGCTCAACAAGAAACTCAGACTCAATGTGGCGGATACCGTCCGAGTCCTAACGGCTCAGGATATCTTGGCGGCCATTGATTACCTGATTAACTTGGAATTTGATATCGGCAACATTGATGACATCGATCACTTGGGCAACCGTCGGGTGCGCTCTGTGGGTGAGTTGTTGCAAAATCAAGTTAGAGTCGGCCTCAACCGTTTAGAACGGATTATTCGAGAACGGATGACTGTCTCGGATGCAGATTCTCTGACGCCTGCTTCTTTGGTGAACCCCAAACCTCTCGTGGCTGCGATTAAAGAGTTCTTTGGTTCCAGCCAACTGTCTCAGTTCATGGACCAAACCAATCCTTTGGCCGAGTTGACTCACAAGCGTCGCCTCAGTGCCTTAGGCCCTGGTGGTTTAACGAGAGAGAGGGCGGGCTTTGCGGTACGGGATATTCACCCTAGCCACTACGGGCGGATTTGTCCGATTGAGACTCCAGAAGGTCCAAACGCTGGTTTGATCGGCTCCTTGGCAACTCATGCTCGCGTCAACGCCTACGGGTTCATTGAGACACCGTTTTATCCTGTGGAGACGGGATGCGTTCTGAAGGATCAGCCACCCATCTACATGACTGCAGACGAGGAAGATGATCTGCGGGTCGCTCCGGGTGATATCCCGATGGATGAGGCAGGCTACATTCAAGGTGTGACTGTTCCTGTTCGTTACCGCCAAGACTTTACGACCACTACGCCGGATCAGGTGGACTACGTGGCTGTCTCACCAGTACAGATCATTTCGGTGGCAGCTTCGTTGATTCCTTTCCTAGAGCATGATGACGCGAACCGCGCTCTGATGGGTTCTAACATGCAACGGCAAGCAGTTCCTCTGTTGCGGCCAGAGCGGCCTTTGGTGGGGACAGGTTTGGAAGCTCAGGCAGCGCGTGACTCCGGGATGGTTGTGGTCAGCCGAACCGACGGTGAAGTCACTTATGTAGCGGCTGATAAGCTGCGAGTGAGAGATCCTCAAGGTCGCGAAATTGAGTATCCCATGCAGAAGTATCAGCGCTCTAACCAAGATACCTGCTTGAATCAACGCCCCATCGTGTTTGTGGGCGATCGCGTCGTGGCAGGTCAAGTCCTAGCTGATGGTTCAGCGACCGAAGGTGGAGAATTGGCTCTAGGACAAAACGTTCTAGTGGCTTACATGCCTTGGGAAGGCTACAACTACGAGGACGCGATCCTGATCAGCGAGCGCCTGGTTTCTGATGACGTCTACACTTCAATTCACGTTGAGAAATATGAAATTGAAGCGCGTCAAACCAAGCTTGGCCCCGAAGAAATCACCCGTGAAATTCCCAACGTCGGTGAAGACTCCCTTCGCCAACTCGACGAAAGCGGCATCATTCGGATTGGCGCTTGGGTAGAAGCAGGCGACATTCTGGTTGGTAAAGTGACTCCCAAAGGAGAATCAGATCAGCCACCCGAAGAAAAGCTACTACGAGCCATCTTTGGTGAAAAAGCCAGAGATGTGCGTGATAACTCCCTGCGCGTCCCTAACGGCGAGAAAGGCCGAGTCGTGGATGTGCGAGTCTTTACCCGTGAGCAAGGAGATGAACTGCCACCGGGTGCCAACATGGTCGTGCGGGTTTATGTAGCCCAGAAGCGCAAGATCCAAGTTGGGGATAAAATGGCAGGTCGTCACGGCAATAAGGGAATTATTTCCCGCATCTTGCCGCTCGAAGACATGCCTTACTTACCGGATGGTCGTCCTGTCGATATCGTGCTCAATCCCTTGGGCGTACCTTCTCGGATGAACGTGGGCCAAGTCTTTGAATGCCTCTTGGCTTGGGCGGGAGAGAACTTGGATGCCCGCTTCAAGGTCGTGCCTTTCGACGAAATGCACGGAGCAGAGAAGTCTCGTGAAACCGTGCACGGCAAGCTTCAGGAAGCGAGCAAGCGAAAGGGACAACCTTGGTTGTTTGACCCTGACAATGCTGGCAAGACTCAAGTTTTTGACGGTCGGACTGGCGAACCTTTCGATCAACCTGTCACCATCGGTAAAGCTTACATGCTGAAGCTGGTGCACTTGGTCGATGACAAGATTCACGCTCGTTCTACTGGACCTTACTCGCTCGTCACGCAGCAACCGTTGGGTGGTAAAGCTCAACAAGGTGGTCAGCGCTTTGGGGAAATGGAAGTGTGGGCACTGGAGGCATTTGGTGCCGCCTACACCTTGCAAGAGTTGTTGACTGTGAAGTCGGATGACATGCAGGGTCGGAATGAAGCCCTCAATGCAATTGTCAAAGGGAAAGCCATTCCTCGTCCGGGAACCCCAGAATCCTTCAAGGTGTTGATGCGAGAACTCCAATCTCTCTGTTTGGATATCGCAGTCCACAAGGTAGAGACGAAGGAGGACGGCACTAGCCGAGACGTAGAGGTAGACCTAATGGCGGATGTTAACAGCCGTCGAGCCCCCTCTCGCCCCACCTACGAATCCATTTCCAGAGAAGAGCTGGAAGAAGAAGACGCTTAAGTCAATACGAGATGGGTTGCTAGAGCTAATAGTCAGTTCCTAGAGCTGGCAGCTAGCAACCTGTCACCCAGAGACTAAGCGCAACAACAGATCTCAACAATAGATACTAAGGAAGCTGCAAGCGATGCCAAAGCTAGAACAGCGATTTGACTACGTCAAAATTGGTCTGGCATCTCCGGATCGAATTCGCCAATGGGGGGAGCGGACTCTACCTAATGGGCAGGTGGTTGGTGAAGTAACGAAACCAGAAACCATCAACTACCGGACCTTGAAGCCAGAGATGGATGGTTTATTCTGTGAGCGGATCTTTGGCCCAGCTAAAGATTGGGAATGCCATTGTGGTAAGTACAAGCGAGTTCGGCATCGCGGGATCGTCTGTGAGCGTTGTGGCGTCGAAGTCACAGAATCCCGGGTGCGTCGGCATCGCATGGGCTATATCAAGCTGGCTGCCCCTGTAGCTCACGTTTGGTACCTCAAGGGGATTCCGAGCTACATGGCGATTCTACTCGATATGCCTTTACGGGATGTGGAGCAAATCGTTTACTTTAACGCCTATGTGGTGCTCAATCCAGGTAATGCAGAAAATCTAACTTATAAGCAGCTGCTGACAGAAGACCAGTGGATTGAGATTGAAGACCAAATCTACAGCGAAGACTCCCCTTTAGAAGGGGTTGAAGTTGGCATTGGAGCCGAAGCACTGCAACGGTTGCTGCAAGACATCAACTTAGAAACAGAAGCTGAGCAGCTACGTGAGGAAATTGCTACCTCCAAGGGGCAGAAGCGGGCCAAGCTGATTAAGCGGCTGCGTGTGATTGACAACTTCATCGCCACAGGTGCTCAAGCCGAGTGGATGGTGCTGTCGGTGATTCCAGTGATTCCACCCGATTTGCGGCCAATGGTGCAGTTGGATGGAGGCCGTTTTGCCACCTCTGACTTGAATGACTTATATCGGCGGGTGATCAACCGCAACAACCGTCTAGCCCGTCTACAAGAAATTCTGGCTCCTGAAATTATTGTCCGTAACGAGAAACGGATGCTTCAGGAAGCAGTAGATGCCTTGATTGACAATGGTCGTCGTGGACGAACCGTAGTAGGCGCCAACAACCGTCCTTTGAAGTCACTATCAGACATTATTGAAGGTAAGCAAGGTCGCTTCCGCCAGAACCTATTGGGTAAGCGGGTAGATTACTCTGGCCGTTCTGTGATTGTGGTAGGTCCGAAACTCAAGATCCACCAATGCGGACTGCCACGGGAAATGGCGATCGAGCTATTCCAACCTTTCGTAATTCATCGGCTGATTCGCCAAGGTTTAGTCAACAACATCAAGGCTGCAAAGAAGCTAATCCAGCGGGGCGATCCGAGCGTTTGGGATGTGCTGCAAGAAGTGATTGATGGTCACCCAGTGCTACTAAACCGAGCGCCAACCCTCCACCGCTTAGGAATTCAAGCGTTTGAGCCGATTTTGGTAGAAGGCCGTGCGATTCAATTGCACCCATTAGTTTGTCCGGCGTTTAACGCTGACTTTGATGGTGACCAAATGGCCGTTCACGTGCCACTCTCGCTAGAATCGCAAGCAGAGGCTCGGCTGTTGATGCTGGCTTCTAATAATATCTTGTCGCCAGCGACAGGTCGCCCAATTGTCACTCCGAGCCAAGATATGGTGTTGGGTTGCTATTACCTGACTGCGGAGAATCCTACTCATCAGAAGGGTTCGGGCCGTTATTTCTCTGGCTTAGATGACGCGATCACGGCCTATGAGCAGCAACAGGTTGACCTTCATGCTTACGTTTGGGTGCGCTTTGATGGTGCGATGGAATCCAATGAACCGGATACAGACCCATTAGAAGTCCAAGAGTCTACCGATGGTACGGTCACTAAGGTTTATAAGTTCCGCAGAACCCGTGAAGACGGGGAGGGGAATTTGATCTCGCAGTATATTCGGACGACTCCAGGACGAATTATTTACAACAAGACGATTCAAGACGCCTTGACTGACTAAGCTTCATGAAAGTAGAAGCTTCAATTTCGTGGCGTAAGCCTTTACAGACGTGATGAGTAGGCGCGACTTCCCAGTCGCGTCTATACGCGTCTCTTCCTGCATCAAAAGAGGGACAGAGAGCAACAATGGCAGAGCAAAATTCAAATCAAAAGCCTGAAGCACCAGTGATTTTTCGGAATCGAGTGGTTGATAAAGGACAGCTTAAGAAACTAATTTCTTGGTCTTTTACCAACTACGGTACGGCTCGGACCGCCCAGGTGGCTGACTTATTGAAGGATCTGGGCTTTCGCTACGCTACGAAGGCAGGGGTTTCAATTAGTGTAGATGACCTACAAATACCTCCAACCAAGCGAGCGCTATTGGACGCAGCGGAAGAAGAAATTCGAGAAACGGAAACCCGTTATACCCGTGGCGAGATTACCGAAGTAGAGCGCTTTCAAAAGGTGATCGATACTTGGAACGGGACGAGCGAAGAACTCAAGGATGAGGTGGTACGCCACTTCAAAACCACCAATCCGTTGAACTCGGTTTACATGATGGCCTTCTCTGGAGCCAGAGGAAACATCTCCCAGGTACGCCAGCTTGTTGGTATGCGCGGACTGATGGCTGATCCGCAAGGTGAAATCATTGACTTGCCAATTAAGACCAACTTCCGGGAAGGTTTGACCGTTACTGAATACATCATTTCCTCTTACGGGGCGCGGAAGGGACTAGTAGACACTGCGCTCAGAACCGCAGACTCTGGATATCTCACCCGTCGTCTGGTGGACGTGGCCCAGGATGTGATTATTCGCGAACTTGACTGTGGCACCCAACGGGGTATCCCAGTGCGTAGCATGACCGACGGCGATCGCGTCTTGATTCCCCTGAAAGACCGCTTGTTTGGTCGAGTGATCGCAGAGGATGTGGTGCATCCGCAAACCGGAGAAGTGGTCGCTGCTCGGAACCAAGACCTCTCGGATGACCTATGCCACATCATTGGTCAATCAGGTGTAGAAACAGTGATGGTGCGATCGCCCCTAACTTGTGAAGCGACTCGTTCTGTCTGTCAGCATTGCTATGGGTGGAGCTTGGCTCACGCTCACATGGTGGATTTGGGTGAAGCGGTTGGAATTATTGCTGCTCAATCTATTGGTGAGCCTGGAACACAGCTAACCATGCGGACTTTCCACACTGGAGGGGTATTCACTGGAGAAATGGCGCGTCAGGTGCGGGCTACCTTTGAGGGCACCATCCGCTACGCGAAGCGTTTCCGGACTCGTCCTTACCGGACCCGTCATGGAGATGAAGCTTTAATTGCGGAAAGTAATACTGATCTGATGCTGGAGTCGGGTTCTAAGAAAGAATCCTTTGCGATTCCTCAAGGTTCAACTTTGCTCGTTAAAGATGGTGAGCATGTCAAGAAGGATCAATTCTTGGCAGAAGTCCCGCTGGCAGGTCGAACTCAGCGTACCACTGAAAAGGCTAGTAAAGACGTGGCTTCAGACTTGGCTGGGGAAGTTAAGTTTGCCGACATCGTTCCCGAAGAAAAGAAAGACCGTCAAGGCAACACCACCCGAATTGCTCAAAGAGGTGGCTTGATCTGGATTCTATCGGGTGAAGTTTACAACTTGCCCCCTGGTGCCGAACCGACCGTGAAGAACGGCGATCGTGTGGATTCTAGTAGCGTCCTCGCTGAAACCAAGCTGATCACAGAGCATGGTGGAACCGTACGCCTACCTCAGCAAGAAGCTGAAGGTAAGGGCGGTCGCGAAGTTGAAATTATTACAGCTTCCGTATTGCTAGATGAAGCGCGAGTACGGGTTGAGAGCTATCAAGGCCGCGATCACTACTTAGTTGAAACCAACCACAACCAGTCGTTCTCTCTCAAAGCAACGCCTGGAACGAAGGTGACAAACAACCAAGTCGTCGCAGAATTGATCGACGATCGCTACCGGACTCAAACCGGCGGGATCATTCGCTACTCTGGCGTTGAAGTGGCGAAGCGAGGTAAGGCTAAGCAAGGCTACGAAGTGGTTCAAGGCGGTACGCTGCTTTGGATTCCTGAGGAAGCCCACGAAGTGAACAAAGATATTTCTTTGCTCCTCGTGGAGGATGGTCAGTACGTCGAAGCAGGAACAGAAGTTGTTAAAGACATCTTCTGTCAAAGCAATGGTGTGGTCGAAGTCATTCAGAAGAACGACATTCTGCGGGAAATCGTGGTCAAGCCAGGGGACTTGCACATGATTGACAATCCCGAAGAATTTATGGGCAAAGAACCCACCTTGGCTAATCCTGGGCAAGAAGTGTTACCTGGTTTAACCCTTAGCGAACTCCGCTTCCTAGAGTATGTAGAAACGCCCGAAGGTCCAGCCGTGCTCCTGCGTCCGGTTACCGAATTTGTGGTGCCAAACGAACCTTCTGTGCCGAGTCAAGCCTCAACTAGTGAAGAGTCTGGCCGTACTATTCAGCTACGTGCGGTACAACGCTTGCCTTACAAGGATGGAGAGCGGGTTAAGTCCGTAGAAGGTTTAGAATTACTTCGCACTCAGCTCGTACTAGAGATCGATCAAGATGCACCTCAATTAGCTGCTGACATTGAGCTAATTCCGGACGAGACTGATCCAGAGATTATGCGGCTCCAACTCGTGATTCTGGAATCTCTAGTGATTCGTCGAGATATTGCCGCAGACACCACTCAAGGTAGTACTCACACTCGTCTCTTGGTCAAAGATGGCGAGCAGATTGCTCCTGGTGCTGTCGTAGCGCGGACAGAAATTCAGTGTAAAGAGTCTGGTGAAGTCCGAGGGATTCGCGAAGGAGCCGAAGCGATTCGCCGAATCCTCGTGGTGAGGGATGCTGACCGAGTGGTCATTAGCACTCAAGGCAAGGCTCCCAAAGTGAAAGAAGGTGACTTACTAGTAGCTGGCACAGAAATCGCCTCTGGTACCAAGCTAGAGGAATCTGGCCAAGTCGTTGGGATAGGCGAGGGTGAAGTCACCTTACGCATTGCTCGTCCTTATCGGGTGTCTCCTGGAGCTGTACTCCACATCGATGATGGGGATCTAGTCCAGCGGGGTGACAACTTGGTGCTGCTGGTGTTTGAGCGGACGAAAACTGGAGACATCATCCAAGGTTTGCCCAGAATTGAAGAATTATTGGAAGCTCGCAAACCTAAGGAAGCTTGTGTCCTCTCAGAACGTCCTGGTACCGCACAAGTCGTCTACAGCGATGATGATGTGGCAGAAGTCAAAGTCATCGAAGCTGATGGCGTGATGACAGACTATCCCCTCGGTCCTGGTCAGAACGTGATTGTCTCCGATGGGCAGGAAGTTGGCGCATCAGAACCTCTCACGGATGGTCCTTCTAACCCCCACGAGATTTTGGAGATCGTCTTCAAGGTCAATCGCGAAACGTTGGGAGTTCATGACGCATCCTTGATTAGTTTGCAGAAGGTGCAAACCTTTTTAGTGAACGAAGTGCAGTCTGTATACCAATCCCAAGGGATTGATATTTCGGACAAACACATCGAGGTGATTGTGCGTCAGATGACTTCTAAGGCTCGCGTCGATGATGGTGGAGACACCACCATGTTGCCTGGTGAATTGGTGGAACTCTACCAAGTTCAGCAAGTAAACGAGGCAATGGCCATTACCGGGGGGGCACCTGCTGAGTACACTCCTGTGTTGTTGGGTATCACCAAGGCATCGCTCAACACGGACAGCTTTATTTCGGCGGCTAGTTTCCAAGAAACCACACGGGTGCTCACAGAAGCGGCGATCGAAGGGAAGTCTGACTGGTTGAGAGGTTTGAAGGAGAACGTGATTATTGGACGCTTGATTCCAGCGGGTACTGGTTTCAATGCTTATGAAGAAGTGGGCAGTCCCGATATTGACCTTACCTTCGATGGCACCAGTGTCTTTGATGAAGATGCGGACCTCCGAGATGTGGTCTTAGACGATCGCACTGCTCGTAGCTACGGCTTGGATGGTGCATTCGACGATCGCCCCAACTTCAGCTTCGAAAGTTTCACGGCTCCTGTTCCCGGGGATGAAAAACCAACATCCGCCATCTTGGACGATGATGAACTGATTGATGATGAGTTTACCGATGTAGTAGATGATGACGATGAAGAGTAATCTTCTTTAATCGCGCTATTCAACACATTTAGGCTTAAGTGAAACCGGAGGCTCAGGAATATCTGAGCCTCCGGTTTTTCTTTGCCACGGTAAATCTAACGACTAGAACACAGACACTTGCTGTGGTCGGTAGTCGGAGCCTGCCTTGTTGGCACAAAAACCTAGGTCAACGGTTTGATTGGGTTGTAGCACTCTTGCCCAACTCGGCGGTGTGACTTGGTATTGCGAACCTTGACGGTTGAAATTTCCGTTCCAGCTATTGTTAATGTTGGCTTGATTCATCCGAAAAGCTAACTGCCAATTCTGCACAACTTTCTGAGTTGGATTCTGGACTAGGAACCTGACGCAAAAACCACTCGCCCAATCCGACTCGATTGTCATCTTAGTTGTGAGTTGATTTTGGGTCGTTTGAGTTTTGTTAGGTGGTAACGAGGTGGGTGAGGTGACAGGCGATCGCGGAGTTGGCCGTGGAATTGGCCGCTGACTTGCCCCCGTTCGTTGCTGCTTTGCTGGGACAGCCGCACCCGTTGGTCGGAAAGTTGTGAGTGGAGAACGCGCTGTAGGTAGGAGCTGGCTCAAGAGTTTTTGCTTAGCGTCCTCAATGCTGCGCCAATCATCTTGTAAAACGCCCCCAGTATCCTTGCTATTAGGATTCCAGCTCCAGTAAGTAAAACTCAGTTGTTTCTGCTTAATAAACTCAACCAACTGTTGTTGCCAAATGCCTTCTTTAGAATTGCTGTCTACCTGCCGTCCCCCAAATTCTCCAATTAAAACTGGAGCTAGCTTCTGAGTTGCAATGTAGTGAAATCCAGTTTCCCAACGGTTGTAAAGGTTTTTAGGGAAAGTTTTTTCTGAAAACCAGGGTTGGTCGTAAACTCCAGGGCCATACTCATGAGGGGAGTAAACGAGTTGATTCTTAACTGCTAAGCGAACTGGATAACGTTTCACGCCTTCTAAGTTGCCGCCTTGCCAGTGCCTGGATAATTTTTGTCCAGGAACATTATTCTCTACTCCCTCAACGACAATCAGCCAATGAGGATTCGTCTTCAAAATGGCATTACCCGCTCGCTCAGCTGCTAGTCGCCAGTCTGTTGCTGAGTCATTGGTGCCCCAACTTGCTCGACCATGCGGTTCATTTTTTAGGTCAGCTCCAATGACATGAGGCTGATTCTTGTAACGATTTGCTAACATTTGCCAGGTGTCAATCCAATCAGCTTCGGTAAAGCCGTCGCCATACCAAAGTTCTGGAATGCGTTGATCATTCAGTTGATGACAGTCCAGTAAAATCAGTAGCCCTTGCTGTCCTGCCTCTTGAATCACGGCGTCCATAATTTCTAGAGGCGATTTACCTTGCAAGGTTTGATTGGCACCAATATTGAAGTCAATGCCACTTGCTGCGGCAGAGCGCAAAGCTTCTAGGGAGAAGGGCAGCCGAATGATGTTGTATCCTAATCCTTTGATTTGCGCCAGCATCTCACGGTAGTCCCGCGTCCAAAGACCGTGAGGGGCATGCAATTCAGTTTCGATGCCAAACCAGTTCACTCCCCGCAATAAAACTGGACGACCGACCCCATCGACAATTTGGGCTCCTCTGGTGGAGAGAGGGAGCTCGATCGCGGCACTCGCGGCTTCTAAACCTGGGTTGAACTGTAATCCCAAACTGAGACATAAACCCGCTAAAGCTAAGGACAACCACTGGAGTAAAGACCGCGATCGCCAAATTGGGGTTTGAGCGCCTAAATGGGGACGATTGGGGTTGAGTGATCGTGCCTGTTTCCAGGCAAAAATTGCTCTTTGGCAATAGCGCCCAAAAGATTTCAAAGCTAGCTGGAACAATTTGCTCATATGTTTAGTCAATAAATGGTTTAGCTATGAGCACTCAATGAGATAGCCAAAATAACCTCTTAATCGCTTCTTAACTTCTATTGAGTTAACTAATAGGTTTCATCGGTCTAACTCGATTGACTCCGCAATAACATGCAACTCGGAAGATTACAGGTTTCGACGTTAATTCAAGTCAAAGGTGTCTATTTATTGAAAGATTTACCATTCAACAATCCAGCTTCATCTAAGCTTCTTGTAGCCCTCAGCCCTTGATAAATATAGCTCTATCCTAAGAGGTACTTACCTTTTAGGGATTATTTGTATGGGCAAAATTAAGAATCTAAGCTAAGGGATATAACTTACGCAACTTCTATCAACCAAAGCGCTTAAGTAAAAAGTTCACATCTTCTTCATCACCTTCTCTGGGTGTCTTTATCAGCTCTATACGAAAGATTACCTAGATACCTATTAGTGTTTATAGAGAAGAGAAATTACTCTATGTGCTGCCTTCTAGAGTGAATTTCCTAGTTACCCACTCAGTCACTGTTTTCGATCCTGCCTGACCTAAGAACTAGGGATATTGAAACAGTAGATATACTTTCCGCTACAAAACCAACGACTTTTGAAACCCATATTTGCTTGGAGTCCCCAAAATGCCTGTATCGTCGCTTAAAAGCTTTTTATTGCCTGCTGTCCTTCTGTCTAGCACGGTGTTTTCCAGCTTGACGCTACCATTAGTTATGTTGGGTTCACAGCCAATTGATATTCGGGTTCAGCAAGAACCTGTTTTCACTGGCCAATTGAAAGATGTAGCAGCTCCTTACCTTGGTTTTGCAACGGCGCTGAGTTTGGGTGCGGGCATCGCTAGCGTAGCTGTAACTGGATGGCGGCGGTCTTCACGCAAATCGGCTCAAGTTGAAGAACAGCTATCCAGCCTCCAAGAGAATTTGCAAGTTAAAGAGAGCCAGTTAGAAGAACTAAAGTTATCCGAAGTTCGCCTAGCTGCTACAGGCCTCTCTGAATTTCTGCATGACAAGCCAGTCCAAGTGGTCACGGGAACTACGGTAGATTTGGCTCAGCCTGTCATGATTGCTCCATCAGCCATCCCCACTGCAACTGCTGAAACAGTTACGACCTCGCAGGCTGCTGTCAAAACTGATCTGTCCCGTCCTGTCTCAGTGCAAGCCGCTGTCTCCGCTCTGCATCCAGCTCAAGCTTTCCTTAGTTTTGCTCAAGCTGGGGCAACTACCGAGGAAACAGAGGTACAAGCACCCGTTGCCCATGCCCAAGTTGATGAGTTGCAAACTCAACTCAAGCAAATCATGGCTCAACTGGAAGTGTTGCAAGGAGCTTTGCACGATGTGCCTCAACTGGATGCTGCTCGTGCTAGCAGCTTCACCAGATTCCATCCCACTATGAGCTATGCTCAGCGCTCCCAAAAGGTAGAGCCAATCCGTGTTCAACAGAAAGTGGCTTCCTGACTCACACAGTTAGCTCAAGGCTACTTGATTGCCAAAGCCAAACTACTGTTTCCTCAACCCTTGATGCCGCTAGATATAACTTGAAGCAAGCGTCGTTAGCGGAGTAACTGATCAGGTGAGAGAGGAGCAGTAGTTTGGCTTGTATTGGCACTAGCGGTTGGCTTAGAGTTCGCTGGGGCTGATTTTTCAGGGGTAGTAATCTGCGAGCGATCGCCCCACCCTCCGTTGATGTCTGCTGTCGTCAGGGTGGGAGGAGTAGTTTTTCCGGTCGGTAAGGGTACGGGTAAAGCTTGACTAATCTGTAGATAACGCTGACCATCAGTAGTGAATCGCGCTAAATTACCTTCTAGTTGAATTCCTTGCTCTTGTACCTTCTGCTGAATCGTAGGCGGTTGTCCCTCTGGCTCAAACGTTGCCAGAAAGACAACATCAGGGGCGGGAGTCGTTGGAATTTTGAGTTCGGACTGGTTAATCTGCCATCCCTCGCGAAATTGGCCATTGGGTGCAACTTGCCAAAGATTGAGGGAGGTCTGCCACTTGCCTTGGTTAACCACTACGTCTTGCCGACTTAGGACGGTGTAAGTCAACTGAGATTGAAGTTGTGGTGATAAACCCCCAGTTGCTAAGGGTGCTGTTTGACTGGGAGAAAGGTAGCGGATAGCAGAGACAGTGATGCGGCTCTGGTCTGGTAAGTTTGTGTTGCCTGAGACGGAATAAACTCCCGCTCGCCCAGCAGGTTCTACTTGGAGGTTCAAATTAACCTCAGGAGGTTTAGCTTGCGAGCAACCAGTGCTAGCCAGAAGTAAGCCGCTTAAACAATAGGGTGCCGCTTCATGCCAAATTTGTTTAGCGGGCAAGATGAAATGTAAGAATTGACGTTGCATGGCGATCGCGAGTAAAAATGGGGCTATAAACGGAATAACAAATCCTATTAGTTAGTGTGAACTGAATTAGAACAGAATCAAATAGTGATTCATGAAGATTTTCTTGGTCAGGACAATATTTTAATCTTCTAGTTCTTGTGTAAAAACTTAGTGAATTCACTGGCTTTTTTGACACAATAACTTGGAGATATTGTATTTCCTTAAGTTAGATTGTCTGACGCTAATTCAAGTCAGGGTGCTTAGTAAAGAGTTTGATTCTAATAATATTTAGATTGAACGCATTCAAACACTAGCGATGTATTTGCATACAAGTAAAACTTTATTGTTCCAATGACCGCCGCTTCTGCTAAAGTTTTCAGCAGTCTAAATGTTTTTCGGTAGTCTTAGCTTCCATATTCACTAGACCGCATCAGACAGCACAATAGGTGTGAGCCATATCATGCTTGATTCTCGTTGGTCTATCTTCCGTAGCTATTTACTCTCGCTTAGAGTCCTAGCATCTGGCTCAATCTCATTGCTTCTTTTCACCGGGCTAACTCAGGTAAAGCCTAGCTGGGCAAATTCTCCTCGTCCGTCGGAATTAACGCCTCAACCCAGTTCTCGTCAGGCCCCAGCCACTCAGAGTCCAAGTTCCGAAACAAAGCTCAGAAATAAAAAGGCCACACCTCAGGCTCGCTCTACATTGGCTGCGGCAGCGATCGCCCCTCTTAATACTCCCCAAAACCTGTCTAATACTGAAACGGATCTAGTCCGTCAAATCGCTGGTTCTAGGTCAGAAGTGCTGGCTAAGCAGGTGGAAACGGCAATACCCAGCTTCATCGATCCGCAGCGATCGCCGTCTTTAGGATCTGACGTTACGACTCCATCTAAGTCGGTTAACCCGCAGCGATCGCGATCGGATCAATCTTCATCTATTACGACTAAAAGCACGACCAAAACCTCTGGGGTTAAACCGTCCCAGACATCCCCAATCAAGACGGCTGACAATTACTGGCAGATGAATGGTGCAGGCTTAGGTGTCCCTGGACAATATAGTCCTGGAGTCTGTGCGGGGAATTGCAATGGTTGGCCGCAGCCTGTAGGGCAGCGTAGCGATCCCAACGGACAACCCCTGCTAGTACCAACCCCCTTGCCTACGGTTCGCCCCGAGACGCCAAGTGCTAGTTTTTCGCCTCAGCAACTGCCTTGGATGTCTGGAGGGCCTGTAGCGGCTCCCAGTTGGGGCGGCGTCAATGGTAATGCTTACCCTTATCCCTATCCGGTCGGGCAACTACCTCCGGCTCAGCTAGCACCAATGGCGCCTCCTGGGTGGCATCCTTATGGTTGGAATCCCAATGGTAATCTCTACCCGATGGGTCAGCCTATGCCTGCTCCCATGCCAACCTTGATGGTTCCAGGGGCAGGTGGTCCTACTGGACCTGATAGCTCCAATAATGTCTATTTCTACAATCGGTACGCTCCTTCGCCACAGCCTACTGCCGCACCTGTAGCGCCTGCCTCCGTTCCTAATTTGACTGCGCCATCAACATATCCAAATTTCTATAATGGTGTACCCAATTCCCCAAACAATTTCTATAATGGTGCGCCGAATTATCCCGGTAGTTTCTATAGTCCAAATCCGGTTTACCCCACTAACACTTATAGTCCTCAAGCTCCTAGTTATCCCAACAATTATCCCAGTAATATTTATAACAATGTTCCTGGTTATCCCAGTAATTATCCCAACCCTGCTTTAGGGTATCCCGGTAATTCTTATCCGCCTAATTCTTACCCACCTAATTCTTACCCGCCTAATTCTTATCCAACTGCACCTGGTTATCCCAGTAGTTCTTATAGTCCTGTACCGAACTATCTCAGTAATTATCCCAACCCTGCTTTAGGGTATCCCGGTAATTCTTATCCGCCTAATTCTTACCCACCTAATTCTTATCCAACTGCATTTCCAACTGCCCCGAATTATCCGAGCAATCCATCTAGTCCTGCGCCGAATTATCCCGGCAATGGTGCTAATCCTACGCCCATGTATCCCGGTAGCGTTTATAACGCTGCACCTAACTACCCTGGAAGCCCCTACTCCGGTGCTCCTGCTGCGCCATATGGTGCTCCTAGCCCTTATGGTGCTGGGTATCCAACGGGGCAGCCGACCGCTTTTCCGCAGTTCCAAAATACGCCCACACCAACAGCTCCTCAAAGCACAACAGCTCCCCCAAGCAATTCACCAGGTAATGTAGCCCCTGCTGCTGCTTTAGAAACTCGGCCAGAAACTTCCTCTAAGCCACTTTTGCGGAGTACGGCTTTGAGCGAACCTTCTGTGCAGCTGCAAGGTGTATATCTCTATCAGGCGGATGAATCATCCGCTAGAGCTCGCTTGTCAGCGGCTTATCCTTTAACACCCAATATTCTGTTTGGTGGGGCGCTGGATTTGACGACAGGGCAGGGGTTGGTCGATTCGCAGCAAGAGGGCCTGAGTCTGAATGAGTTGTTTGTCGCTACTTCTCCGCGAGATTTGCCGAACTTGCGGTTTGTTGTAGGGCAATTAGACCTAACCTCTTATTTCGATCGCAACAGTTTTGCCAAGGATGGCGCGAGCCACTTCTTTAACCCAGTATTTCAGACTAACTCCGCGCTGACCGCAACCGGGATTGGTTCTCGGCCTAGTGCTTTAGTGAACTGGGCTTTAACTGACAACATCGAAGCTAGATTTGCGGCGTTTTCCTCGGCGCGGAGCATTGGGGATTTCAGCTTAGATGGCTTTGCGGGCGAACTGGGATTCCGTTACGGCAACGCCATCATTCGCGGTACCTACAGCACAGGGCGAGAAACTGGGGCAGGAGACGGCTTCAGAGAAATTTTTCAAGTGAATCGAGGGGATGGATTGAGTGGACCCCAGCGAGGCGATCGCGAGGAAGGCTTTGGCATCAACGCAGAGGTCTTTATTCCCAGCCTCAACATGGGTTTGTTTGGTCGCTACGGCCAGTACAACAACCGGGGTCTTGACGAACAAGGCAACACCTACAACGTCGGACTTACCGTTTTAGATGTATTTGCCCCTGACGATCGCTTGGGCCTAGCCTATGGTCGCCAACTGTCTAATGCGGCTTTACGAAGACAGCTGGGCGATCGCAACCCAGATGTTCTGGAACTCTATTACGATTTTCGCTTTTTGCCTAACTTGCGGCTAGGCTTTACCTTACAGGAACTAAATGGTTTCTCGGAGACGATCGCAGGATTCCGGCTCAAGACCGAATTTGATGTCACACCGAAGGGCAGGCTGCAATGAACCAACGGCATGACACCTGGAAAAACACCCGCAAACCAGTGAAGTTTAGGCGCTTGGGATGGTCTTGCTTGCTCGCCGTGGGGTTGAGTGGTGGTTTGCTGGTAGACCTGTGGCCCTGGGAAATTCCGGCGGTGCAAGCGCAGACGGTGCCTGCTTCAGTTCGACAAGCTTATACCTTGTTGAATCGCGGCTTGGTCAATGATGCGATCGCGGCTTTTCAGCGGGCTATTCGCAGTTACCCACAATCGATAGAAGCCAAGTTGGGATTGGCGATCGCCTATCGGCGGGCAGGACAAGACGCCAATGCCTTCCAGGCTTATGGGCGCGTGTTGGAACAAGACCCAAACAACCGTTTGGCGCTCAAAACGTTGGGGTTTCTAGGAGGCTACCGAGCGGAATGGCAAGACCAAGGCATTATTGCTTTAACCACCTTGCTGAACTTAGAACCCAACGACCTAGAAGCGCGGGGACAGCGGGCGCTCTTACTGGGCTACCGAGGGCGCTTTGCAGAGTCTTTGGCTGACTACCAGATTGTTTTACAAAACAATCCCACCCCGGATGTGATTCTAGGGGCGGCACAAATTTATACTTACACGGGAAATGCTCAGCAAGGGTTAGAGCTGTTCAACCGCTACCGTGCTTCCGGCAAAACGATCACCGGGAATGCCGCAGTGGCCTATGCTCGGGCCTTGAGGGAAACGGGCAATCCTGCGCAAGCGATCGCCATTTTGCAAGCGCAACTACAAGCATCCAGTCGGTTAGACGACACGGCGATTCAAGCTCGCTCGGAACTATCTCAAGCTTATTTAGCTAACCAGCAACCTGCTGAAGCGCTAGCAGTTTTAGATCCACTCCGTGGTCGTCCTGAAGCAGCATTGCCTTTGGCGAGGGCACTCAATGAGTTAGGGAGCAAAGCCAATGCTCCGACCCTGACCCAAGAGGCAGCAGCCCTCTACCGTCAGGAACTCCAGCGCCAAACCAATCCTACGCCTACGTTGGTGCAAGAAGTTGCCGATGTGCTCAGCGGTATACCTGCCGAGCAACCTTATGCGCTGCAACTGTATCGCCAACTGACGCAGCAGCAGCCCAATAATCAAATTTTGGCGCTGAAGCAATTGGCCTTGGAGAGCCAGTTGGGAGTAATTTCTAGAGCTGAGCTGCGACAACGACTACGAACGGTTTTGCAACCCTTGCCGACCAATCCTGTAGAGCTACAACAGTTAGCTCAAGCGCTCTCAGCCGTGGAACCAGAGCCAGAACTGTTCCCGGTGTACCAAACGTTGCTGCAAGCGGGCGTCAACGCTCCTTTTCTGAACTTCCGCATCGCCCAGCTCTTGATTCAGCAGAACAATCTGCCAGCGGCGAGAAGTGCCTTGGCTGCCTATGCTAATACAGCGGCAGGAGCACAGGACCGAGCTTCGGAACTACTTTTGGCTGAGATCGAGCGGCGGGAAGGCAACTTGGAAGCCAGCGCCCAGCGTTATCAAGCAATTCTGGCTAGTAACCCCAGCGATCGCGACATTATCAACAATGCCTTGCAAGGCTTGGCAAGTGTGCGCCAAACGCAGGGACGCACGGATGAATCACTGGCAATTTATAACCAATTAGTAGCCCTGAATCCGCAAAATTTGGAAATTCAACTGGGCCGAGCGGCTTTGGCTTATCAGGCTCAACGGATTTCTTTAGCTGAGGCGGAAGCAGTGTTGAATACTTGGCTGCAAACCCGCCCCCCCACCGACACGCCTCCGGAATTGGTGACTCTGGTGGGAGTACTACCCCCGGACCCTCGCCGCGAACCGCTTTACAATGCGCTGCTGCAACTGGACCCGAATAATTCTGCTTTGCAGTTACGCTCGATTCAGGTGATTGCCGCTCGGAGTCCTGCCCAAGCCAGAGCGATCGCGGCCCAACTGGTAGCCCGCAATCCCAATAATCCGAGTGCTTACCAGCTGCAAGGGCAGGTAGCCCAGGCATTAGGAGATTTGGACCAAGCCAGTGATGCCTACCAACGGCTTTTGCAAATCCAACCGAACAATGTTGAAGCACTATCTGCATTAGGCGGGGTGCGATTCCAGCAGCGTCGGTTTGGGGCGGCAGAGCAGTTGTATTCGCAAGTGCTGGCGTTCAATCCGACAGATGTGGGGGCACAGCGATCGCTGGCTGAATTGATGGCGGCTCAAGGCATGCCCCTCACCGCTTTGCAGCAACTGGAACAACTTCAGGTACAGCAAGCGACGACTGGAACCCCGGATAGTAGCTTGTCTCGGAGGGTGCAGCAGATCAAAGAAGACTTGTTGAGACAGCGAGGGTTTCAACCACCGTGGGAGCGTTACTAACTGCTAAATGGATGGTGTTGTCACCATGCGGTTCAATTTTGTGCGTTTAGCTTTACTACCTTGTGCAGGGCCAGTTGAGATGTTACGGTACCCCAAAACTAAGCGACAAACAGGCTCGTGGTCATGGTGGCGTAGGGCAGCAGTGGCAGTTAGTCTGAGTGGCATGATGGGACTACTCGGATGTTCTAAATTTTCTAGCGACGCCAGACAATCTCCACCCGCTACCCCGCCAGCCACTACAGCGCCTACTCCCAGTCCAGACCCGACTGTAATCAGCTCAGCAACAGCAGCGCCAACTCAACAACTGTTGCAGCAAAGTTGGACCGCCTATCGACAACGTTTTATTCAAGCGGATGGGCGGGTGATTGACCGGGAAGCAGGCGATCGCTCCACGTCCGAAGGGCAAGCCTACGCCATGCTGCGAGCGGTGTTGAGTGATGACCCCAGCACCTTTGCCAAAACCTTGCAGTGGTCAGAAAACAATTTGCAACGCCAAGCTAATGGCAAACGTACCGACCAGCTCTGGGTTTGGAAGTGGGGCCGTAATGAACAAGGCCCAAATGAACCCGCAAGATGGGGAGCGATCGACCCAAATTTTGCCAGTGATGCCGATGTCGATGCCATTACCGCTCTGATTTTGGCATCCCGGCGTTGGCAGAAACCAGAGTATCTGAAGTTAGCCCAAGCCAAATTGCAAGACTTGTGGCGATTCTCCACCGTGGTCGCTGGTGGGCAGCGCTATTTGCTGCCAGGGCCAGCCGCAGCTTTTCAGCAGCAGACCGTGATTCAACTGAATCCGTCCTACTTTGCGCCTTATGCGTTTCGGCTCTTTGCTCAAGTCGATCCCAAGCACGATTGGTTGAGCTTGGTGGACAGTAGTTATCAAGCTCTGGAAAACTCAGCCACGCTATCAGCTGTTGGTTTGCCGAGCGATTGGGTAGCGGTGGACACAACCACAGGAGAATTTCAACCGTTACCGCTCTCTGGGCCGCTGAAAAGCCAATACAGTTTTGACGCTTACCGCGTCTGGTGGCGGGTCGCTTGGGACGCGGAGTTATTCGACTCCGCACCTGCAAAAGCATATCTGCAAAAGCATTTAGGATTTCTGCAAAAACAATGGCGATCGCAACAAAAAATCCCCGCCACTTTTGATCTTTCAGGTGCACCGACCGTGAGTTACGAAGCCACTGCTCAATATGCCATGTTGTATCCTGCTTGGCGACTGCTCGACCCGGCGATCGCCACCGAGCTTTGGCAGCGAAAGTTGCAGCCCCAGTACCGCAATGGTTTTTGGGATAACAACTCCGCTTATTATGTGCAAAACCTCGCTTGGTTAGGCTTGCTACCGCCCGACACCATTTCTCCCCAACTGTTGCAACCTCGTTAAAGCCCCACCCGCTAAACTTACCCATCCATGCAACGCATCTTCCGGCACTTACTTTCATCTTCCCGCCGCCAGTCCCGCCCAGGGAGCCGCCAACAGCGCCCCGTGATCTGGCTCTTGTTACTCACCTTTGCGGGCACAGCGATCGGGGTGACGGCAAGCTTAGCCGTAGCCCAACAGAACGATCGCGATATTACCCAAGACGAAAACCAGGTGATCGAGGAGCTGACGCTGCCAGAACCGCCGCCGCAAGCTCCGGTGTACCAGCCTGCACCTGAGCCTGCACCCTACGAACCTGCGCCGGAACCTGCACCAGAACCCGCACCTGCGGAAGCTCCAGCTCCCAGAGAACCAGCGGCGATTGAACCTGACCCTGAGCCTGCTGCTCCCCCAGCCGCCACTGCACCAGAACCTGCCAGCTCTCCTACCTCACCAGGAGCTAGTCCAAGTCCTAGCTCTACCTCGGATGCTGTCGCTGCCCGAGGCCCGACCGTTCCTTACGTTCTAGAGTTCAACCGCAGCCCAGTCGTAGGTAATCGCTTGCGGTTACAAGGGGTGTTTGCCGACGCTCGCTTAGGATTTACCCGTCCCCGCACTTGGAATTTGCGTTCTGCCAAGGTACTGGTGCGGTTCCAACACTCACCCGCCCTTTTAGCCAACCGTTCTAACTTAACCGTTCGAGTAAATGGAACGAGCGTTGGCAGTGTACCGCTGAACCGGAAGCAGTCCGAAATCGGTCAGGTTCTGTTGAATGTGCCGCCCAACTTAATTCAAGACTTTAATGAAGTGACGCTGGTGGCACAGCAGAACAACTCAGCCACCTGTACTGATCCTGCCGACCCCACCTTATGGACGGAAGTCTTACCTGATTCCAAGCTGATCTTTAACTATCAGCCCAAACCCGTCAAACTCGACTTTACCCGATACCCCTATCCTTTCTTCGACGACCTCAGCCTGGACCCAAATCGAGTCACCTATCTGTTACCCAACCAAGTCAATAGTGCTTGGTTGACCTCGGCGGCTCGCTTCCAGGCCGCCCTAGGACGCTTGGCAGAGTTTCGACCGCTAGAAACTCGGTTAGTGAAAAACCTCAATCAGGCAAAAGCAGACGAGCGCTTGGTGGTGATTGGTACCCCTGAGGAGCAACCGGCGCTGAAGTCGCTCAAGTTACCACTGGCGATCGCTGACAACCAAGTGCTAGACGCTAGCCGCAACCCATTGCCAGCAGAGTCAGGCATTTTGATGCTGGCCACCACCCGCAACAATGGCATTCCGGTTTTGATTGCCACAGGCAATGGGCCAGAAGGCGTTAACAAAGCGGTGCAGTTTTTGGTGCAGTCGAAGGACCGCCAGATTGGTACAGGTTATTACCTAGTCGTGAATAGCGTGACCCCAGTGCCCACACCGCCTCTGAGGCAATGGCCCGGTTATTTGCCTGAGAAAAACTCCTTCAAACTGCGTGAGCTCAATAACGCTGAGAACGAACCTTTTGAAGATGTTACGGTGCGGGGTGCTTATGCGCCGCCTGTAGAGGTAAATTTCCGAGCCTTGCCAGATGACCAGTTCACTCGTGGCAGTTCAATGAACTTGGTGTATAGCTACGGCCCGCAGGTGAATCCTCGACTCTCGACGGTGGAAGTACGACTCGATGGTGCCCCAATTGGCGGTAAGCGCCTGACCTCCGAGCAGGGAGCAGCTAGGGATACCTTAAACGTCAATCTTCCGGCTGAGTTAGTCAAACCGGATTCCAAAATTCAGGTAGCCTTCAACCTCAGTCCGCGTGAACCTGCTAACTGTGGCCGAATCAACGACCAGCAACTCTGGGGGAAAGTCCATGCTGACACCAACTTTAAACTCAAGCGCCAAAATGTCGTCCAAATTCCTGACCTGAAGTTGCTGTCTACGGGGTATCCCTTTGCTGCACCTCAAGACCTCTCCACGACAGCAATCGTGGTTCCAGAAACACCATCCGTCACCGACTTGAGCACATTGTTAGAGTTTAGCGAGCGCTTAGGTCGCCTCAGCCAAGCCGACACGGTGAAAATAGAGGCTTACACCCAAGACGCTCTCACGACAGAAGTGAAGCAACGACAAAACTTAGTCGGAATTGGTGTGCGATCGCAGTTCCCCTTCCCCGAAGCGTTTCAAGAAAATGGCTTTGCCCTAAAAAATGTGTTTTCTCGCAAATGGAATCAAAGCCAGATTCAAGCCTTGCCAGATTCGGAAGGGGTAATCAAAGAAGTGATTTCTCCTTGGAACGACGATCGCGTCCTGCTGGCTTTGAGCGCACAAACAGAGGCAGGCTTACAGCAAGTGCAAAATTTGCTGAACCAAGACCCATTGTTCTTCCAGCTCAATGGCGATACGGTCCTGATTAGTGCCAATCAAGCAAGTGCTTCGGGCTACGATCCAGATGCTTACAATTTGGAGTTTCTCCAGCAAAGTTCTCAGCGACGGCTGGACAACAGCAATCCTTTCAGTAAAGTTTCGCGCTTTTTGCAAGACCATTGGTTCGTGCTGCCGACGGGGATCGTTGTGTTTGCTTTGGGTCTCTACGGTATCACTCAGCTCTATCTCAAGCGTGTAGAAAAGCAGGATAAATAAATGGCCAATCCCTCTCCCCCGTTACGGCCAGATCCACCGCCCTTAGCGACTGGAGCGACAAGGCGATCGCCTCTAGACACACTAACCGATTGGTTGGTGAACCTGGTTCCCAGTTGGTTCGATCGCGCCTTGCAATCGCTTAACCGCCGCCAACTTTGGTTGTTAGCTTTACTCGTGCTCGTGCTCTCCCTACCCTTGGTGACTACACCGCTGAAGGTTTGGCAGCAAGGCGTGATTGCAGGGCTACTAGTGCTGATGGGTTGGTTGATTGTGCGCATTGAGCAGCAACGCAACGACCCGCAAACTAGCGAATATCTGCATTTGTTCTTGGTGTGGCTTAGTACAGTGACGACGGCTCGCTACCTGTACTATCGCACCGCTTACACTTTCAACTTTGACGGTTGGCTCAACGGCTTTTTTTGCATCCTCCTGTACGGGGCAGAGCTATACGCGATCATCACGCTTTTTTTGGCTTACTTCCAAACTCTGAAGATCAGGGAGCGCCAACCCATTGACCTCTCTACCATTCCCAGCGATCGCTTGTTTAAGGTGGATGTTTATATTCCCACCTATAACGAAGATGTAGAGATTGTCCGCAAAACGGCCTTGGGAGCTTTAGCGATCGATTATCCTGCTGACAAAAAGCGGGTCTATATCTTAGATGATGGTCGAGCTGAGAAATATAAGGATAGACGAGAGTCTCTCCGCCAGATGTGTGAGGAACTTGGCTGCACCTTGCTGACTCGTGACAACAACGACCACGCCAAGGCAGGCAACATTAATACGGCCTTTAAACGCACTGATGGCGACTTGGTCTTGATTTTGGATTGTGACCACATTCCTGCTCGACCCATTCTCCAAACGACGGTGGGCTTCTTTTACGATTCCAAGGTGGCGTTTGTCCAGACGCCGCACTGGTTCTATAACCCAGACCCGTTTGAGCGCAACTTGCTGACTCGCGGCAAAGTGCCTGTGGGCAACGAACTCTTTTATAAAGTGCTGCAAAAAGGGAATGACTTTTGGAATGCAGCCTTTTTCTGCGGTTCGGCTGCGGTGATTCGCAAAGACTATGCCCTGCAAATTGGCGGAATTGCTACAGAAACAGTTACGGAAGACTGCCACACCGCTTTTCGGCTCCACTCCTTGGGCTATAAGTCGGTGTATTACGACCAAATTATGGTGGCAGGTCTAGCCCCAGAGAAATTCTCTTCTTACATTGGTCAACAAGTGCGTTGGGCTAGAGGCATGGCCCAAATTTTGCGCCTAGAAAATCCTCTGCTCAACCGCAAGCTCAACCTGACTATTCCGCAGCGGATTTGCTATTTTTCGGCGACTTCGCACTTCTTCTTCGGCTTTCCGCGTTTGATGTACGCGATCGCTCCCACCCTTTTCCTGCTATTTGGCATCAATCCGATCCGGGGTTTAGGGCTTGAGACCTTAGCCTACGCCCTGCCACATATTCTCTTGTCGATGTACGCCAACTTCATCACCTATAAGAATGTGCGGTTCTCGTTCTGGAACGAGATTTACGAATTCGCCATGTCGTTCTACGCCGGAGCCGTGACTCTGATGGCGTTGATCAATCCTAGAATGGGGTCTTTCAACGTTACCGACAAAGGGTTATCCGTCACCAAACGAGACTTTGATTGGGAATCCGCCCGTCCCTTGGTAGTAGTGGCGGTTCTGGTTGCTCTGTCGGTGCTATCCGTGCCCTTCTGGTTGATTCTGAGGCCAGAAGATAGCGAAGCTGTGTTGGTGAACATGCTGTGGGGCATCTTCAACCTAGTGTTGATTGTGGCGGCAATTTTGGTTTCATTTGAACAGCCGCAATTACGACGAACCCACCGTCTCAACCGCAAGCTAACCGCAGTCATCTATGGCCCTGACCAAACCTGGAGAGGCAAAACTGAAGATGTCAGTGAGTCCGGGGCTAGAATTGTGCTCGATTCTTGGCCAAACTTACCAGACGAGATCGAGTTAGAACTCGTGGGTGACTATGGAGCCCGAGCGTTTCTCAAAGCGCGGATTGTGCGAGGAGTGCCGCTGAACGATGCCCAAACCATTTTAGTCGCTGACTTTATCAACCCTACCCAGTCAGAGCTGGATGCCTTGGCGATCGTGCTCTACTCGGATGTGCGCGAGTGGTATTCCCAAAACCGTACCGAAGTAGATGACCCCTTGGATTCTCTCCGCTTTATTGCGACCAGCTTGACTCGCTCTTTCCAAGAAGCAAAGCCTATTCAGGGGCAAAAGGTGCGCAAGCGCATTCAAACTCCTGCCCAGTTATATTGGGAAGGCCATTTTTATGCGGCTATGGCAACTGAGATGGGAGTACGCAGCCTGCGGCTAGAATTTCACGAACCAATTGATGCTTTAGAGCAACTTCGGCAAAGCCAGCCCGTCGTCGGCGTGTTGCTAGAGGATGGTCATCCTTTACCCAAGCGTTTGTTGGCAGTAGTGCAAACAATAGAGCCATTAGCCAATCCTGGTAATGGAGATGCAGCATCGAGTACTGCGATCGAATTGCGCTTCCCAGAGCAATTGCAAGAACGCCAAGAAGGTCGAATCAAGCAACTTCTGGCAACGCTCTAGCCAAAAACCCCTCAAGGGTTTGTGAGAGGTGCACCCCCTGAGGGTACGCCTCTCCCGGAGCTAACTGATCTTTCGTTCTTACGAAAGTCGTACAGGTGAGCGATCGCGAATAGTAAGATGCTTCCACGTTGGGCTTTAGTTTGGGCTTTATCCTGTGAGATATGACCGGGGAAAATTAAGGTGATGTTGTTTAGTCAGCAAAACGAGCAGAGCAGCCGGAATCCACTGGCCGCATTACTCAGACAAGCAAAATTTTTAAGTGTGGCGATCGCGCTGAGCTTGGCCGTTTTCCTGTGGGGTTGCGACGACCTAACTGCCGCCAATCTTCCAACACCAGCGGAAACGGTTGCCTTTGAACAAAGCTTAGCTCAGCACCTCCAGCAGACAGGAGCCAAAATGTATGGCGCTTACTGGTGCCCTCATTGTGCTGATCAAAAAGCTTTGTTTGGGCCTGCCGTAGCTACCGTGCCTTATGTAGAATGTGACCCAAAAGGCGAAAAACCCCAGCCAGACTTGTGTCAAGCTAAACAGATTGAAGGTTATCCTACCTGGGAGATTGGCGATCATCTTTATTCGGGTACGCGATCGCTCTTAGAACTCGCTGCCTTATCAGGTTACAAAGCCCCAGCTGTCAATAACCCAAGTGCAGAAGTCAGTTCTCAAACTTCCCCTTGAGATGAGCACCCTAAGTTAGAATGAAGCATACCTCTGCTGTCCTGGTTGAGCGCAATGACTAAATCTGAGCCACATCCAAATGAAATGTTGTCCTCACCAAGGACAAACCATCTAACCTTCGAGGATGTAGCTCATGGCGATCATTCCCACGCTGTGGATGGCGTAGCCGATCATCCTCATGTCCACAGTGAAGAATCGCTACGGCGCATTGTCAACCGCCTTTCTCGCATTGAAGGTCATGTTCGTGGCATCAAAGTCATGGTGCAAGAGAGTCGTCCCTGCCCAGATGTATTAGTACAACTGGCTGCAGTTCGGGGAGCAGTAGACCGAGTGGCGCGGATGATTTTAGATGAGCACTTAACTCAGTGTGTTGCCCGTGCTGCTTTAGAAGGCAATATTGAAGTCGAAATTGAAGAGCTAAAAGCTGCCTTGGATCGATTCTTGCCCTAGCTGTTGGCTTAATAGGTTCCAATCAGACCAATGCATAATCGGTCGGGCTTCCGTGTGACGGGAAGCTCTCTCGGCTTCAAGCTCTTCTTGAAGTACCTTTTGGTAGATCTCTGGGAGCGCCCCTGTCATTTGATTATCCTCGATGCCATAGCCCAAGCTCGTCCAAGTACCTGATAACAATTCTAAAACTGGGTTGATCTCACCCGCCCTTAATAAGGTTGGAATATCGACGCCCCAAGCTTGGGGATCTCGGAGCCAAGCATAAACTACCTCGTCTTGATACTGAGGCTCAAAGCTATAGGTTTCCCAAAACAGGAAGCGCGTGGAATTGGGGTGATATAAACGCGCTTTTTCTGCCCAGGTGGTCGTGAGAAATTGATAGCGACCTGCTGCCGTTGTGCAGTTGCCTTTGTTCGGTCCGTTGACGATCTTAATACAGAGATCGGGATGCTCAGTGAAGTCGGAAATGTGTTGTCCGCCATAGAGCACCGTATAAGGAGAGGCATCGTTCGACTCGCTAGCCGAAATAGTTCGCATCAAGGCCCGAACGTAGGGATCGCCTCCCGGCATGACTAAAGGCGGTAATTCGCTAGTAATTTGAGACTGCTCTGGCAAAGGCGATCGCGTAGGCCAATGCGAAAGAGCCAGTAAGAGACCCACCAGCGCAAGGCAAGTACCGATAAACCTTTGTAAGGCTTTAGTTCTACGGTTTTGGCGTCTGCTTTGCCGAGTGAAGGCTGGAGCGGGACGACGAGTACGACGTGGCGATCGCCGAATAGTATTACTTTCGTTCAATTAAGCCACACTGGTAAACAGTTCCTCGACGGGTCTGGCTGGAGCCTTTGCCTCAGCAATCACTTCCACAATCTGGTTGCGAGCTGTCGGTTGAAATAGCGCTTCAACACAAACTTGAGCAACCTGAGTACGGGGAATACTGCCGTCAAACAAAGTGTCAGCCTGGCTCAGCACCACTGCATTGGTTCCTTCTGCCTCGGTCAAACCGCCGGGTCGCACAATCGTATAAGTGAGACCGCTTTGTTGCAGATACTGCTCTGCCTGCTTTTTCCAAACCAAAATCAGGCCGAACAAGTTCAAGAAGTGGAAGAGCCGTGACACACAAAGGGAAGAAACAAAAACAAAATGCTCAATTCCGTGAGCTTTGGCTGCATTTACCAAATTTCGAGTGCCCTCGTAGTCCACTTTATAAGGACCTGTGACATCAAAACTGGGTCTGGCACCAGTAGCACACAGCAGGACCGTGCTGTCTCCTAAAGCGGTGGTTAAGGTATCAGGTTTTAAGACATCTCCGACCACTAATTCCACTTCAGGCGGGAAGCTGTCCCGAACGGTTGCAAGATCGCGCACCAATGCCCGGACGGGAATGTTGCGCTTGAGTAGTTCTTCTACAATCCTGCGACCTGTTTTGCCTGTGGCTCCAGCTACAAACGCTTTCATTGCTGTTTCTACTTTCCTGTTAGTACGTAGATTTTCCAGCGATAGACTACCTGCATAGCGCGATCGCTTGAGGCAGACTGCTCAACGAACCTAGACGATTATAGTGGAACTTCTGCAGTCGCTTACCTTTCTATAGAATGAATTGATCCCCACGGTAAAATTGAACTTCTGGTTAGTAATTCGTGAGTAATTTGTTTGGTAATAGGAGTCAAGTTTGTTTTAGGTTGACTAGTCTGGAGCAGCGGTTGCTGGCTGATTGATCGAGATCTCACCCTAGCTGTGATGTCCTGCTTCATTAACTCAGCGTAAAGCTACTAGACTGAAAAAATACTTAATTTCATCCTAATCTGGCGCACAAATCCCGATTTCAATCCGTAACATTAAGCATGTTGAGGCGGAATAGCAGGAGCTATGCTGAGGAAACAATCATTCCGAGATTCACTCATCGCTTCCTCCGTCGAGATTGAGCCTGGAACAAAGTAGGGTTGGTTTTCCATCACTCTAAATTAAGTTCTATATAGAATGTGGAAAATCAATAGCCTGTTGAGAGTCCTAGAGTTGAGCGATGAGCAACTAGTGCAGGAACGCTTGCTATGCAGTCAAATTTCATTGAACATCAACCTGCTGATTCCGCTGAGGCAATTTTGCATCCAATGACAGGGTTTATCGAGCCGACTTATTTGAATTCAGAAGAAACCACTCAGGGCCAGACAGAGACAACTCAATTTCAGAGCCAGTTCATTGACTGCATGGAAATGTTTGCTGAGCGTGCCACCGTTGCCGAGTACATGGATTCTCATCACGGTTGGTTTCGTCGCTGTGCTCATCCTCTAAAAGTTGAAACTTTGGGTCAGAATGGTTACGCGCTCATTCTCGGTCCCTACGGTTCCTTCGGTTATCAGGTAGAGCCGAGAGTCGGCTTAGATTTGCTTCCTCAAGACCAAGGGGTTTACCGAATCAGAACGATCCCAGTGCCCGACTATGTTCCTCAAGGCTATGAAGTAGATTTTCAAGCTGCGTTGCAATTGATAGAAGTGCCAACAGAGCAAGTTGCTGAAATGGCGAAAATCAAGCGCTCAGCGATCGCCAATTTACCTCCAGTAATGACGCAAGTGGAATGGCAGTTGGATTTGGTAGTGTCGCTACAATTTCCCAAGTTTATCCATACGCTGCCAAAAAACATGATTCAAAGTACGGGCGATCGTTTGCTTTACCAAGTGGTCAAGCAGATCTCTCGTCGCCTCACTTATAAGGTGCAAGAAGATTTTCATAATGAGATTGGAGTTCCGTTTCCAAAACACTTCAAGCGGAAATCGGCTTAATTCAAAACTTAGTTCAAGCATGCAAAAGGGGCGCAACTTGCGCCCCTTCTTTTTGGTTCAATGAGCCAAAATTCTGTCTAAGTTACCAACAAAGTTGCCAAGCCTAGGTAGGATTTAAAATGCGCTGAACAATTTGCATTCCCGTAACGGCTTGCCAGCTAAAAAGTCCTAGGAGTACGAAGTTGATGGCAATGTGGGTGTAGCGAGCCCAGTCCTTGCCCTTCTGCATAAAAGGGGTGAGCGCCGCAGAAACTGCAATCATTCCAGTCATACCTAGCCCTGCTAGCAGGTGAGGTCCGACGAATAGTTTGCCGTTATTAATGTAGGTGACAGCCATACCACTTAGGGTTCCGATTACCATGACAGCCAACAACAGCGAACCAAATTGATGGTGGCGAATGTTGAACCGACCTTTGAGTAGTTCTTTTTTCTCGTCCCCTTCGGCTGTACGAGTCCGTTGCCATTGGAAGCCTAGATAGGTTGCATAAAAGGCGATCGCTAACAAAACCCACATCATTACAGGATGTAGAAAGTTGAGCCAGAATTTTGTCGATTCGGGGATCTCGAAGCTCATAAGGTGCTCAGGGGAATCAAGAATTGGCTAAGGAACTTCATAAAAGTTAGCATAATAGTCAACTCTCTATTGATAGAAAATTCACTACTTCACCAAATTAGATTTACGGGATAGTGTGGGCGGGCAAACCCCAACCAGCAAAATTAAATGGGTGAACTATTACATTTCGCACGGGGTGATGTCAAAAAATGACCGCTGCTAACAATCTTGCATTTCTTCAGGCGGTTAGACGGGGTGATGTGGGTCAAGTACAGGCTTTACTGGCATCTGGTACGAGTCCTGATGCTAAAGATAAAGATGGCACCACGGCTTTAATGTTTGCAGCTCAGAGTGGCTACACCGAAATTGTGCGGTTTCTCTTGGAGGCGGGAGCCGATGTTGATGCTGTCAGAGTGATGTTTGGTATCACGGCCCTCATGCTAGCAGCAGCCAATAACCGAGTTGATAGCGTGCAAATTTTGTTGGCCCACGGGGCAGCGGTGAATGCTCGCAATGATGACGGCAGTACGGCGCTAATGGCAGCAGCGCTGAAAGGCCATACTCATACAGTGCAACTTTTGCTCCAAGCGGGTGCAAAGCCAGATGTGCAGGACAAAGATGAGGACACGGCGCTTAATTTGGCTGTGGCTCAAGGGCATACAGCAGTTGTCCGCGCTTTGCTAGAAGTGGGGGCCAATCCCAACCAAACCAGTTATGGTGAAACTGCCCTGACTCTAGCAGCCAGCGAGAATCGGGTAGAAATTGTCAGAGTGTTGGTTGAGCACGGAGCAGCGATAGACGGTCAAACCCCAGACGGTAGAACTGCTCTGATGCAAGCGGCAGAGCTAGGCTTTGGGGGTGCGGTGCAAGCGCTGTTAGCCAAAGGTGCTAATGTCAATGTTCAGGATGGGGAGGGAGAAACAGCCCTAACTTTGGCATCTGACCAAGGACATTTGCCAGTGGTGCAAGCCTTGCTGGCGCAGGGTGCAGATGCGAATGCCAAGAACCGAGAAGGTGCTACCGCTTTAATGGCTGTGGCTGCTAGTGGAGAAATAGCGATCGCCACTGCTTTACTCAACGCAGGCGCAGATATTAATGCCAAAGATCAAGAGTCCGAAACGGCATTGAACCTAGCGGTGGTGGAGGGGCACACCGCAATGGTGGAGTTGCTGCTGAGCCGCGGTGCAGATTGTCAAATCCGCAACCGTTTAGGCGATACACCCCTCATGGTGGCAGCGATTCACGGCTACTGTGAGATTGCG
Source organism: Trichocoleus sp. FACHB-591 (assembly GCF_014695845.1). Taxonomy (NCBI): domain Bacteria; kingdom Bacillati; phylum Cyanobacteriota; class Cyanophyceae; order Leptolyngbyales; family Trichocoleusaceae; genus Trichocoleus; species Trichocoleus sp. FACHB-591. The sequence goes on from NZ_JACJPA010000102.1 coordinate 193,111, forward strand.
ATCGCGCTGCTGCGTCATGGCGCAGATGCAGCGACGAGAAACTTTGGTGAAACGGCTCTGAGCATTGCTACGATGCGAGGTCGTACGCCTGTCGTACAAGCCTTGCTCGCTTATGGTGCCGATGCCAACACTCAAGGCGACGATGGCAAAACGCCTTTAATGAAAGCTTGCGATCGCGATTACATCGATATTATGCAGGAGCTGCTGCAACAGGGAGCGGATGCCAATCTGCAAGACCAGGCGGGAGCGACAGCGCTAATGTGGGCAGCGCACCGAGGGCGAGTTGAAGCAGTCCAGATGTTGCTAAAGGCGGGAGCTGATGTCAACCTGAAGAATCGAGGTGGCTACACAGCGTTAATGCTGGCTGAATTTAATGGGTTTGATCAGGTAGCGCGATTGCTGAGACAAGCGGGAGCGGAGTGAAGCACCTAACCCCTGGCCCCTTCCCTGTCAGGGAAGGGGAAATAGAAGCAGCGTTAGAGGTGGGTGATTAGTGGAGGAAGTGGCGCACACCTGTCAGCACCATGATGATGCCTAGCTCGTTGGCTGCTTGAATTGAGTCTTGGTCGCGCATGCTGCCACCCGGTTGAGCGATCGCGACGATGCCAGCGGCGGCAGCAGTTCGCACGGAGTCATCGAAGGGGAAGAAGCCGTCACTGGCTAGGGTGGCTCCTTGAACTTTGTCGCCTGCTTGCTCTAAGGCAATTTTGACGGAACCAACGCGGTTCATTTGGCCTGCCCCCACTCCTAAAGTAGTGCGATCGCGCGTCACAACAATGGCATTGGACTTGACGTGCTTACAAACTTTCCAGGCAAACAGGAGTTCTTCTAGCTGCTCATCAGTGGGTTTGCGCTCTGTCACCACTTGCCATTGGGTAGGATCTTCAACCGCATCATCAGACGCTTGGACTAGGAAGCCTCCGGCGATCGCTTTGACGTTATCTTTCGCGCCGCTCCGTAGGTCAGGTAAGGTCAAAACCCGAACTTTTGATTTTGCTCCCAGAATTTCTTGAGCCTCCGCATCGCAACCAGGAGCAACCACACATTCCAAGAAGGTTTTGGTGAGTTCAGTCGCCGTTGCCGCATCAATCGGGCGGTTGAGAGCCACGATGCCACCAAACGCCGAAGTGGAATCGGCATTGAAGGCTTTCTGGTACGCTTCCACTAGGCTATTGCCTAAGGCAGTACCACAAGGATTGTTGTGTTTAATGATGGTGGCGGCAGCAGGACTTTGGGGATCACTAAATTCAGCAATAATCCGCCGTGCCGCTTCGAGGTCCACCAAGTTGTTGTAGCTCAGCTCTTTGCCTTGGAGCTTAGTCGCTGCGGCCCATCCAGTTGCTGTGGCTCCACTTTGGTACCAAGCCGCAGGTTGGTGCGGATTTTCGCCATAACGTAGCGGTTGCAATTGCTGACCAGAGAGAGAGAATTGTTGGGGCAGATCCGCTGATTCACCCTGAGCGGAACCGACTTGACTCAGATAAGTGGCGATCGCTTGGTCATAGGCAGCCGTATGTTGGAAAGTCTGTAAGGCGCAAGCCCGACGGAATTCTAGAGATGCTGCGCCGCTGTTTTGCCGTAACTCTTGCAAATAAGTATTGTATTGAGTGGGATCGCAGAGTACGGTCAGGTGAGCGTGGTTTTTTGCCGAGGCTCGCAACATCGCTGGCCCACCAATATCGATCTGCTCAATCGCTTCGGCTAAAGTTACCCCTGGTTTCGCGATCGTTTGCTCGAAGGGGTAGAGATTCACCACAACTAGATCGATGGGGCGAATCTGGTGCGCTTCCAAATCTGCTAAATCTTGGGGCACATCTCGCCGGGCCAAAATGCCACCATGAATCCGAGGCTGCAAGGTCTTGACGCGACCTCCCAAAATTTCGGGAAACCCCGTATAATCAGACACTTTAGTTACAGGCAGCCCAGCGTCTTTTAGTGCTTGGGCGGTGCCACCACTGCTGATCAGATCAAACTCAAATTCTTCGACTAAGCTGCGAGCGAGGTCAATGAGACCTGTTTTATCCGATGTACTCAGCAGTGCTAGACGCGCCATGACGCCGAAATCTCCCCTAGTGCACAAACAGTCAGAAAACTTGCCTTACTCAGGATAAATGGAATTTGCACCGATGCGAAATTATGATTATCCAGGCAGCGATCGCTATTTGTCGCAATTCTAAAAGGAGTCACTTTGAGTCTACAGGCCATCTCAATTCCACCCGCAACAGGTCAAGCTCCCGAAGGACTAATCGTGGTCTTACATGGTTGGGGTGCAAATGCTCAAGATGTAGCATCGTTACTGCCCCTGCTGAGTTTGTCGACTTGTCAATTTCTCTGCCCAGACGGGCCGCTGCCTCATCCTTACAACCCACCCTCTGGGCGTATGTGGTACAGCTTTGGTCAGACGCCAACCTTTCCGGTAGCAGCCGGGACTGGGTTGGAAGAAAGCCGCCAAGCCTTGACTGATTGGCTCCAATCTCTGAAAGGGCAGACAGGAGTGCCACTATCGAGAACGGTTCTGGCTGGTTTCTCCCAAGGCGGTGCGATGACATTGGATGTGGGTCTTAGCTTACCGTTGGCAGGTTTGGTTTCTTTGAGCGGTTACTGGCATCAATCATCCCAACCCAAAAGCGATGCCTTTCCACCTGTCTTTATGGCGCATGGTCTGCAAGATAACGTCGTGCCTCTCAGTGCAGCGCGAGATGCGAGGGATCGGCTCCTAGCATTAGGGGTGTCAGTGCAGTATCAAGAATTTCAGATGGGGCACGATGTTCGTCCAGAAGTGTTGCAGCTCATGCGGACGTTTGTGCTTCAAGTACTGTCACAGAATCGTGCAAAAACTTCTTATAAAGTTTGACGGGTATACTGACTGAACTCAGTAGTATAGAGGGGTACTTGGATCAAGCTATCCACTACATGCTGGTGCTGCTGACGGGAGGTGCGGGCGATGACTACGTTGAGTATTTCGAGCCGACAGATTGAAGCTTTGACTGAGTCTGATGTTGCGGATTTAGCCACACGTCTAGAGCAGGATAGCTATACCAATCCGTTTGATGGATTGAATGATTGGCATCTCCTCCGGGCGATCGCCTTTCAACGTCCTGAACTGATTGAACCTTACATGCACCTGCTGGATTTAGAGGCCTACGACGAAGCCTAGAGTTGTGATTTAGCTAAAATCAAACCTCACCCCGCCTCCGGCACCCCTCTCCTGCTAGGGGAGGGGATGGGGGAGAGGTCAATTCCAGTCAATCAATTCATGCTCAAAGGTAGACGAGTTTTAATCGGTATCAGTGGGGGCATCGCTGCCTACAAAATTTGTGAGGTAGTTTCCAACCTCGCCAAAGCAGGTGCCGAAGTCAGGGTGATTCTGACGCAGTCGGCCCAGGCATTTGTCACTCCCCTAACCTTTGCTACGCTGTCTCGTCATCCTGCTTATACCGATCAAGATTTTTGGCAGTCAGTCCACGGTCGCCCCCTCCATATTGAGTTGGGGGAATGGGCTGAAGTACTGCTATTGGCTCCCCTCACCGCCAACACTCTAGCCAAGTTGGTCTACGGTTTAGCAGACAACTTACTCACGAACACGGTTCTGGCTTCTACTTGCCCGGTTCTGCTCGCTCCAGCGATGAACACAGATATGTGGGAGCAACAGGCAGTACAACGGAACTGGCAGCAAATTCAAGCTGACTCCCGCTATCAGACCGTTGGGCCAGGAGCAGGTTTATTAGCTTGCGATCGCGTTGGGCCAGGCCGCATGGCAGAACCGGAAGAAATCTTGCCTCACTTGCTTTCCCTGTTGCACACGCGAGGCCAACGAGATTTAGCTGGCAGGCAAATTTTAATTAGTGCCGGGGGGACTCGTGAGCATCTCGACCCCGTTCGTTTTATTGGCAATCCTTCCACGGGCAAAATGGGTCTAGCTCTAGCGCAAGCAGCTCTACATCGTGGTGCTCAAGTCACCCTGGTTCATGCCCCCTTAATTGGAGTAAGGGCGAATGGCTGTTCGCCCTTACAAGGAGTGCGATCGCTCCCCGTGGTTAGTGCTGCGGAGATGCGCCGAGCTTTGCTAGAGTGCTTACCCAATGCCGATTGGATTGTGATGTCAGCAGCAGTAGCCGATGTTAAACCTGCTGAATACCACGCCGAAAAACTCCCAAAGCGATCGCTCCCTACTACCCTACCGTTGGCTTCGGTGCCTGATATTGCTGCCGAAATTGGTACGCTCAAGCAACCCCACCAGCGTTTAATTGGCTTTGCCGCGCAAACCGGAGATATTGTTACCCCTGCTTTGGATAAACTGCGACGAAAGAAATTAGATGCGATCGCAGCGAATCCAGTCGATCAACCTGATAGCGGCTTTGGTACGGATACCAATCAAGCAGTTCTGTTAGATGCTTACGGCCGTCAAGTTCCTGTGCCGCAGTGCAGCAAGCTAGAAATGGCCCACCGTCTGTTTGACTTTGTCCAAACGATTCCATTGAGTTGAAAGTTAGTTTTCCAGCGAGTAAACCTATCAGTCATAAGGTTGACGTAGATTTCAGATTATTATCTTTTCTGGTCTGGTGCGATTTAGAAGAGATGAAAATTTGTATGAAAAAAGCTGGCTTGCTCGGTGTACTGCTGGTGTTACTGCCCTTAGCAGCTTGTTCGCCCCAGCCCAACTCAACAACATCGGCACCAAAGGCGAGTGATCAGGTGCAGCCATTGGTAGCAGGAGCCATTCCAGACCAAGATCCAGAGAAGTTGCAGCGCTTATATGGCAAGCTGGCGGATTACTTAACTAAGGAATTGGGAGTGCCTGTTCAGTACAAACCTGTGACCGACTACACCGCAGCGGTGACCGCTTTTAAGGTCGGTGATCTAGACCTAGTATGGTTTGGTGGTTTGACAGGAGTTCAAGCTCGCTTGCAAGTTCCAGGAGCTGAAGCGATCGCCCAACGGGATATTGATGAGAAGTTTCACAGCGTCTTTATTGCTAACAAGTCTAGTGGTCTCACTCCCATTCAAGATCTAAAAGAATTAACCGCATTGAAGGGGCGTACGTTTACTTTCGGCAGCGAGTCTTCAACTTCGGGCCGTTTGATGCCGCAGTATTTCCTCCAACAAGCGGGCATGAGCCTGAACGACTTCAAAGGCCAACCGGGGTTTTCTAGCTCACATGACGCCACGATCAAGTTGGTAGAAGCAGGAACTTACGACGCTGGAGTGCTGAATGAGCAGGTTTGGCGCGATCGCGTTAAGGCTGGGGAAGTCAATCTAGACAAGGTTGTGGTGTTGTGGCAAACGCCCGCTTATTACGACTATCACTGGGTAGTCAATCCCCAGGTCAAACAGCGCTATGGTGAGGACTTTCCGCAGAAGGTACAAGCAGCTTTACTAAAGCTAGACCCCAAGGTGCCAGAGCAAAAGGAAATTCTGGATTTGTTCGGGGCGCAGAAGTTTATCCCCACTCAGAACGGTAACTACGCCAAAATTGAAGCCGTAGGTCGCGAGATTGGCAAGATTAAATGAGTGCGGCTGTCCCGATTTTGGAGTTGAAACAGGTTAGTCAATGGTTTGGCTCGTTTCCCGCCTTGGCCGAGATCAACTTGCAAATTCAAGCAGGAGAGCGAGTGGCTTTGGTTGGGCCTAGCGGAGCCGGAAAAAGTACATTAATTAGCTTGCTCAATGGCACCTTGTTTTCTAGTCAAGGAGAGGTTTGGGCCATTGGTCGCAATTTGTCGATGCTTTCCCCTCGGACGTTACGACGAGTACAGCAACAAATTGGCACGGTCTATCAACAGTTTCATCTAGTTGATAACCTACGAGTGGTACATAACGTTAACGCGGGGCACTTGGGGCGCTGGTCTTGGTTCAAGTCAGCCCTTTCCCTCCTTTGGCCTCTGGAAGTGGAAGTTGCAGCCAAAGCCCTAACTCAAGTGGGCATCCCCGAAAAGCTTTACGATCGCACCGATCAACTTTCGGGCGGGCAACAACAACGAGTCGCTTTAGCGCGAGTATTGGTGCAAAATCCGACGGTGATTTTGGCAGATGAACCGATTGCTAGCCTCGACCCAGAGCGCAGTCGAGAAATCATGGATCTGTTGCGTAACCTAAGTCAAAGCACAGGCAAAACTTTGGTGATGAGCTTACACTCGATTGAACTCGCCCAAAGCCATTGCGATCGCATCATTGGCTTAAGGCAAGGACAAATCCTCTTTGATGTGCCTTCGACTGCGATCTCACCTGAAATGATTGCAGCGCTCTACCGAATTGATCACGAATATTAGATTTGCTGTGTGGCCGACTCGCGATCGCTCCTCTTCTAAAATCTCTACCAACCTACCTCCTCGCCCTTCACTGCTGAATCAACGAACCCTGTGGGGTGTTGTTTGTTTAGTCGCGATCGCTTGGTCTGTCCAACAAACTGGCATTTTTAGCCGTAGCCTATTCAATCCAGGGGGCTGGAGTTTAGTCGGGCGTTTTCTCGCAGCTAGCTTCCACCCCGATTTCAGCCCAGCTTTTCTTTGGCTTACCTGGCACTCTACACTCACAACTCTGGCTTATGCGGTGTGTGGGACGAGTCTCAGTGTTGTGGTTGGTATGGTTGGGGGAGTACTAGCTTCTGAGGTTTGGTGGCAATCCGTTTTTCCAAGCAAACGTGAAACGGTTCGCTTCCAGTCTTGGGACAAAAAGCTTAAACGTTGGTCATTTGCCAATCGCGATCGCTGGCCTTGGCTCAGTATTAGAGCGGTGTTGTCGGTGCCACGTGCGATTCATGAAATTATCTGGGGATTGTTTTTCGTCAACATTTTCGGGTTAGACCCACTCACAGCCGTATTGGCGATCGCAATTCCCTTCGGTGCAATCACGGCCAAGGTCTTCTCCGAAATTCTGGACGAAACTTCTCGCCAGCCTTTGCTAGCACTGCTAAATAGCGGCGTGTCACCACTGCAAGCATTGACTTATGGCTTAATTCCTCAAGCTTTTCCCAATCTACTCTCTTACACGTTCTACCGATTTGAATGCTCAATTCGTTCGGCGGCTGTCCTAGGAATCATCGGAGCTGGTGGTCTAGGCTATCAAATCTTGCTGAGTCTGCAATCTCTACGCTACGAACAGATGTGGACGCTGTTCTTGGCGCTATTTCTTCTCAACGGCTCCGTTGACTTTTGGAGCGCTCTCTTGCGTCATTGCCTGGGTTTACCGAATCGGCTAGATCTCAATACTCTCAACTTGACTCAGCGCCCCTCTCTGTTTTATCAGCGCGATCCGGTGGTGATTGGTTCTTGGCTGGGGATGGTGCTATTGCTCCCGTTTTCGTTTTGGTATGTCCAAGCAGATGTCAGCAAGCTTTGGCAACCTCGGACTCTACAGCTCTTGAGCGAAGTATTTCAAACTGCTTGGTCGCCTCATTTAACTGGCATTTCCAGCAGTCAACTTTGGGAATTAGCGACGCAAACCCTGGCGATGTCAATCTTGGCAATGGCGATCGCTGGAGTCGGTGGTGTCCTACTTTCCTTTCCTGCCGCCCACAACTTTTTTTTGCCAGGTGGCCTACTGAACCCAAAGAAAACTAATCAAGCCGCCAAATTCTGGAGTCCAACGGGTTTATTACTGACTCGCTTCTGGTTGCTTGTTAGCCGAGCCATTCCAGCCCCCATTTGGGCTTTGATGTGGCTGTTCGTCTTGTTTCCCGGAATCTTACCTGGTGCGATCGCTCTTGGCTTGCATAACTTAGGTATCTTAGGCCGCTTGATGGCTGAAGTGAACGAAAATTTAGATGAGCGACCCTTAAAAGCCCTCAAAGCTCAAGGTGCACGAGGAGCCCAAGTCTTTCTATATGGCGTCTTGCCTCCCACATTTCCCCGCTTTATCGCTTACATCCTTTACCGTTGGGAAGTCTGTATTCGAGAAACCGTGATTGTGGGGTTAGTCGGTGCGGGTGGCCTCGGTCGATTACTGACAGAACAACTCAGCAGCTTTGACTATCCAGGATTACTAGTCACGTTGGGTTGCTTTATTGGTTTAACATTCGTAGTGGATCTCATTAGCGCGACTCTTCGCAAGGCCCTGCGATAGCTTGATTTTGACTATCAAAGAGTCTTCGTCCTGATGCGGCTTTGCAGGCCAAGCTTAATAAACTGAATCGTTAGATGAACTAATTTTGCAAATTGACTAGACAAGTTCAAACAAATTGTCTAAGATGTTTTATTGTCGCCAAAAAACCGGGCTAACAAATTCTCCCCAGAATTTCAGCAAAGTAAAAGCTTTGTTGCCTTTGTCTCAGAGTTGATAACTCAGGCAAAGAGAAATGCTTCTGGGTCCGTTAATTGAGAGTTAAGGTCAGGCTGAGATTGAGTGAACCAAAGCGTGTTAGCATTGGCTTCCGATCAATAGCTTGGCTTGTGCCCTAAGGATACTGAGCGGTTTTGCTTAAGTCCCGGCGAAAGTAGGCAGCGTCAAACCATATTGGTTTGGCATTCATCGAAAAAGCTAGCCTCAAGTATTGCAGGACTTCCAAGAGAAAGATTCTGTTGATTCAGGTCTTACTCTTGGCTGGTCTCTGACAAGGTTCATCGGAGTTATGAATCATTTTTTGGTTCAGCTCCTTTGTAGTGTGTACAAAAGGGAGACCAGTTGCTGTGTCTGTGGGTATTCTCGGCACCAAACTTGGCATGACTCAGATCTTCGACGAAACAGGGAAAGCAATTCCTGTGACTGTCGTTCAAGCGGGTCCATGCGCTATTACGCAGATTAAAACAGCATCAACCGATGGCTACTCTGCCATTCAGGTTGGCTTTGGCGAAACAAGCCAAAAGGCGCTGAATAAACCTGAACTAGGCCACCTGGCCAAATCGAATGCTACGCCGCTACGCCATCTACAGGAATATCGGCTAGATAATACCAGCGAGTTTGAGCTAGGTCAGCAAATCAAAGCAGACATCTTTTCTGCTGGTCAAATCATCGATGTCATCGGTACTAGTATCGGTCGCGGCTTCGCTGGTTATCAAAAGCGTCATAATTTCGCTCGTGGTCCTATGGCCCACGGTTCTAAAAACCACCGTGCCCCGGGTTCGACGGGAGCTGGTACTACGCCAGGACGCGTTTATCCAGGAAAGCGGATGGCTGGTCGTTTGGGTGGCTCGCAAGTCACGATTCGTAAATTGACAGTGGTTCGCGTAGATGCTGAGCGCAATCTATTGCTGATCAAAGGGGCGGTTCCTGGTAAGCCGGGTGCGTTGCTGAGCATCGTTCCTGCTAAACAAGTAGGTCGTTCAAAGTAAAAGCTCTGTAGGCGTTATGCTGGCTGATCTTGGCTCGCAGGCCATCGCAGACAAGAGGCTACAGGACAGGGATTAAAGAGAGATATGGTTAACTGTGTAGTTCGAGACTGGGAAGGAAAGGAAGTCGGAGAGGCTCCCCTAGACCTCCGTGTTGCAAAAGAAGGGACGGCTTCTCACGTTGTTCACCGAGCATTGGTTCGTCAATTGGCGAATGCTCGCCAAGGAACTGCGAGTACCAAAACCCGTGCAGAAGTGAGTGGAGGGGGTCGTAAGCCCTGGCGGCAAAAAGGTACAGGGCGTGCCCGTGCTGGTTCCAATCGTTCTCCCCTGTGGCGGGGTGGTGGTGTCATCTTTGGCCCGAAGCCAAGAGATTACACGATCAAGATGAACCGGAAAGAGCGTCGTTTAGCTTTGAGAACTGCTCTGCAAAGTCGGTTCGAAGATTTGGTAGTTGTGCAGGATTTTGCTGATCAACTGCCTCGGCCAAAAACTAAAGAATTGATATCCGCGATCGCTCGTTGGGGAATTGAGCCAACAGCTAAAATCCTGTTGATCATGCCTGAGCGTGCCGAAACTGTTTACCTCTCAGCTCGCAACATCCCTAACCTGAGACTCATCTCTGCGTCCAACTTGAATGTCTTCGACATCCTTGCTGCGGATCAGATTTTGACCACAGCATCTGCTCTTACGAAAATCCAGGAGGTCTACGGTGACTAAGGCTAATCCTCGCTCTTTAGCAGATTTGATTCGCCGCCCTCTGGTGACTGAGAAAGCAACTCGATTGCTAGAAGACAACAAATACACCTTTGAAGTTGCTCCTCAAGCAACTAAGCCACAAATCAAGGCGGCGATCGAGGAACTATTTGAAGTTAAAGTCGTGGGTGTCAACACTCAAAGACCTCCCCTCAAGCAGCGTCGAGTTGGTAAGTTTATGGGTCATCGCCCCCAGTACAAGCGGGCGGTCGTAACTTTGGCAGCAGGAGATTCTATTACTCTGTTCCCTGAAGTTTAGGGTTTTTCCTTGTACTGTCGGTAGGGGCGTATTTTGATATGCCCGTACTAGCAACATTGTTGAATGGTCTACTAGTGCAACCAAGAGTTTGAGTTATGGGCATCCGTTCTTATCGGCCATATACCCCTGGAACTCGTCAGCGTACCGTCTCAGACTTCGATGAGATTACACGTAGCGAGCCAGAAAAGTCTTTAACAATTTCAGTTCACCGCGCCAAAGGTCGGAATAATCGGGGTGTAATTACCACTCGCCATCGGGGTGGTGGTCACAAACGCCTCTACCGTATCATCGACTTTCGTCGTGACAAGCGCAGTATTCCAGCGCGGGTTGTATCGATTGAGTACGATCCCAACCGTAATGCTCGCATCGCCCTGCTGCATTACCGTGATGGTGAGAAGCGTTATATTCTCCATCCTTTAGGTCTTAAGGTCGGCACCCTAGTGGTTGCTGGTCCTGACTCACCCATTGAGATTGGTAATGCTCTACCCCTGAGCAGTATTCCTCTAGGTACTGGCGTACATAACGTTGAATTGGTGCCAGGAAAAGGTGGGCAAATTGTCCGGGCTGCTGGAGCTATCGCTCAGGTGGTTGCTAAAGAAGGAGCTTATGTCACGCTGAAGCTGCCCTCTGGTGAGGTTCGCCTGATTCGCCGCGAGTGCTATGCCACGATTGGTCAGGTCGGTAATACCGAAGCTAGAAATATCAGCTTGGGTAAAGCAGGCCGCAAGCGCCACTTGGGCCGTAGACCCGAGGTGCGGGGCAGCGTTATGAACCCAGTGGACCACCCCCACGGTGGTGGTGAGGGTCGCGCTCCTATCGGTAGAAGCGGGCCTGTCACTCCTTGGGGTAAGCCAGCTCTAGGCTACAAGACTCGTAAGAAGCGGAAACTGAGCGATGCCTTGATCGTCCGTCGCCGTCGTAAGTCTTCCAAGCGGGGTCGTGGCGGTCGGGAGTCCTAAATCTCTTGGCTTCTGATGTAGGCCCTTAAATAGGGTCTGCATTGACTCTTGATAGAACGATTTGTAATCACCGATAGGTTGACTGAGCTATGTCTCGTTCCTTAAAAAAAGGCCCTTTTGTCGCTGACCACTTAATGAGCAAGATTGAAGCGTTGAATGCTAGAGGCGAAAAGCAAGTCATTAAGACTTGGTCTAGAGCTTCCACCATTCTGCCGCAGATGATTGGTCATACGGTGGCGGTTCATAATGGTCGTCAACATGTTCCTGTATATTTGACCGAGCAAATGGTGGGTCACAAACTAGGAGAATTTGCTCCGACTCGCACATTTCGTGGTCACTCTAAGAGTGACAAGAAGGCTCGTCGGTAATAAAGATGTGAGGGTTTAGCCGTTTGCTTCAGCCTGTGAGTTGGAGATTGTAAACCCATTTTGCAGGCTGCTAGCCAGAGGGATAGAAGGGTAAATTTATGGCTGTTGATACTACTGAAGTAAAAGCGATCGCACGCTACATCCGCATGTCCCCCCACAAGGTTCGGCGGGTTCTAGACCAAATCCGGGGTCGGTCTTATCGAGAAGCGCTGATTATTCTGGAATTTATGCCCTATCGGGCTTGTGAGCCTGTACTTAAAGTTTTACGCTCTGCTGTTGCCAATGCTGAGCACAACGCTGGACTTGATCCAGCCACCTTGGTGGTTAGCCAAGCCTTTGCTGACCAAGGTGCTACCTTAAAGCGCTTTAGACCTCGGGCTCAAGGTCGCGCCTATCAAATTCGTAAACCTACCTGCCACATTACTGTAGCGGTTGCGCCTCAAGGGGATGCATAGATAGGACGCTTCTTGGTATCTCTATCCCCCTTAACTTAGCTAGCCCTTTACTGCTTTTATCGAGGACGTATTCGTGGGACAGAAAATTCATCCAGTTGGTTTTCGTTTGGGTACAACCCAAGAACACCGCTCCCGCTGGTTCGCTGAACCTAGCCGCTATCCAGAGCTTTTGCAGGAAGACTACAAAATCCGTCAGTTTGTTCAGAAAAACCTGAGCAATGCTGGTATCTCTGAAATTAGAGTTGAACGCAAAGCTGATCAAATCGATCTAGAAATTCGTACCGCTCGCCCTGGCGTAGTCGTGGGGCGCGGTGGTACAGGAATCGAATCTCTACGCGCTGGACTGCAAGCTGAATTGGGCAGCAGCGATCGCCAAATCCGCATCAACGTTGTAGAAGTTGCTCGGGTGGATGCAGATGCAGCCTTGATTGCTGAATACATTGGTCAGCAACTAGAGCGCCGAGTTTCCTTCCGTCGAGTGGTGCGCCAAGCGATTCAAAGAGCCCAACGAGCCGGGATCGAAGGCATCAGAATTCAAGTGAGTGGTCGCTTGAACGGAGCAGAAATCGCTCGACCAGAATGGACTCGTGAAGGTAGAGTCCCCCTTCATACTTTGCGGGCTGATATTGATTACTCCTATCGCACTGCTCAGACCATTTATGGTGTGTTAGGAATCAAAGTTTGGGTGTTCAAGGGTGAGATTATTCCTGGTCAGGAAGAACCCGCTCCCGCAGGCAATACTCAGCCTCGTCGTCGCCAGCAACGCCGCCGTCAGCAATTTGAAGACCGCTCTAACGAAGGTTGATTTGCGAAGTCTGAGTATAGACACAGGATTGCTAAACATCAGCTTTGAGTGATCGCCTACAGATTGGAATCGAACCATGTTAAGTCCAAGAAGAACTAAGTTTAGAAAGCAACAGCGCGGCCGGATGCGCGGTTTGGCGACTAAAGGGAGTGCGCTGAATTTCGGTGATTTTGGGTTGCAGGCATTAGAGCCAGCCTGGATTACTTCCCGCCAAATTGAGGCTAGCCGTCGAGCTATGACTCGCTACATTCGCCGGGGTGGCAAAATCTGGATTCGAATTTTCCCAGACAAGCCTGTAACGATGCGTCCTGCTGAAACCCGGATGGGTTCTGGTAAAGGAAATCCTGAGTTTTGGGTGGCAGTCGTCAAGCCCGGTCGCATCATGTTTGAGATTGGTGGAGTAACTGAAGAGACCGCTCGTGAGGCAATGCGTTTAGCTGCCTTCAAACTACCCATCAAAACTAAAGTAGTTGTCCGTCAAGTAGAAGCGGCAGTAGAAGCAGAAGCGCCTGCTGAGGAGTCGTAGAACATGTCTCTTCCCAAGATTGATGAGGTGAAAAACCTCAGTGATGAAGAACTTAACGAAAGAATTTTGGCTGTAAAGCGTCAGTTGTTTGAGTTGCGAATGCAGAAAGCAACTCGACAGTTAGAAAAGTCACATCAGTTTAAGCATGCTCGGCACCAGCTAGCTCAACTCATGACAGTGGAAAGAGCACGCCAGATAGCTGCATCCTCAACCACGCAGTCAGCTACAGAACAGGAGTAGGCGATCATGGCAGTTAAAGAAAGAGTTGGCTTGGTTGTCAGCGACAAAATGGACAAGACAGTAGTTGTGGCGGTAGAGAACAGAGCGCCTCACCCCAAGTACGGCAAAATCATGGTACGCACCAAGCGTTACAAAGCCCATGATGAAGAAAATAAGTGTCATGTGGGCGATCGCGTCCGCATTCGTGAAACTCGACCTCTCAGCCGCACCAAGCGCTGGATTGTCAGTGACATCCTTAACAGTGCTTCACAAGTCTAGAACCAGGGAGACCAGACGTGATTCAACAAGAGTCTTACCTCAATGTGGCTGACAATAGCGGTGCGCGCAAACTGATGTGTATCCGCGTTTTAGGGGGAAACCGCCGTTACGGTGGTGTTGGCGATGTCATTATTGCTGTCGTTAAGGATGCAATTCCTAACATGGCAGTCAAAAAGTCTGATGTGGTCCGCGCTGTGATCGTTCGTACCAAGAAAGGCTTGAGACGCGATAGCGGCATGAGCATTCGCTTTGATGATAATGCTGCTGTTATCATCAACGCCGATGGCAACCCCAGGGGAACTCGCGTATTTGGCCCTGTAGCCCGTGAACTACGCGACAAAAACTTCACCAAAATTGTTTCTCTGGCTCCGGAGGTGCTGTAATGGCAGGCAAAAATCAAGCAACGACGCCAGTTCGTCACAGAATGCATGTGAAGAAAGGCGACACAGTTCAAATCATTGCTGGCAAAGACAAAGGGACGATCGGTGAGGTCTTGAAGACCTATCCTAAGCTCAGCAAAGTAGTGGTTCAAGGGGTTAACGTTAAGACCAAACACGTTAAACCTCAACAAGAAGGCGAATCAGGCCGCATTGTGACGACTGAAGCGCCAGTTCACAGCTCCAATGTCATGCTGTATTCGACCAAGCAAAAAGTGGCTAGCCGCATTTGCTATACCTTTGACGACAGTGGTCGCAAGGTGCGGATGCTCAAGAAAACTGGCGAGATTATTGACTAGACAAAGTCAAATCTAACTCCAGGTAAATCACTAGGCTTCATTTCCCTGACAAAGCCCAGGGTAAAAGGACGAAATTATGGCGGGAAAGCTAAAAACAACTTATCAAGAACAAATCGTACCGAAGCTGATGGATCAGTTTGGCTACACCAACATCCATCAAGTGCCGAAACTGGTCAAAGTCACCATCAACCGTGGTCTGGGAGAAGCTTCTCAGAATGCAAAAGCTCTTGAGGCTTCTGTGAATGAAGTCGCAGTCATCACAGGTCAAAAGCCTGTTGTGACTAGAGCCAAGAAAGCGATCGCTGGCTTCAAGATCCGTCAAGGAATGCCTGTCGGTGTCATGGTCACCCTGCGGGGCGATCGCATGTATTCCTTCCTAGAGCGACTAATCAACTTGTCGCTGCCCCGAATTCGTGACTTTCGTGGTATTAGTCCCAAAAGCTTTGATGGCCGTGGTAACTACACTTTGGGTGTGCGAGAGCAACTCATTTTCCCAGAAATTAGTTACGACAGCATCGACCAAATCCGTGGGATGGACATCTCAATCATTACAACTGCAAACAATGACGAGGAGGGCCGCGCCTTACTGAAAGAGATGGGTATGCCCTTTCGGGAGTAATTAAGGCAGACGGTTTCATAAAGAGGGAACTATGGCGGCTAACGACACAATTGCAGACATGCTGACGCGTATTCGTAATGCAAATCTAGCGCGGCATCAGACTACAGAAGTACCAGCAACTAGAATGACTCAAAGTATTGCCAGAGTCCTCAAAGACGAAGGTTTTATCTCTGACTTTGAGGAAGTTGGTGACGGGGTGAAGCGACATTTAGTCATTGCCCTGAAATATAAAGGAAAAAATCGTCGACCTATTATTACAAACTTAAGACGGGTTAGTAAGCCAGGTTTGCGTGTTTACTCCAATCGCAGAGAACTACCGCGCGTATTAGGCGGCATTGGCATTGCGATCATTTCTACTTCAAGCGGCATTATGACGGATCGTGAGGCACGTCGTAGTGGTGTTGGCGGTGAAGTGCTTTGCTATGTTTGGTAAGCCAATTTACCAAGCAGAATCTTGTCGAGATGCACAGGAAGTCCTAGATCCTGTTCATCTACATCAACCAGGAGTATTCAGTCATGTCTCGCATTGGTAAGCGTCCCATTAGTATTCCTCAGAAAGTGACTGTCACAATTGAGGGGCAGCAGGTTGCGGTTAAAGGACCTAAAGGTGAACTTTCTAGGATTCTACCGAACGAAGTAATTGTAGAGCAGGAGGGTGAAACTCTGCTGGTGAAGCGCCGGGATGAATCTCGTGCGGCTCGCCAACGGCATGGTTTGTCCCGCACCTTAGTTTCCAACATGGTAGAAGGTGTTTCTCAAGGATTCCAGCGTCGCCTAGAAATCCAAGGAGTTGGTTACCGGGCCCAAGTTCAAGGGCGTAATTTAGTACTGAGTGTCGGTTATAGCCACCCAGTACAAATTGAGCCTCCTGAAGGTGTGCAGATGGCTGTCGAAAACAACACCAACGTTCTTGTTAGTGGCATCGACAAAGAAATCGTTGGCAACATCGCAGCACGCATTCGAGCTGTTCGTCCACCAGAACCCTACAAGGGCAAAGGTATTCGCTACGCAGGTGAGTTCGTCAGACGCAAGGCTGGCAAAGCAGGGAAGAAATAGATATGAAACTTAGTCGTAAAGAATCAACCCGTCGTCGGCATCGTCGGATTCGACGGGATGTAGTGGGTACAGCAGAACGTCCTCGGCTATCCGTTTTTCGCTCACATCAACATATCTATGCTCAGGTTATTGATGATACTAAGCAACGTACCTTAGCATCTGCTTCAACCTTGGAATCAGACTTAAAGTCAAAATCAGCGTCTGGCTCTACCTGTGATGCCTCGGTTGAAGTCGGTAGGTTAATTGCTCAGCGATCGCTGGAGCAGGGCATTAAGCAGGTTGTCTTTGATCGAGGTGGCAATCTCTACCACGGTCGGGTTAAAGCTCTGGCAGATGCAGCTCGCGAAGGTGGGCTAGATTTCTAGGCATCCTGTCATTGTCACTGCTCTTTAGAGTTCAGCAAGAGTTTGCTGAGTTACGAGCAAAAAGCTCAAAATTAGATATCGCTTCAGGTTATCAAAACTCAGGACAGAAACATGGCGAATCGTCGTAAAAGCAACCGCACTCGTGAAAAAGAGGCTGACTGGCAAGAGCGAGTTGTGCAAATTCGCCGCGTGACCAAGGTGGTCAAAGGCGGTAAAAAGCTCAGTTTTCGTGCGATCGTTGTTGTTGGTAACGAACGAGGCCAAGTTGGTGTTGGTGTCGGTAAAGCCAGTGACGTGATCGGCGCAGTAAAGAAGGGTGTCGCTGATGGTAAGAAGCATATTGTTGATGTGCCTCTAACCAAAGCCAATTCTATCCCTCACCCTGCAACGGGTGGTGGTGGTGGAGCTAAGGTGATGATGCGCCCTGCTGCACCTGGTACAGGAGTAATTGCCGGGGGTGCTGTACGTACAGTTCTAGAGTTAGCAGGCGTTCGTAACATCTTAGCCAAACAACTTGGCTCCGGTAATCCGCTAAGCAATGCTAGAGCTGCGGTTGAAGCCTTAGGAACTTTACGAACCTTCTCAGAAGTAGCCGAAGAACGCGGCATTCCTATCGAAAATCTCTACGCTTAAACCGTTTTCAACTGACGGTTTGGCTGCTGTAAAGCACCGGCGCGATCGCGTTTGTACAAGTTGTTAACGGAATTAGAATCATGAGACTAGAAGATGCTCATCCCCAACCGGGCTCTAAGAAGCGCGGTCGTCGCGTTGGGAGAGGAATTGCTGCTGGACAAGGCGCTAGCTGTGGCTTTGGTATGCGTGGTCAAAAATCAAGATCAGGAAGTGGCACACGTCCTGGCTTTGAAGGGGGACAAATTCCTCTCTACCGCCGCTTGCCCAAGTTAAAGCACTTTACTGTAATCAATCGTGAGCAATACACCACGATTAATGTCAGTAAATTAGCCTCTTTACCAGCAAATACGGAAGTTACTTTAGCCTCCTTATTAGAACTAGGTTTACTGACGTCTGATGATGGTCCCCTAAAAGTACTAGGGGATGGTGAACTGAATGTTTCTCTGAAAGTTCAGGCAGCAGCCTTTACTAAATCTGCTAGAGCAAAGATTGAAGCTGCAGGCGGTAGCTGCGAAGCATCAGAGGCTGAATAAGGTTTAGCATGAGTGCAGGAGTGATCTTGATTAGGATTGCTTCTGCAACACTGCATTTAGCTTTGTAGAGGGAGCCCTTCATGGTTGTTAGCCGGGACAAAACTCCAAGCGCCCAAGAAACTTTCGCCCAAATGGCTCAAGCTGCTGGTCTTAGAAGCCGGCTGCTTTTAACTATTGGCTTGTTAATCTTAGTTCGCTTGGGCATTTTTATTCCTGTACCAGGAATTGACCGAGTCGCATTTGCTCAAAATATTCAGAATAACCAAGCGTTAGGCTTCCTGGATTTATTTGCCGGAGGCGGACTAATGGCGCTTGGTATCTTTGCGTTAGGTATTCTACCTTTCATTAATGCTTCTATTATTCTGCAATTGCTGACCGCAGCAATTCCTGCGCTAGAAGATTTACAAAAAAATGAAGGAGAAGCTGGGCGACGCAAAATCTCCCAGGTTACCCGTTACGTTGCTTTGGGTTGGGCCATTATTCAAAGTGTTGGGATTACAGTCGGTCTGATTAAACCGTTTGCCGAAAACTGGGGTCCCTTCTTTGTGGTCCAAACAGTTTTGGCTTTGACCGCAGGCTCAATGTTTGTCATGTGGGCGGGCGAAGTGATCACCGAACGGGGCATTGGCAATGGTGCTTCTCTCCTGATTTTTCTAAACATTGTTTCTGGCTTGCCTAGATCTCTAGGGCAGACGATCGAGCTTGCTCAAGGTGGCGATCGCAACATTGTGGGCGGTGTCATTATTCTGCTCTTAGTCTTTCTGGCAATGATTGTGGGAATTGTGTTTGTCCAAGAAGGCACACGCCGCATTCCCATCATTTCAGCTCGTCGTCAAGTGGGACGACGCATGTACTTAGAGAAGAGCAGCTACTTGCCTTTGCGGCTCAATCAAGGCGGCGTTATGCCGATCATTTTTGCGTCTGCTGTGCTAACTTTGCCAGCTTTCTTGACACAGGTTATTAAGAATCAAGCGTTTAGTCAGTTTATCAGCACCTATCTCAGTCCGACTTCTTGGCTGCATGTGGCGTTATATCTCGTACTGATCGTATTCTTCAGCTATTTCTACTCTTCCTTAATTGTG
The DNA here is from genome assembly GCF_014695845.1 of Trichocoleus sp. FACHB-591. Lineage (NCBI taxonomy): Bacteria > Bacillati > Cyanobacteriota > Cyanophyceae > Leptolyngbyales > Trichocoleusaceae > Trichocoleus > Trichocoleus sp. FACHB-591. The sequence continues at coordinate 212,024 of NZ_JACJPA010000102.1, forward strand.
AATCCTGTAGACATGGCTCAAAACCTGAAGAAGATGGGAGCTAGCATTCCCGGTATTCGTCCTGGTAGAGCTACTAGCGAATATGTGGAGCGAGTCATCAATAGATTGACTTTTCTGGGCGCTATTTTCTTGGGCTTAGTAGCCACGATTCCAACTGCTGTCGAAAGTGCGACTCGAGTGCCTACATTCCGTGGCTTAGGAGCAACTTCTCTGCTGATCCTAGTAGGAGTAGCGATTGACACAGCGAAACAGATTCAAACTTATGTGATATCTCAGCGATACGAAGGAATGGTGAAGCAATAGTGACGCGATTGATCTTCCTGGGGCCACCGGGAGCGGGTAAGGGAACTCAAGCACAGGTCTTGGCAAATCTCTTGAATATTCCCCATATTTCTACGGGTGATATCCTGCGAGATAATGTCGCTCGACAGAGCGATTTAGGGCTTAAAGCCCAGTCTTATATGGACCAAGGGGAGCTGGTTCCCGACCAGTTAATTCTGGATATGATCCAGGCAAGATTGAGCCGAGAAGATACAGCGACTGGCTGGATTCTTGATGGCTTTCCTCGTAATGTTGCACAGGCCGGATTTCTAGATGAGCTGCTTACGAAGATTAATTCTTCCTACGATCGCGTAATTAGCCTAGAAGTTCCAGATGAAGTTCTAGTGGAGCGCTTGTTGAAGCGCTTACGCAAAGATGATACAGAAGAAGTGATTCGGCATCGCTTAGCCGTTTACCACGCGCAAACAGCTCCACTAATTAGCTTCTATCGCGATCGCCAGCAACTCGTGTCCGTCAACGGTAATCAACCTATGGAAGCAGTTACTGATGCCTTGCAAGCAGCCGTAAAAGTGTGATTTTTACGTTTTCGGTTCACTCAATAACTGCCGAATAACTATAGTGATTGCAATAGATATCAATCGCTGTGATCAGAATGAGTGGGCTTTTTAATTGCCGACAGCCGCGTTCTAGATTTGATAGCCTGTTAATGAAGGGTTAATTATCTATACTCAGAATGTCTTGATTCTGAGATAGACAATTAACCTGTCTTTGTGTCTTTGAACCTAAATAACCCAATTTTGAGGAGAAGTGAATTGTCTAAACAAGATCTGATCGAAATGGAAGGGACCGTTACAGAGTCCTTACCTAATGCTATGTTTCGCGTTGACCTAGACAACGGATTTAACGTTCTTGCCCATATCTCTGGGAAGATTCGTCGCAATTACATTAAGATTTTGCCCGGCGATCGTGTCAAAGTAGAATTAACTCCCTATGACCTCACCAAAGGTCGCATCACCTACCGTTTGCGCAATAAGAAATAAGGGGCATAACTTTAGCAAAAGTTATTGTCAGGAAAATTGTTTGACGCAAATTATAAGAATTTGATATAATATCACTTTTGTAGTGCTGCCGAGACAAGGCATGAAAGTTCGAGCATCTGTCCGGAAAATTTGTGAGAAATGCCGCGTGATTCGCCGTCGCGGTCGGGTGATGGTGATCTGCTCCAATCCAAAACACAAGCAGCGCCAAGGTTAACTCACCCATCTTATGTAGATGCTAACCAGCATCGTTGTTGAAGACCACAGCAGGAAAGCAAAACTAGGGAGTAGAAGACGTGGCACGGATTGCCGGGGTAGACCTTCCTCGCGACAAACGCGTTGAGATTGGTCTGACTTATATTTATGGGATTGGACTAACGCGATCCAAGGAAGTCTTGGCTGCGACAGGTGTGAACCCTGATACGCGAGTCAAGGATTTGAGCGACGCTGATGTCGCTGCCCTCAGAGAGACCGTAGAAACCAACTACGAGATTGAGGGCGACCTAAGACGCTTAGAAGCAATGAACATCAAGCGGTTGATGGACATCGGTACTTACAGAGGGCGTCGCCACCGCATGGGCCTACCAGTGCGGGGCCAAAGAACTCGTACGAATGCTCGTACTCGTCGTGGTGGTCGTCGCACCGTTGCCGGTAAAAAGAAGGCTCCTAGCAAGAAATAATTACCCCATGAAGTGCGTAGCTACGCACTTCTGACATTGTCGTAATTCATTAAGCAAGTCAACACTTCAATCTAAGAAACTCATATGGCGCGACAACCGACCAAAAAATCTGGACCCCGTAAACAAAAGCGGAATGTACCCAGTGGTGTGGCTCATATCCAATCAACGTTCAACAACACCATTGTTACCATCACTGACACAATCGGTGAGGTAATTTCTTGGGCATCTTCAGGCTCAAGTGGCTTCAAAGGAGCTAAGAAAGGAACACCCTTCGCAGCCCAAACTGCGGCAGAAAGTGCAGCTCGACGAGCTACTGATCAAGGCATGCGCCAAATTGAGGTCATGGTTAGTGGTCCTGGAGCTGGCCGCGAAACCGCCATCCGAGCCCTTCAAGCTGTTGGATTGGAAATTACTCTAATTCGAGATGTAACTCCAATTCCTCATAACGGTTGCCGTCCGCCTAAGCGTCGCCGTGTTTAACTTTGATTTGAGTCGCTAAGGAACTTCAGCTCTCAGTTAAGCTGAAACGTTTTGGCTCCGTACTGATGACTGAGCATTTGTGCAGGGTTTTGGATTAGGAAGGCTATGCCTTCCGGGGATATGGAGAAGGGAGGTCGCTCCGTGGCGCAGTTTCAGGTTGAGTGTGTAGAGTCTAATACTGAAAACGATCAGAGTCAGTACAGTAGGTTCGTTCTGGAACCCCTTGAGCGTGGTCAAGGAACTACGGTTGGGAATGCTCTTAGACGAGTTTTGCTATCTAACTTAGAAGGATCGGCAGTTACATCTGTTCGGATTGCAGGCGTAAATCACGAATTCGCAACTATTCCAGGTGTTCGGGAAGATGTCTTGGATATTCTGCTCAACATGAAGCAGATTGTTCTTAAAAGCTATTCTTCTCAGCCTCAACTGGGTAGATTGTTGGTGCATGGTCCTGCAACCGTTACAGCTGCTCAGTTTGATCTACCGTCTGAAGTAGAGTTGGTAAACCCCGATCAGTATGTTGCTACGCTTTCTACAGGGGCAACCCTGGAGATGGAGTTTAGAGCTGAGCGTGGCAAAGGGTACCGAGCTGTTGATCGTGGACGTGATGAGGCGGCTGCGTTAGATTTCCTCCACATTGATGCAGTTTTCATGCCTGTTCGGAAGGTGAACTACAGCGTTGAAGACGCTCGTGTAGGTGGTTCACTCGAAAAAGACCGACTGATTATGGAGGTCTGGACAGACGGAAGCTTAACGCCGCAGGAAGCGCTGAGCCAAGCTGCAAATATTTTGGTCGACCTGTTCAATCCTCTTAAGGACATCACCTTTGAGCCAATGGACAAAGATGAGTTCCCGGATGAGGATCCGATTGGTCAGGTCGCCATTGAAGAATTACAGCTTTCAGTACGGGCTTATAACTGTCTGAAGCGGGCTCAGATTAACACTGTTGCAGACCTGCTGGATTACAGCCAGGAAGATTTGCTGGAAATCAAGAACTTTGGCCAAAAATCTGCCGAAGAAGTGATTGAAGCGCTGCAACAACGGATGGGTATTACCCTGCCGCAAGAAAAGTCTGCAAAGACTAGTTAAGAGGTTAGTCTGGTCTTTCGCGGTCAATTTGACCTATCCTTGCAATTCAGACTTTGGTACTCACAAAACTAAAGTCTGAAATTAATTAGGCTGTTTACTTCCTACAGAATGTCATGCGTCACCGTTGTCGTGTTCATCAACTTGGCAAGCCTGCCGATCAGCGTCGAGCGCTGTTGAGAGCGCTTGCTACTGAAGTTATCCGTAATGGTCGGATTACAACCACTAAAACTCGAGCTAAAGCAGTTCGATCTGAAGTGGAGCATATGATTACTTTGGCTAAAGATGGTTCCCTAGCAGCTCGTCGCCGAGCTCTAGGTTATCTCTATGACAAGCAGTTGGTTCATGCCCTGTTTGAACAAGCGAGTACTCGGTATGGCAATCGCCAGGGTGGCTATACCCGGATTTTGCGTACCGTTTCACGCCGAGGAGATAATGCTGATATGGCGATTATCGAGCTGACTTGATCAAGACCCTTTGAGATCTCATGTCCTCTGCACTGCCTCTGTCACCCGACGATCTGGATTCGGTCGCTGGACTAAAGCCAAAAACATTCCAGCGAGTTGCCCTGGTAATTCAATACCTGGGCACTCATTTTCATGGATGGCAACGCCAGGCTCGACATCGGACAGTGCAAGAAGAGATTGAAAAGGCTCTGGAGTCGGTGCTAGAGCGCCCAGTTGTTCTCTTTGGAGCAGGTAGGACTGATTCTGGAGTTCATGCTGCTGCTCAAGTGGCTCATTTCGATGTTCATGATTCAGCGATCCCAGCCTGTCGCTGGGCTTCTGTTCTCAACTCGCGGCTACCAAAAGACATCTTGATTCGGGCCTCGGTAGCAGTGGATGCAGACTGGCACGCTCGATTTTCAGCTTCCTGGCGACGCTATCGTTATACCCTGTATACCGATTCGGTGCCTAACCTGTTTGTGCAGTCCTTTACCTGGCATTACTACTATGCGCCTTTGGATGACTTGCTGATGCAGGAAGCCCTCAATCCTTTGCTAGGCCGACATCACTTAGCTGCTTTTCACCGCGCTGGATCTAAGCGGGCTCACTCTTGGGTTGAAGTTCAGGATGTGACTTGTCAGCGCCAAGGACCAATGGTTCATGTGGAGATTCAAGCAAGTGGTTTCTTGTATGGCATGGTCCGCTTACTGATGGGCTTGTTAGTAGAAGTTGGTAGAGGGACGCGATCGCCAGAGGAATTTACAGAGCTTTGGCAGGCTGAGCGTCGAGACCAGGTCAAGTATGCTGCCCCTCCTCAAGGACTTTGCCTTTTGAGAGTGGGATATCCCCAATCTCCTTTTTCACCCGATATTTGGTTTGATACTCAACCAAAGTTGGTTTTGCCAACAACGGCTGTTTCAGAACACTGCTTAATCTGAGCACCGTTGAAGGCTTTCTGTAGACTCATCCCTTTGTCAAGGATACAAAGACCTTTATGAACAAAACCTATCTTCCTCCTCAGGATACTTTAGACCGCAAATGGTACGTTGTAGATGCTGCTGATAAGCGTCTAGGCCGCCTTGCTAGCGAAATTGCGATGGTGTTACGGGGTAAGAACAAACCAACTTACACCCCATCCATGGACACGGGCGACTTTGTAATTGTGGTGAATGCAGACAAAGTTGCTGTGACTGGTAAAAAGCGAAGCCAAAAGCTATATCGCCGCCATTCTGGCCGTCCGGGGGGTATGAAGACTGAAACTTTTGCTAAGTTGCAAGCTCGTGTACCAGAGAGAATTGTTGAGCAGGCTGTGCGGGGCATGTTGCCAAAGAATACTTTGGGTCGTCAGCTATTTACAAAGCTCAAAGTCTACGCAGGACCGGAGCACCCCCATGCAGCTCAGCAGCCTGAAGTATTAAATATTCAAACCATTCCTGGAGGAGAGAAGTAATGCAAGCAATTGAACAGAGCGATCGCGTTGTTTACTGGGGCACAGGCCGTCGTAAGTCTGCCGTGGCGCGAGTCCGTTTAGTTCCAGGTAATGGTCAGCTAGTGATCAATGGCAAACCTGGAGATTTGTACCTGCAATTCAATCCAGCCTACCTGTCTGTTGCCAAGGCTCCCTTGGAGACGTTGGGTTTGGAAAACGAATACGACATTCTTGTCAACGCTGAAGGTGGGGGTTTGACAGGTCAAGCCGACTCTATTCGCTTAGGCGTAGCGCGTGCTTTATGCCAGCTCGATCCAGAAAATCGGAAACCTCTGAAGATTGAAGGGTACCTCACCCGTGATCCCCGGGCTAAAGAGCGGAAGAAATACGGTCTGCGTAAGGCTCGGAAAGCACCTCAGTTCTCCAAGCGTTAACCATTTTCTCAGCATTCCTGGTCCGGGAATGTTTTTCATCCCTAGCTTCAGCCTCTACCAGTGAGAAGCTAAAAGCTAAAATTTGTATAGAGCATAGCCAAGTTAGAGAGAAAGAGTCATGCCTAAGTCAGAGATTCATCCTGAGTGGTACCCAGAGGCTAAAGTGTACTGCAATGGGGAAGTAGTAATGACCGTGGGATCTACTAAGCCAGAGTTGCATGTTGATGTTTGGTCTGGTAACCACCCGTTCTACACCGGTACTCAAAAGATTATTGATACAGAAGGTCGGGTAGAGCGCTTCCTGCGTAAGTACGGCATGATGGATGGCCAAGCAGACCAAGACACAGCTCAAACGAAGAAGAAATAGATAGGTGCTTAGTTGGTATCGCCCTGGATGAGCTGCTAGGGCGTTTAACTTTTTTCTAAACACCTCTCTTTTGTGTGAAGCGGAAGCTGTTCTATGGCCGAAACCTACCTGTTAGATAAATTAAGATCCGTTGAGCAAACCTTCAATGAGTTAACCCGTCGGCTGGCTGACCCGGATGTTGCAACTGACCCGAATGAGTTTCAGCGGGTAGCAAAAGCACGTTCATCCATGGAAGAAGTGGTCAACACCTATGATGATTGGAAGGCAACTCAAGAAGAACTGGTAGGAGCTCGTCAGGTTTGGAAGGAAACGGCGAGTGATCCAGAGCTGCAAGAAATGGCGGCTTTGGAGGTGGAAGAACTAGAAGCAAAAACCGAACAGCTAGAGCGCCGCCTCAAGATTTTGTTGCTACCTCGCGATCCCAATGATGACAAGAACATCATGCTGGAGATTCGAGCTGGAACTGGTGGAGACGAAGCCAGCATCTGGGCAGGCGATCTGGTGCGGATGTACTCACGTTATGCTGAAGGCCAAAACTGGCGAGTCAAGCTAGTGAGTGAGTCTACCGCAGATATGGGAGGCTTCAAGGAAGCCGTTTTGGAAATTCAAGGCGAACAAGTTTACAGCAAGCTAAAGTTTGAAGCAGGAGTGCACCGAGTTCAACGGGTGCCTTTGACAGAAGCCTCGGGCCGTGTGCATACCTCGACTGCAACGGTGGCAATTATGCCAGAAGTTGATGAAGTGGAAGTTCACATTGATCCCAAAGAGATTGAGCTAACCACAGCTCGTTCTGGTGGAGCAGGTGGACAGAACGTCAACAAGGTAGAGACAGCGGTTGATTTGTTTCACAAACCGACTGGAATTCGCATTTTTTGTACTGAGGAGCGATCGCAGCTACAAAACCGCGAGCGAGCCATGCAAATTCTGCGCGCGAAGTTGTATGAGATGAAGTTGCGAGAACAGCAAGAGGCAGTCACCTCTATGCGACGTTCCCAGGTAGGAACTGGCTCTCGTTCTGAAAAAATTCGCACTTACAACTACAAAGACAACCGAGTTACAGACCATCGCCTTGGTCAAAACTTTACCTTATCCCCGCTCCTAGAAGGAGATTTAGAGTTGTTAATTCAGACCTGTATTGGTCAGGATCAGCAGGAACGTTTAGAAGAGTTGGCAGCTTCAACTTCTACATCTGCCTAAGTTGGTTAGAGTTGAGAAAAGCACGAGTGGCTCAGTCACGCCTGTACTGTTAGTAATGAAACGGTACAGGCGTTTAGCTTTTTCAGTTGTTAGAGAAATTGAATAGAGTGTGACTGTTAAATTCTGATGATTTAGTTTTATAGGGATCGAACTTACGGATGTAAAGGATCGTTGACCGCCAACTATAATTAAATTTTGTTGCAGATTTAGCCTGAGCGATCGCTGGGAAAAGCTGCACTCCTGCCTCATACCCAATCTCCCCACCCTACCTGCCTTGGAGGCTCTGAATGCTACGGTTAGAGCGTATTAGCAAAATTTACCCCACTGGCGAAGTTCTAAAGGATGTCAGCTGGGAGGTTAAACCGGGCGATCGCATTGGTTTAGTTGGGGTAAACGGGGCAGGAAAATCGACCCAGTTAAAGATTATTGCAGGGGAGATGGAGCCGACAACGGGTGAGATTATCCGACCTTCTAGCTTGCGGATTGCTCATCTCACCCAAGAGTTTGATGTGAATCCATCTCGGACTGTCCGAGAAGAGATGTGGCAAGCTTTTGAAGAGGCAAACCAAGCTCATACGGCATTGTCAGAAATCCATCGGCAAATGGAAACTGCCACTCCAGAAGAACTAGATGTACTGATCCGCAAGATGGATCGGTTCCAACGGCAGTTTGAAGCCCTGGATGGCTACGGTTTAGAAGCGCAAATCGAGAAAATTTTACCAGAGATTGGTTTTGAACCCGAAGATGGCGATCGCTTAGTCAGCGCCTTTAGCGGGGGTTGGCAGATGCGGATGAGTTTGGGCAAAATCTTGCTCCAGTCGCCTGATCTCTTGCTACTAGACGAGCCGACGAACCACCTAGATCTAGAAACGATTGAGTGGTTGGAAACTTACCTTAAGGGACTGAGCACGCCGCTGGTGATTGTTTCGCATGACCGAGAGTTCTTAGATCGCCTCTGCACTCAAATTGTAGAAACGGAGCGCGGAGTTTCTACCACCTACTTGGGGAACTACTCCGCTTATTTACAGCAGAAGTCTGAGCTGCGCGATGCTCAACTCAGTGCTTACGAGCGTCAGCAAAAAGAGCTTGATAAGCAGCAAACTTTTGTGGATCGTTTCCGTGCCAGTGCAACTCGTAGCACTCAGGCTAAGAGCCGTGAGAAGCAGTTAGAAAAAATAGAGCGGATCGAAGCTCCCACTGGAGATGTACGAACTCTCCATTTCCGGTTCCCCCCTGCTCCTCGCAGTGGTCGAGAAGTGGTGATGATTGAAGATTTAGTCCATACCTATGACGAGAAAATTCTCTTTCTAGGTGCGGAACTGCTGATCGAACGGGGCGATCGCGTAGCTTTCCTAGGTCCAAATGGAGCTGGTAAATCGACGGTTCTCCGCATAATCATGGGCATGGAGCAGGCGACGGAAGGTAGCGTTAAGTTAGGGGATCATAACGTTATTCCCAGCTACTTTGAGCAAAATCAAGCTGAAGCACTAGACCTTAATAAGACTGTCATGGAAACTATTCATGACGAAGTCCCTGACTGGAAAAATGAGGAAGTTCGGACATTATTAGGTCGATTTCTATTTAGTGGAGACACCGTCTATAAACGAGTGGAAGCATTGAGCGGAGGCGAGAAAGCCCGTCTAGCTCTGGCTAAGATGCTTTTGCGTCCTGCTAATCTGCTGATCTTAGATGAGCCTACCAATCACCTCGATATTCCAGCTAAAGAAATGCTGGAAGAGGCGCTGCAAAACTATGATGGGACGGCAATTATTGTTTCGCACGATCGCTATTTCATCTCCCAAGTCGCTAACAAAATTGTGGAAATTCGAGACGGAGAATTCCGAGTTTATTTAGGAGATTATCACTACTATTTAGATAAGGTTGCTGAAGAAAAAGAAAAGGATCAGCTCGCTGCCATTGAAGCTGAAAAAGCGGCCAAAGTAGCAGCAAAACGGGAAAAGCAAAAAGAGAAAGAGAAGGCTAAAAAAACGCAGGCTCAAGCTTAATCCAGAACTACATCAGATTCTTGTGGCATCAGCAATTTTAGATTCAAAACTCGATGGTATGATTGCGGAGAAATCACTGAATGAAAGGGCAACTTAGTATGGCGCAAGCACCTGTTTCTCCGGTGGTGCTAGTCATCTTAGACGGTTGGGGATACCGGGAAGAAACTGATGGCAATGCCATTGCCGCTGCCAAAACACCCGTGATGAACAGCTTGTGGGCTGCTTACCCCAGAACTTTGATTCGTACGTCTGGGAAAGATGTCGGCCTGCCGGAAGGCCAAATGGGCAACTCCGAGGTTGGTCATCTCAATATTGGTGCGGGTCGAATTGTCCCTCAGGAGTTGGTGCGGATCTCAGATGCGGTTGAAGATGGCACTCTACTCAGCAACCCAGCTTTATTGAAGGCTTGCCAAGCCGTGAAGCAACGGGGCAGCAAGCTGCATCTGGTAGGGCTGTGCTCCGAAGGGGGAGTGCACTCTCATCTCAACCATCTGTTTGGCTTGTTAGACCTAGCTAAGGAGCAAGGCATCGCTGATGTCTGTATCCATGCTATTACTGACGGTCGCGATACACAGCCGATGGATGGGAAAGGGGCCATCCAAAGTCTCCAGGCCTACATCCAGCGTACGGGTACGGGTCGCATTGTTACGATCAGCGGTCGCTACTACAGCATGGATCGCGATCATCGTTGGGATCGAGTCCAGCGCGTTTATGACGTGATGACGAATGATGGTCCTGGAGACGGGCGTTCGGCGCTAGAAGTGTTACTAGCTGCTTACGCAGAAGGCACAACGGACGAGTTTTTATTACCCACTCGGGTTGCGCCAGGGGCGATCGCGCCGGGAGATGGAGTCATCTTTTTCAACTTCCGTCCTGATCGGGCACGTCAGCTCACCCAAGCCTTTGTTGATCCCAACTTCAAAGGATTCGAGCGGGAGCAAATTCAACCGCTCACCTTTGCGACCTTTACTCAATACGACTCGAATCTACAAGTGCTCGTAGCGTTTGAGCCGCAGAACCTTAGCAATATCTTGGGCGAAGTGATTGCTAGTCACGGCTTGCATCAGTTCCGCACTGCTGAAACTGAAAAGTATGCTCACGTCACCTACTTCTTCAATGGGGGCATTGAGGAGCCATTTGCTGGCGAAGACCGAGAATTGGTGCCCAGCCCAATGGTGCCAACTTATGATCGCGCCCCCGCCATGTCTGCTGAAGAAGTCACTAATGTAGCGATCGCCGCGATTGAAAAGCGGATTTATTCGTTAGTAGTGATCAATTATGCTAACCCCGACATGGTTGGTCATACAGGCCAGATTGAAGCGACAGTCCAGGCGTTGCAAACAGTGGACCGATGTTTGGGTCGTTTGCTAGAGAGTATCGGGCAAGCGGGAGGCACTGCACTGATTACGGCTGACCACGGCAACGCTGAGTATATGCGAGATGAGCAGGGCAGCGCTTGGACCGCTCACACAACAAATCCAGTTCCCTTTATTGTGGTAGAAGGGGAAGGACTGAAAATTCCAGGTCATGGGACAGAAGTTTCCCTGCGATCGGATGGTCGCTTAGCGGACATTGCCCCAACCATTTTGGATATTTTGAAGCTGCCACAACCACCCGAAATGACAGGTCGTTCGATGATTCAGCCAGCCACGATTGATGTGCGAGCGAACCGAACTCCTGTGCGAGTGTCTTTATAGAATTTCTGTTCCGTTAAACTTATTGCAATTGAGCTGGCTGCGATGACACTAACTTACATCATTCAGGCAATCTGGGCCTTGTCGGCGCTCGGCCTTATTATTTTGGTCCTCCTCCACAGCCCTAAAGGGGATGGGTTGGGAGGTATTGGTGGACAAGCTCAACTCTTTACCAGTACTAAAAGTGCTGAAACTACCTTGAACCGGGTTACCTGGACCTTAGTCGTGGTCTTTATGGCCTTAACCGTGGGTCTGAGTGCGGGATGGTTTAATCGGTAGCATCATTTGAGAGCACATTGAGCGTTATGTATTGGTTACAAAGGCGATTGGTTCTACTGTTACGCAGAGGCCGATCGCTTTTTCTTCAGAGGGGTTCCGCGCATTCAGGCGATCGCCAACTCAAGCAATTTAGCCAAGGCGTCTGGCTGGGCTTAGGAACCATTGTGCTTATCGTACTCAGTACCTCCTGGCTTGGTCCCATTGCCGCCCTTGAGTCAGCCCAGCCGCCTCTAGTGCAGATAATTCTATCCGGGCCTCTGCTAGCTCAGCCAACAACTCCGTCTCCGCCCCTGCCGCCCCTACAAGTGCATTCCTTGCCAAGCACATTGGCGAGTTGGCGCGATCGCTCCAACCAGGGTGACTATTTTGACCAAATTCAGCCGCTACCCATCGGCGCTTTAATTTGGTCTCAGTTTCCGATCAAGGTTTACGTTGAGTCGCCAGTAACTACCACATCAACTGGGGCAGCCGCAAAACCAGAATCTTCAGCTCAAGTCTGGACGCGGGTAGTGACCCAAGCAGTCACGGAATGGCAAGCTTATCTACCGTTGCAGCTAATCGATCGCCCAGAGCAAGCAGATATTACCATTTGGCGATCGCCACCTCCTTTACCCAAAGAGGGGCCGAAACCGAGCGATCGCAATTACCGAGTCCGCTCCGCCGAAACTCGCTACGAACTTTATGCCCAGCAAACTGGTAATACTTCACCTGTACTGTCTCATCGTTGCAAGATTTGGTTGCGTCCGAGCCAAACAGCCCAATACATCCAAGCAGCAGCCCGTCACGAACTAGGCCATGCTTTGGGGCTGTGGGGACATAGCCCGTTGCAAACCGATGCCCTTTATTTTTCGCAGGTGCGTCAGCCAGCAGCTATTTCTCCTAGAGATATCAGCACCTTGAAGCGAGTTTATCAGCAGCCCACCCGGCTAGGTTGGCCTCTACCTGCTGCCGCAGTACCCCTTAGCTGAGAGCTGACCCCTCAATATGCTGACTAAACTCGGCTACCAACTTGGACCCGCCCTCGTTGTAATACCTGGGCGTAAAGCTCTTCTATTTGCGTGATGTTGCCATTGAGGGTGTAGCGTTCTAGCACGCGTTGGCGAGCCTTTTGGCCTAGCAAAGCCGCCAGTTCCGGTAAGTTACGGAACATGGGCAAAATGTGGCGTAATTGTCCATGCACGCCTTGAGGCTTCAAAATGACGCCCGCATCCCCACTGACTCCATTTCCCGCTAAAACTTCCCCGTCTGCCCCAGCATCCGTAGCGATACAAGCAACGCCACAGGCCATTGCCTCTAGCAGGGACAGCGACAACCCTTCTACAAAAGAAGGCAAAATAAATACATCTGAACCGCGCAAAATCTCGATGCGGCGTTGCTCATCGGCTTCAAACCCCAACCATATGATGCCTGCATCTGGACCGTAGAATGGTTCTAGTGAGGGTCTCAGGGGTCCGTCTCCCACAATGACTAGCTTGCACTCAGGCCCCATATTCGCCTGTTTCCAGCCGCGCAATAAAGACTCGACGTTCTTCTCTAGAGCAATGCGGCCTTGATAAACGTAAATTTGCTGGGCCTTTAGCTCTGCTTTCAGACGGGAAGGACCGGGGGAGTATTTTTGAACGTCAACTCCATTCGGAATCACTGCCACTCTGTCGGGAGAAACGCCCAAGCGCACCAACAAATCTCGTTGAATATCAGAGAAGACAATGACGCTATCGTAGTTAGCTAGGAAAGGCGCGTAGAGCTGGTAGGTCAAGTGCTGAGTACTGGAAGTTAGTCTACGCCTGCGATCGAACGCAGGATGAAAGGTAGCCACCAAGGGCAAATCTAGCTCAGCACAAATCTCTGGCAGCAAAAAATCGAGAGGCGATAGCGTTAAGGAAGCATGGACTAGGTCAGGCTTGAGTTCCCGGAGCGCCTGCGCCAGAACTTTGCTGGATTTGAGGGTGGGAATGGTGTAAACCTGAGACTTATAAAGAAAGGGAATAGAGACTTCCTGATAGTCTGACCAGGCTGCTGGAGTGTCTTCTTCCTGTGCAAAGTGCAGAAAGCTGACCTGGTATCCCCGATCTAGCAGATTATTGGTAACTTCCCGACTATAAGTAACGTTGCCGCAGAAGGGCGATTTTTTTCCAAGCCAAGCAATGTGCATTCAGATGAGTGTCAACCTATGATTTGTCAGTGTTGGCTAACGGATTTGATCCTGTACGGGAAATATACCAGGTCAGGAGCCCTCCTGCGATCGCCAACAGTGCCAAGCTGACAAATACAGCCCGCAGACCCAAGAATGTCTCTGCCACCCCCGCTAAGGCAAGCGGTAAAGTCAAGGCAATATTAATAGCATTATTTTGCAAGCCAAAAATCTTGCCACGCATTTCTTCAGGCGTTTCTTCTTGAATCGTGGTTTGCATCGGCACCCCTACAATGGCCGCAAAACCACCTAGTGAGGTAAGTAGTACCAAGACTGGCCAAAGCTGATGGGTAAATAGAGCTAAGCCGAGCAGGGAAGCTGCCATGCCAATCGAGCCAATCAAACTCAACTGATTGTGAGAGAAGCGTTGCCCAAACTGCCCTAAAATTGTGGCTCCACCTGCCATGCCAACACCGCCAGCAGCGAGTAGGAAACCAAACTGAGAAGATTTAATCCCTGGAATCACTTCTGCTAAACGGACGGCCAACACGGCTAGAGCCGCAAAAATTGAGAATAGAATGACTAGTTGAATGAGAGCGCTGCGGACACGGGTTTGCTGCCTTAAGTAATCTAGTCCCTCACGCACGTCTTGCCAAATGTGGGGAGATGCTTGCTCGGGAACAGTAATTTTTTCACCTGTTCGCAGCATCAGCAAAATGATCCCGGCGATCGCATAGCCGCCACCGACGACAAGTTCTTTGCCAATATTTAGGCCCCCGCTAATTTGAGCCGTAAGATGATCCGCGATCGCCAACAGCGGCTCTCCCACAGCAAAGCCAATAATCACAGAGGCCATCATGGTGGTGGTATAGAGGGAATTAGCGGATAACAAATGTCGCCGCTCCACCATCAAGGGAATCACTGACTGCTCAGCCGGAGCAAAAAATTGGGTCAGGGTGGAAACGAGAAAGGTGACCCCTAATAAAATGCCAAAGCCAATAGGAAAGCCTCCAAGGGGTGCCCAACCTTGAGAAATCCATAGGAGCGGGGGCAACGTTAAGACCAATCCTCCCCGAAGCAAATTGGTGATTACCAGCACAGGCTTCTTAGGCCAGCGATCGACTAAGGCTCCGGCGACAGACCCAAACAAGACGGCTGGGATGGTAAAGGCAATCATGATCGAAGACACCCAACCGCTGATGGTTTGATCTTCGGCTTGAAAGCGGCTAGCAATCAGCGCAATCATCAGGACTAAGTAGACTTTGTCAGCTAATTGCGAAAAAACCTGGCCACTCCACAAGGCTAGGAAATTACGATTTTTGAGCACTGGTAAAAATCCCTGCTCAAAATCCTCTGATAGATCAGTAGAAGATTCAAGGTTGGGAGAAGTGCCATTGCTAGTTGAGCCATTACTAGTGGGCAAGGAGCTGACCCCTGGAAGAGGCGCTAATCCTGCGAGCGTATTAGGCCCCTCAAGACCGCCAGCAGATGTGTTTGGTTCAACGCCTTGGGCAAGTTCAACATCTTTGCACTGCTCTGTCTTGGTGATTTCTGCCAACTCCTCTTGAGAGAGGCGATTGTGAGCTGAATGGTATTTCGCTGGACCCATTTCCGGATCGGCATCGCGATCGCCATTTTGCTGAGAATGATAGCGGTTACTAGCTTCCATTTCAGAATGGGCCATCCCAGAATTGGCATGGCTGAGGGATGGCAAAGCCAGCAGTTGCAAATCAGAATCCGACAATCGCATCATAATTGAGGCAGTTAGGGAGCAGTTGGCACAGACAGGAAACAGGTATCAATCAAGGCAGCGGAACGAATCGGGCGATCGAAATGATACTGAGCGCACTGGCGTAAAATCCGCTCAACCTTCAGCCAGGCAGCTTGATAAGCCGAGGTGTTAAAGGCATTTTGCTCTAACTCTAGAGAGAATGCATCTAACTGAAGGAGTTCAGGTTGAGCCAGGTGTTGCAGGAGAGATAGTTCAACTGCGTTGAGTTGGAGACTGGGAACGGAAGATTTTTGCTGATGATTGACAACGTGGTAGTTGGCAGGGGCAGCAGCGATCGCCTGACCTGTAGATGGAGCCATCGTAGTCACAGTAGGCGAGTGGCGATCGCGCAGGATTGGTTTTGAGGTGTTGCCCTGAGTGCCTTTGGTAGTCTGAAATCCAGCGTTTTTAATGCGAGACGGTACTCTAGCACCTTCGCCTAAATGCTCTAGTTCTGCCAAATCAATTGCGCCACCCGCAGCCATGTTGAAGCCAATCCGCCAGTTATCGTCGTTTAGGTTTGGAGTGAGAGGACGTTGAGTCACGCAGCAGGTTTGTACCTGAGGTGCGACCCCTGCCAAAGCGAGTAAGTGAAAGACTGCTTGAGCTAGATGGGCCAATACACCAAACGATGCTAAACCGTTGCCTGCACTGCTACTGGATAAACTTTCTAAGCGACAAAGGTGTTCGTTGAATAGGCAAAATAACTCTTCTTGAGGTTGATCGCTCAACGCCTGACAGAGGACCAGTTCTGCTAAGTACTGGCTGGCAGTTAACTTAGCTAGGTCTTGGCTTAAACCTGGATAGGATTCCAAGGTTTCTGCTTGTGTAATTTTATCGAGCGATCGCCCCTTTGAAATCAGTAATTCGTTCACGACAAACAAGCCGCTGCGCCCTCCCAGTTTGGAGTGGTGCTTGCGCGCCCCTGGTGCCACAACCCGAATCAACCCATGTTCCCGCGTCAAAACAGTGAGCAAGCGATCGGACTCGCCGAGAGGAGCACCCTTGAGATTAATTCCAGTGGCTTTATAAGTTCGACTCATACAGAAGTCAAGGCAAGGGTTACAAGCAAGAGAGCGGCAACAAAAAGTCAGGGTCGCTAACCGTCAGCTTCCTGCCCCTTACCTCTTACTCCCTCTAGGGTATCGCGCTGACGCAGGAGATCGATGCTGCGAGACGTACCTAAGCGAGTTGCCCCTGCCACAATTAAATCCAAAGCTTGCTGGGCGGTGCGGATGCCACCCGATGCTTTAATTCCCACTCGGTCGCGGGTCATTTCCTTTAATTGGCGGACATCCTCAACAGTTGCTCCCCCATGCCATCCCGTACTGGTCTTGAGAAAGGCTACTCCAGCATCCATACAAATCTCGGTTGCCGTCTGCTTTTCGGGAGGAGTGAGGAGGGTGGTTTCTAAGATGGCTTTAATTGTTTGGTCGGTCGCTTCACGGATAGCGGCAATTTCTTGAAATAATTCGTTGGTTTTGCCAGTTTTGAGCCAGCCTAAATTCAGCACCACATCTAATTCAGTGGCTCCGTTATCTACAGCCTCTTGAGCTTCGTAAAGCTTGACGGCAGAGGTGGTAGCACCTGTAGGAAAACCAATCACTGTGCAAACTCTTGGTCGCTTGTTGTGCAAGAGATGGGTGGCTTGGCGCACAAAGATGGGGTAAACGCAAACTGCTGCAAAATTAAAGCGTATTGCCTCATCACACCACTGCTCGACCTGTTCTGGTGTAGCGATTGGACTGAGCAGGGTGTGGTCAATAAACGGCGCAAGGTCAATATCTATCTCAGATGCAGCCATTACTGGTTCTTCACTAGAAGCTTATCTTCCACTTGTATCAGAAAGTTAAGACATTCGCTCAGGTTTAACGCCTAATCGTGAAAAGTTTGGCGATCGCCCATAAGTACAATTGCAGGTTATGGCTTTTGATTAGTACTTTGTGGCCTGTGGCTTGGTTGAAAGGGGGTGACCTTGCCACCCAACGCCTCAACAATAGTCTGAGTATTAACCACCATCATTTTGATGTAGGAGTCGCCATCACTCCCCGCAGCACCAATAGAGTCTGAGTAAAGCGATCGCGGGGCGAGTTGTACGCCTGCCTCTTGAGCTACGGTTTTGATCAGAGCTGGATTAATCGTGGTTTCGGCAAAAATGGCTGGTACTTGAGCCGACTTCACGGATTCAACCAAGCGTTGCACCGTCTGAGCACTCGGTTGTTCTTCGGTGCTAATGCCAATTAGGGTGCCAATAATATCGAGATTGTAGGCGCGAGCATAATACTGAAAGGCATCATGAGTGGTGACTAAGCGCCGTTTTTCTGGGGGAATGGTTTGGATTTGTTGAGTAATCCATTGGTCCAACTCTTCTAGCTGCGCGGTGAGCTGAGCGGCATTCTGGGTAAAGCGATCGCGATCGTCGGGTGAAAGTTCAATTAAGGCATCACGAATGGCCGTGACCATCTGCATGACATTTTTGACATTGCCCCAAACGTGGGGATCGGGGACAGTTTCTCTCTGGCCTTTCTGAAGCTGCAATGGTGGGACAACTTCGCCCACGGCAACTTTTTGGGCCCGCCCCCCAGCGGCATTCATCAGCTTAATTAGACCTGGCTCCAGGTTATAGCCGTTGTAAAAAATTAAATCTGCTTTTTCTAAGTCTCGGCTGTCTGCTGGTACAGGTTCATAAACATGTGGATCGGTTCCAGGTTCGAGGATGCCGATTAGTTGCACTTCATCTGCGGCAATCTGAGCGGTTAAGTCGGTCAGGATAGTGCTGGTAGAAACTACGCTGGGCTTAACCGCCCCGTTGGCAGCAGATTGGTTAGGGGCAGGCTGAGAACCGATATTGCAGCCACTTAACCAGACACTGAGCAAGAGGCCCGCGATCGCCTGTCCGTAACTATGAATCTTATAGCCGCTTTGGGGGTGACCGCTTTGGGGGCGATGTGGAGCAGTAATCATATGAGAAGTCAATATTTATTTTCATATTCCTTTCATTTTTTAAGTTACCCTATTTTCATATTCCTTTCATTTTTGCTTAGGCTGAGTGGAGACGCTGCCATGAAGACTCAACCCCCGCCTTTTGATACAGGTTCAACCCAGGGTCCAGATGCACAAATAGTCTATATGAATGGCAGTCATAAGATTTCGGTGCGCCAGTTGGCGGTGCAGTACCGAGCGGTACAGGCTCTCAGAGATATTAATTTCGTAATTCACCCTGGGCGGGTAGTTGGGATTATTGGCCCCAATGGTGCGGGTAAAAGCACTCTGCTACAAGCCATGCTGGGGTTGGTACCAGCCAATCACGGTACGGTTTTACTCGGTGATCAGCCGCTAGCCGAGCAACTAGCGCGAGTGGCTTATGTGCCGCAGCGATCGCAGATTGACTGGACTTACCCTGCGACCGTCTGGGATGTAGTAATGCTGGGGCGGGTGCGTAAGACAGGGTGGTTCCGTCGCTTTTCTACCACCAGTCGGCATTTAGCCGCAGCCGCTTTGGATCGCGTAGGCATGAGTGCTTATCGGAATCGTCCCATTGGGCAACTTTCTGGAGGGCAGCAGCAGCGAGTATTTTTGGCGCGATCGCTCGCCCAAGAAGCTGATATTTATTGCTTCGATGAACCCTTCGTCGGTATTGACCAAAAAACCCAGGATGTGATTTTCCAAATTTTTCATGAGCTGGCCGCCGCAGGCAAAGTGGTGGTGGTGATTAATCACGACCTGGGCGAGTCGATTACGCACTTTGATGACTTGATTTTGCTCAACACAGAATTAATTGCGAGTGGTCCGCGTGAACAGGTGCTCAGCACTGAAAATCTCTATCGCGCTTACGGCGGCAAAGTGGTATTCCATGCGGGAGAAGCGGCCTAATGTTGCAGGCACTGCTAGAGCCGTTGCAGTACGAGTTTATGCAGCGATCGCTGGTGATTGCGGTCTTGGTGGGGCTGATTTGTGCGGTTGTGGGCAGTTACTTGATGGTGCAGCGCTTAGCTTTATTAGGAGACGCGATTAGCCATTCGGTTCTGCCTGGTTTAGCGATCGCGTTCATGGTAGGAGCCAATATTTTTGTTGGGGCATTCATTGCGGGCGTGCTCAGCACAATGGCGATCGCCTGGATTCGGGCGCGATCGCCCATTAAAGAAGATGCCGCGATGGGGATTGTGTTCTCGGCCTTTTTTGCCCTTGGTGTGACGCTGATTACGCTGATTCAAAAAGACAACAAGATTGACCTGAATCACTTTCTGTTTGGCAATATTTTGGGTGTAACGCGGCAGGAAGTCTTAGATACAGCCTTGATTTCGGCTTTTGTCTTGCTGGTAGTTGTCCTGCTTTATAAAGAATTACTTTTTTACACGTTCGACCCCTTGGGAGCGCAAGCCGCAGGTTTACCCGTGAACCTGTTGAACTTCGGCTTGATGGTGCTGATTGCCCTGACGATCGTAGCCAGCATGAAAACCGTAGGCGTCATTTTAGTGCTGGCGCTCTTAATTACCCCAGGCGCTACGGCTTATTTGCTGGTGCAGCGGTTACACAGCGTCATGTGGTTAGGAGCAGGCATTGGGATTGTGGCGAGTGTCAGCGGCATGTATCTCAGTTATTTCTACAACGTGCCTTCTGGCCCTGCCATTGTTTTGGTGGTGTCGGGGCTATTTTTGTTAGCGCTTCTGTTTAGCCCAACGCAAGGAGTTTTTACATATCCCGCAGCTCAACGAGGTGAACCATTGTTATGGCGGGAGTTGAAGGGGCTATTGCGCGGATCGAGTTAGCTATCTGTGACTAAGTCGCGATCGCCTAACAAAATGTTTTATAAATTGTTAAGTTACATTGCCGAAGCCATCGCGATCGCCCCTCGTGCGTCTTGTGCCTTCTGGCTTCAATCAGCGGCAACCCAAAAATATAAAAAGGAGGAAAGATGCTAGTTTCATCCTTCCTCCTGGGTTCTGGTATAGAACTGGTTGGCGAGAAGCTGGTTATAGCTTCGCAGAATCGAGTTTTTCTGTCACAGCCTGATCACTATGGGCGGTCTTGCCATTTTTGCCATTCGTGGAGATCTGGCCGTTCGTATTGCGAGGCTGAAGCACACCGTAGCCTCCGTGATTCCGTTCGTAAACCACGTTGATTTCACCCGTCTCAGCATTCCGAAACATATAGAAGTCGTGATCGACCAGCTCTAGCTGCTCCAAGGCTTCATGGATGGTCATCGGCGGCATGGCGAAATACTTGGTCCGAACTACGTCTTCAGGTAGTTCTGGGGTGCGATCGCCAATCAAAGTCTCCACTGGCAGTTGATCGACCACTACACCTGTACGAATTTGCGTGTGGTTTTTGTCTTGCCGCTTCTCTTTGAACTTGCGGAGTTGGCGAGCAATTTTGTCGGCAACTAAGTCAATGCTCGCGTATAGGTTCTCACTGCTCTCCTCGGCGCGAATGACTGTACCGTTGGCGTAAATCGTAACTTCTGCGGTTTGCTTAGTGGGGTTTATCCGGGGGTTGCGGGCCACAGACAGATGCACGTCAACTTCGGTCATTAGATTCTGAAAGTGGTTAACCGCCTTTTCAATCTTCTGATGCACATACTCATGAATCGCATCGGTGATTTCGATATTTTTGCCCTGGATAACAAGCTTCATAGAGCTTCCTCCCCTTGGAATTTGGGTGTTAGTCTCACCCTAGCACTTTGTATTCTGGAGAACAGGGGCCTTTAAAATCTTTTGCATCTGTTGATAATTCTTGATTTCGCCGCTTTACACAAACTCTAAAATTGCGTTAAATTTCGCTTGCTTTTGCTAATGGAATTAAGTACATCCCCATCCAGTGTCTCCGTACCAAGCTTGCCTTACCAAGATTGCTGGCTTTACACACCCGGTTTGGTGCCCTATGAGGTGGCTTGGGCTTGGCAGCGATCGCTCGTAGCGCAACGGCGCGAAGATCCAGAACTCAGCGATGTGTTGCTGCTGTTAGAACATCCCCCCGTTTATACCCTTGGCCAAGGTGCCAGCTTAGATTTTCTTAAGTTCGATCCCGCTCAAATTGACTTGCAGTTGTGCCGAGTGGAGCGCGGAGGAGAGGTCACCTATCACTGTCCAGGACAGGTCGTGGGTTATCCCATTTTGAACCTGAACCGTTATCGCAAAGACCTACATTGGTATTTACGGCAGCTAGAAGAAGTGTTGATTCAAGTGTTGGCAGCGTATGGATTGCAGGGAGAGCGCTACGCAGGTTTGACAGGAGTTTGGGTAGAAGGACGCAAGGTAGCGGCGATCGGGATTAAAGTCAGCCGTTGGATTACGATGCATGGCTTCGCGCTCAACGTTTGCCCAGATCTAACAGGGTTTCAAAATATTGTGCCTTGTGGCATTACTGATAAGCCTGTGGGCAGCTTGGCTGAGTTTGTGCCTGACGTAAATCTGGAACAGGTGCAACAACAAGTAGCGATCGCCTTTGCTCAGGTGCTTGGGGTCAGGCTAGTACAACCTACGACCCATGACCTCACCCCTTGGGATTTGGCAACAGGTGAGGCTCTAGACTAGGCTAAAGAACGCAATTTGATTGAATAAAGCAGTTAGAAGCCATTGTTTCCCGATTTAAACCCCTTTCTTTACCGTTCCGCTAGCGATCGCCCTGATGCTACTCATCGCTTTGATGGTTGGTCCTTAGAAGACCGCGATCCTCAAGCCATTCAAGCCTGGATGCCGATTTGGGGTTGGCTGTATCACCATTATTTTCGAGTGCGGACAGATGGTTGGCACCACCTGCCTCAGCAAGGCCCAATGCTGATTGTCGGCTCCCACAACGGCGGGTTGGCTGCTCCTGACATGTTTATGTTTTTGTATGACTGGGTGCAACGTTTTGGACCAGAGCGTTTAGCTTATGGCTTGATGCATCCGAGTGTTTGGCGGGCACCTGTTCCTTTAGTCGCGCCCGCTGCGGCTCAGATTGGGGCCGTGATTGCCCATCCACAAATGGCGATCGCTGCCTTCCGTCGCAACGCAGCAGTATTGGTTTATCCCGGAGGTCCAGAAGATGTGTTTCGGCCTCACAATCAGCGGCACAAAATAGAATTTGCAGGACGACGAGGCTTTATCAAATTAGCATTGCGGGAAGGTGTACCGATTGTCCCCGTGATCTCGGAGGGAGCACACGATACCCTCTTCGTCCTAGGAGATTTTTATGAGCAAGCGCGGCAACTACACGAGTGGGGCATGCCTTGGTTACTAGGGATCGACCCAGTAGTGTTTCCCCTGTACTTGGGATTGCCTTGGGGACTCGGCATTGGGCCTGTACCAAATATTCCGCTTCCGGTACAAATTCATACTCGTGTTTGTGCTCCGATTGTCTTCGAGCGCTCTGGTCGAGCGGCTGCTAGCGATCGCGCTTACGTAGAAGTCTGCTATCAGCAAGTCTGCGCTCAAATGCAGGCTGAGCTAGACCGATTGGTGGCAGAAGTGGCAGCAGCTAAGCGATCGCCCCAGCGTTAGCTCTACCTTAGACAGAGTTCGCAGCCCTCGGTTCTCTATTAAGCTTTAGTCTTGATGCTTTTGCCGTAGCCTCAGCAAATTCATCCAGTAGGATTACTACATGTTTAGTAACAATATGAGCAATGAGAATACGTGAAAAAACGTAACTTTTGGTTGCTCATTCCCTGGTGGGGGGATGTAAGGTTGAGGACAGGGAAAGTACAAAATCAATCAGGTCATCACAGCGCTAAACCTGTATAACTGCTTGAACTGCTTGAGCAAATTTTGGGTGTGAGATTCATCAAGCCGCTGTAAGAGCTAATCAGGCTTTGCATCTACTGAAAAAACGCAACATGGCTGCACCTACTTTCAACTCTGGTGCCTAGACCTTGTAAGCCATGCTTCAGTGAATTTTCCTCCGCTCGACTGCGCGACTGCATTGAGGCGGTTATTTGGTGCACTCCATGTTTAATCCTTCCTCCACGGACGATGCCACCTCGTTTCCGGCAGAGTTGAATCTCTTACGCACTCAAGCGGCCCGTTCTACCCCCGCTCGACGACTAAATGCAGTTAAATCAAGATACGGAGCCAACCTGTCAGCTCCATCCTTGACCCCAGAGCGAATAGGGCCGCTAGGAATTGTCCCTACTCAAACCTCTGACGCAGGGAGTTGGCGATCGCCTCAGCCTGAAGCAGAATACGAGGGCTTTGCTAGCCTGCTCGATAGCTATGCGGCTCCTCTAGCACCCATGCGAGAACGGGATTTAACGGCTCTGGGTGGTCTATTTGAGCGAGAGGATATTCACGATGTTGAGACAGATATCATCCGCAATCTGCTCACCCGTTGGCCAGAGCCCTGCTGGGATGATGATCCGTTTGAGTTTCTACAAGACTTTCTCTGAGCAAACAAAATAGGCAAAGTAAAATAAGCACCAGAAGTACAACTGATGCTCTGACAGAGATGACCTAGATGGTGCTAGCGCTTGGAGCTAGAAAGGGATGTCGTCGTAGTCTGGTTCCGCAACCGGAGGAGCTGGAGGCTTAGATTTTGTGGCCGCTCTAGGGGCAGCGTCAGGAGTACTCACGGCGGGCACAGCTCGGTTAGCCGTAGTGGCAGCGGGTGTGCGAGCAGCGGCGGGTGCAGGTGCGACTCTAGTGGTTGTTGTTGCGGCAGGAACAGCAGCACTACTAGAACTACCATCTAAGCTGTGGATGCGCTGCACCGTTAACTCAGCACGTTTTTCCTTGAAGCCTTCGGGCCGCTCAATTGTATTCATGTTCAACCGACCCTCAATCACCACGCGATCGCCTTGGTGATAACGCTCTTGAATTTCCTGAGCCAGGTTGCCCCATCCCACGACTTTAAGGGTGGCTGGGGGGTCATCTGCCCGCAACCCGGAAAACTGCACTATCATTTCCGTGATCGGAGTTTGAGTATCAGATGTGTAGCGCAGCTGCGGGTCTTGGATAATCTCTGCCATCAAGATACAGCTATTCATAGATCAAAATTCTCCTAATCCCAGGGAGTTCAGTTTAGGGCGACAGGAACTGTTATATCAATCGTGACTCATGCTTTACCCTAATAGATCACATCCTAAGAGTTAAGTGATTTTTTGGGGCTTGAAAACAGCTTTTCCTCAATCTCAGCTACCAGTCCTCTGATCTTAATTTTAGTACATTCGTACTTGAATTGGAGGTTGAATTAGGAAATTGCAGTACCCGTTAGGACGGCGATCGCAGCTGTAGAAGTAAATTGGCACCTCAACAGGCAGCAGACTCAGGCTAGACAAAGCTTTTGCCATCTAATAACGTTTATCCGCTACATTTGCAAGAGGCTGTAAGATTCAGTTTTGGAATCTTCCCTCCCTTCCTCGCGATCGACAAAGTCTTGGACTCGCCCACGATATTCGCGCAGAATTTCGTCTACCCAACCACGGTCATCACTGTTGGCAAAAATATGGACTAACGGTTCTCCTGCATCCGGTAAAATCAGAACCCAGCTTTCGTGCTGATTGTTGAAAATTTTCACGCCGTCGACCAGCTCTAAGTTCTCCGCTGAATGGATTTCTACCAAGTGCCGCATCAAAGCTCCCTTCGCCGTCCAGGGGCAACGAACGGTATAAGTGCGATGGCAAACCCGTGGTAAGTCGGCCCGAATTTGACTAATGGAGCGCTCCTGTAAGGTTAGCAGCTCAATCATCTTGGCAATGCAGAACATGGCGTCAAAACCAGGATGCAGTTGCGGGAAGATAAAGCCCATCTCGCCACTGCCACCCAGGATGACATGAGAGTTGGTATGGCAGGCTTCCATGAGAGCGGTCGGGTTAGCTTTTGTGCGAATGACTTTGCCATCATGACGACGCGCAATTTGCTCAACAGCGCTAGAGGCATGGACTGGCACTACCACGGTGCTGCGTGGATGGCTGGTCAGCATCATGTCTACCATCAAGGCAGTCAGCATTTCTCCGCGAATCGGAATGCCTGCTTCATCCACCAAAATCATCTGCTCGCCATTGGCAGAAACTTGGACGCCAAAGGTGGCCCGTAACGCTTCCACTACGTGGCCTAACTGGTTTAGCAAGCCCTCGCGATCGGCTGTGGTTGGTGAGTTCTGGCTGAGGCTGGCATTTAACACGACGGCATCGCAACCAAACTTGCCCAACAGCTGTGGTAGGACTGCGCCAGATACGGCATAAACGTAGTCGATCACGACTTTAGAGCTGCTGTGCCGCACGGCCTCGATGTTAATGTGCTTCTCAAAGGCAGTGCTGTAAATGTCAATAATTTGGCTGGGGTAGACGACATTGCCAATCTCGTGAATTAAGGCACGCCGAAAATCTTCCTTGAAATAAGCACCTTCAATTTTCTTCTCCTGCGCCTTAGAAGTGTTGATGCCTTTTTGATCAAAGAACTCAATCAAAATGTGGTCGGCTCGCTCTGGATGCACTCGTACATGAATGCCGCCCCGCACCGATAAGGTAGGCACTGCCGTCCGAGCCACGGGAATCGCTGTGGCTTCTAGGTTCTGAACATTAACGCCGACCGACATCAAGCCAGCAATCAGCGATCGCGACACCATCCGAGAAATACTGCGCTGATCGCGAGAAACCGTAACTTGTGCGCCTGGTTTCAAGGTAGAACCATAAGCTGCACCCAGCTTCACTGCAAACTCTGGCGTAATATCGACGTTGGCTAATCCAGAGACACCCCGCTGCCCAAACAAATTGCGCTGAGCGGCATGACCCCAAATCAAGTTGATGTTGAGCGTCGCTCCGGACTCAACTTTCTTGCTGGGCCAGATGCGGACGTTGGGGCTAACTTGAGCTTCTTCCCCAATGATGGAGAGTGAACCAATCACGGCTCCTTCCAGCACATGGGCGCGACGATCCACCCTGGTACCACGGCCAATGCAGCAGGCCCGCAGATGAGCTTCTTCTCCGACGATCGCTCCGTTCCAAATAATGGGCCGCTTCAAGTCGGCGTCGGCTCCCACGGTGACATTGTCGCCAATGACAGAGCCAGCACTGATCTGGACTCTCGACCCAATTCGGCAGTTATGCCCAATTAGCACTGGCGCTTCAATTTTGGCAGTGGAGTCGATGTG
Source organism: Trichocoleus sp. FACHB-591 (assembly GCF_014695845.1). NCBI lineage: Bacteria > Bacillati > Cyanobacteriota > Cyanophyceae > Leptolyngbyales > Trichocoleusaceae > Trichocoleus > Trichocoleus sp. FACHB-591. The sequence goes on from NZ_JACJPA010000102.1 coordinate 238,407, forward strand.
GGTATTTTGACCAATCCAGATACCGGGCGATCGCTCTTCATAGGCGTAGTCCAGCTTGACCCGTTGTTGCAACCCATCGTATTGAGCGTCTCGATAAGCTTCCAAATGGCCTACATCACACCAATATCCCTCAGCGATATAGCCATACATTGGCTCGTCTTTTTCGAGGAGTAGAGGAAAGAGATCTTTAGAGAAGTCAGACTCCTGATTGTTGGGTAGGTAGCCTAAAACTTCTGGCTCCAAAATATAGATACCAGTATTAACAGTGTCCGAGAAAATTTCGCTAGTTGAAGGTTTTTCTAAAAAGCGTCGAATGCGATCTTTTTCATCAGTAATGACAACTCCAAACTCAATTGGGTTGGGCACACGGGTCAATACTAAAGTTGCTTTTGATCGCTTTTGTTTATGAAATTCAATGGCAGCAGTTAAATCAAAGTCGGTGATACTATCACCACTAATTACTAAAAATGTTTGATCAAGTAATTCAGAAATATTTTTAACGCAACCTGCCGTTCCTAAAGGCTGGTCTTCCTCTACGGCATAAGTCATTTGTACGCCAAAATCACTGCCGTCTTGGAAGTAATCCCGCATTACATCAGGTAAATAATGCAGCGTCGCAATAATCTCAGTGATACGATGCCGCTTTAATAAATTAACAATGTGCTCGGCGATCGGTCGATTTAGAATCGGGACCATGGGTTTAGGAAGATCACAAGTTAGCGGTCTGAGCCGCGTCCCTGAGCCTCCGGCCATCAGCACTGCTCGCATAAATCCTCCTTCCTAGTTTTTACTTCCTAGTTTTTATTCCCGTGCCGTACTCAGTCGTCAAATGACTCGTGTTCTCTAGTCTCCTATGGCAGTAAGACTGTGGGTATCCTCCAGAAGGTAAGCTTCATGGGGGTTAGCGCCATCTTCCCGGACAAAGCAAACCAACTGGATCGCGGAGTCACTCCCTCTGGTCAACCATCTTGTAGATTGCAATGATTGACTATCTCAAGCGCTAGAAACTAACGAATAGCAGAGAGAAAAGTAATCTAGATTCTGCTTACGATTGAAGTGAAATTTTTAGACCGTATCCATGCTCTTACAGAATACTGAAATCTCCGATTTGCTGCATAAAGTTCTTAATTCATTAAGTTTTCTGGCGATCGCCAAGTCAGGTCAGGACCAAACATACGTTTCCAGCAAATCGAAGCTACATTGAGTGTAGAGTAGGCGCTCAGCTAAAGTTGATGTGTGAATGGGAGAGATAGATACATGACTACACTGCTTAGCCTGTTGTTGATAGGTGCTTATGCAGGTGGAGCCTGGAAGTTCTGGAGTGGTTTTCGGCGGACGAACTTTAGCCAAGGACGAATCTACTTAGGGCTGCTTTGGCCAGTGCTGATCGTGAATAAGTCCTATCGCCAAAACTTTACCAAAGCACTGAAGGGTTAAAAACAAGCGTAGTGTTTTACAGAAATTTAGCTTCGTTAGAGGAATTAGGCGATGTCTGAGAAACGTAGTAGCCGTTCCTCGAAAGCGTTTTCATCAGGCGACCTGCTCTCTAATGTGTTAAGTTCCTCTAGCGGTAACTGGCAAGCTCAGATTGCTGGGGTTGCCCAGCGTTTCGATCGCGAATATCGCCGGGAAGCCTTTGAGCTGCCAGAAGCTGTAGAAGCGATGCCCATCTTTCAAGAATGGACCGCAGGAACCCTGCAAACGAAAACTGCCTCTCCGTTTTGGAAGATGGCTCAACCCCAAAAAAATCAGCGCTGCTTAGATTTAGGCTGTGGTGTGAGCTTTTTGATTTATCCCTGGCGCGACTGGGGCGCTTTATTTTATGGGCAAGAGATGAGCACCTTTGCCCGTGATACGCTCATCGCCCGTGGCCCCCAACTCAACTCCAAGCTGTTCAAAGGGGTAGAACTGGCTCCCGCTCATCAACTTAAACACGAGCCTGCTTTCTTTGACCTGGCGATCGCCACTGGCTTTAGTTGCTACTACCCGTTAGAGTACTGGCAAACCGTCATGACCGCAGTCAAGCGAGTCCTGAAGCCAGGAGCCTCCTTTGTCTTCGACGTATTGAATTCAGACACACCCCTGGCAGAAAACTGGGCCATTCTAGAAACCTATTTAGGTGCAGAAGTGTTTTTAGAATCGCTAGAGGATTGGAAAAGAACAATTCAAGCGGCAGGCGGGAAAATTGTCAAAACCCAGGCTGGCGAGTTATTTCAACTCTATAAAGTGCAGTTTTGAACCCTCGATTTGACCCTCAAAAAGATAAGCAATTGAGTGAAGGCAAAAGGACGAATTTGGTTAATCGGCGGCACACAAGAAAGTGCTCAATTAGCCGCTGCGATCGCTGAAGCTCAATTATCTTGTATCGTCTCAGTCACCACAAAAACGGCCAAACAGCTCTATGTCTCCTCTATCGAGAGGGCAGAGAACCATGCACCCTTGCGAGTTTGGGTCGGACGACTAACCGTAGAGACAGCCGCATCCTTCCTGCAACAGCAACAAATTGTGGCAGTGTTGGATGCCTCCCATCCCTATGCTGTGGAAATTTCCCAACTCGCGATCGCTATCACCACCCAACTCAGCATCCCCTATCTCCGATTTGAGCGAGAGGTTTGGAAGGATGCGAGAGGGAAGGATGAAGGGGGAGGGAGGAAGGATGAAGAGGAAAAGGGACAGAAGAAGGGATTAGTTTTTCAGAGTTTTGCTGAACTTGTGGCGACAGATGTTTTAGAGGGCCAGCGGGTGTTGTTGATTGTGGGGTATCGACCTCTAGCCCTCTTTCAGCCTTGGCAAGAGCGCGCCACCTTATTTGCCCGATTATTGCCTTCCGTCACCGCCATTGAAGCCGCGATCGCCGCAGGTTTCACCCCCGATCGCCTGTTCGCCATGCGTCCTCCCATCTCCCCCGACCTCGAGAAAGCATTGTGGCAACATTGGCAAATCTCTGTAGTCGTCACCAAATCCTCTGGCATTGCTGGTGGAGAAGACGTAAAGCGACAAGTCGCTGCTGAATTAGGGATACCCTTAGTCGCGATCGCCCGTCCCCCCATCACATACCCACAACAAACCAGCGACCTAGCAACAGCCCTGAAATTCTGTCATCAGCACCTTAGTTGTAATTCCTCAAGCTTTGAAAAGAGCGATTTTTAGACCCCAGCGCCCTTTTGGAGGAGGTTTGGAGGACGGTTGCGTCCTCCAACAAGGGGGTTTGGGGGATATCCCCCAAGGTTCGGATTTCAAAAGCAACACTGTGAGCAGTGATCCAAGACCAATGATCCAAACAGTTAGCGCTAAACCTTAAACCGCCTGAATCCACTCATAGACGTTGTATTCCGTCCAGATCCCATTTTGCCAATAAGGATCAGCCTCAACCAACTGCCGAACCGTCTGCTCATCTTCCGCCTCATAAATGCCGAAGCACTGAGCCAAATCCTTCGTGGGGCCAATTGTAACCAAAGTCCCAGCCGCTTTTTGAGCCGCAAGACCATCTAGGTGAGCTTGGCGAAAAGGAGCGCGTTTCTCCAGGACATTCTCACAGTAACGTCCCTGCATCACATATTTAGGCATAAACGATTAACTTCTCAGCTCAACACGGAACTTTTCTACTAAAGCCTCGCGCACCTTCTGGTGTACAGGCTCAATATCTGCGTCCGTCAAAGTGCGATCGCTAGCCCGATATACCAAACGGAAAGCCAAGCTGCGTTGCCCAGTCGGTACACTCTCACCCCGGTACTCATCGAATAACTCAACCCGATCCAGGAGATCTCCCGCCGCCTTAATAATCGTGCGTTGCAATTCAGCTACAGAGACTTGTACGGAGGCAAAGAAAGCAATATCGCGATCAGACGGTGGATAAGTTGAGAAAGGACGGAAAGCAGGGGTAATATTTTCGTCTTGGTCTAACTCATTTAAGAGTACATCTAGCACCAACTCAAACACATACACAGACTCAGGTAAGCCTCGTTCTTGCCGCAGTTGCGGATGCAGTTGACCAAATGTTCCTAAACGGTTGCCCTTGATCCATAGAGAAGCAGTACGGCCAGGATGGAGACGAGAGTCCCGACGATCTGGCTGATATTCCACCGCAATATCTAGGCGCTGAAAAACGCTGTCCAGAATTCCTTTGGCTTCAAACCAGGACAGTGATACATCTCGACCGCTCTGGAGCCACTTGCCTTCTTTAGAGTCGCCGCCCAGGATACCGCCCAGCGCATCGGCCTCCGCTAACCCATCCTCCTCTTTCCAGAAGATGCGGCCAATTTCAAAACCATTCAGGGGACCGTTACCTTGCTCCAAATTGTACTGGAATGCATCAATTAAACCAGCGATCAGATCGGTGCGGAGAGCTGAATACTCCACAAACAAAGGGTTGGCGATCGCAACCTGCCGATCCTCACCGGGCTTCACCAGAGAATATTGAATGAGTTCAGTTAAACCAGCAGCCCGTAAGCATTCGCGGATTCTGCGAGTCAAAACTTGGTCAACGGAGAGATATCCAGGTTCCGTTTTGTTGGGTAACGTATCGCAGAACTTGTTGTAGCCGTAGAGCCGCGCAATTTCTTCAATCAGGTCAATTTCCCGCTCTAAGTCGCGGTAGCGATAGGGTGGCACCGTAACCGTCCAAACTCCTGGCTGAGACGCGGGGGCCAAGCTGCATCCCAAGCTCGTTAAAGTCCGCTCTACCTCAGCAGCGGGCAAGTCACCCACATCATCCCCGACCTCAATCGGACCTAAGATTTGGTTGACGCGATCCAAACGCAGCTCAATCGAACGGGTCCAAGATTGATCCGCGCGGGTTTCTGTTTCTTGAGCAACCACTGTACCTTGGGCTAACTCTGTGAGTAATTGCAAGGCGCGACGGCAAGCAACCGTTAGCTCGGCTTGATTAACTCCCCGCTCATAGCGAGCCGAAGCTTCGGTGCGTAAACCCTGACTACGAGCCGATCGCCGGATAGCCCCTGGATCAAATAGCGCTGCTTCTAGCACTAAGTTTTGGGTGCCTTCATGGACTTCAGTTTCCTCTCCGCCCATTACCCCTGCTAAAGCAACGGGGCGATCGTTGGCTGTAATTAACAGTGTTTGTTCCTGAAGCGTGCGGGGCTGACCATCTAGGGTCTTAAGCGATTCTCCTGTTTGCGCGAATCGCACCCCAAGGGTGAGGTTAGAACCTCCAGCTACAGCTTGTAGGCGATCGCGATCGAAGGCATGCAGAGGTTGACCCCACTCCAACAAGACGTAGTTAGTGATATCGACCACGTTGTTAATCGGTCGCACACCAGACGATTGGAGTCGCTGCTGCAACCAAGCTGGAGATGGAGCAATCTTGACCTGCTCAATTATCGTACCGATGTAGGTCGGACAAGCTTGTGGTTCAGAGATTTTTAAGGTCAAGCTAGCAGAACCCGTCTGAACTGCAACATCGGCAGGTTCAGGTAGGCGCAGTGTGGCTCCCGTAAAGGCAGCAACTTCCCGCGCAATTCCAACCAGGCTGAGGGCATCGGCTCGATTGGCCGTCGAAGTGACATCCAAAATCACATCTTCTAAACCTAGGAGGGGCCGTACATCGTTGCCAGGCTTTAAGTCTGCTTGGGTAAAGATGTGAATGCCTTCCGATTCTTTGGCTAAACCTAATTCCGTCAGCGAACAAATCATCCCTGCTGAGGGCACGCCTCGCAATTTGGCTGGACGAATTTTTAGGTCAATGTTTGGCAGATAGGTGCCTAAGGTTGCTATGGGTACATAAGCGTCGGCTCGGACATTCGCCGCTCCACAGACAATATTGGCAGGTTCATCTGCACCAATATCGACTTGGCAAACCCGCAACTTATCAGCGTTGGGGTGAGGTTGGCACTCTAAAACTTTTCCGACCACCACCCCATTCGCCCAAGTCCGGCGGTCTTCAATATCTTCAACCTCAAACCCAGCCATCGTCAGGGCTTCAGCCAGTTCCTCTGGGGTCATTGTAATGTCCACCAGTTCCCGCAGCCAGTTCAGAGAAATACGCATTGCCCTGCTTAAATACTTATGTCAACCGATGTCAGCCAAATTATTGTAGCGCTCAAGGATCCCAATGCCTGGAGTTCCGATTGTCAGTTTAGAAGAAATCGTGACAAAATCTGTTAGAACTGACTCAAGCCTGAAGAGTTCGGTCAAAATTAAGTTATTCATTGGCTGATACGGCTAGAAGCGATCGCACTTTCTAGGCAGGGTTGGGCCAGATAGCTAACACCAAAAGGTTAAACCACAGCAAAATCAGCTAATTGCGTGAGTTATTAGTGGTTTGTAGACGAATTCAGGGCATTCTTTCTACAGAATGTATGGTTGAAGTAACGACGATGACCGTAGATACTTGGGGATTTACAGATGCTTTAAGGAATCTCCACGTAACTTTAGCAAGTCTTCAAGGGTTTTCCCGCATGACCTACACTACGCTTCGTCGTTTCTAGCCAGATAATTAAGGTGGAATAGGAATATTCCCAAGTGAGCGAAGTTGTAGTGGGTGATGCTGAATGAGCTACTGCATAAATCCAGCCTGTCCTAATCCTGAGAACATAACCCACACTGAATTATGTCAGGCCTGTGGCTCTAAGCTATTGCTTCGCGATCGCTATCGAATTAGCCAAGCGCTAGGACAAGGTGGATTTGGAGCCACCTTTCTGGCAATTGATGAATCGTTGCCAGGGGAACCCAACTGTGTCCTCAAGCAGTTGCGGCCTACCTCAACCGCGCCCCACGTCCTGCAAATGGCACGAGATTTGTTTCGTCGAGAAGCAAAAACTTTGGGCAAAATTGGTAGCCATCCCCAAGTGCCGCGCTTGCTCGATTATTTTGAAGCAAACCAAGAATTTTATCTAGTTCAGGAATACGTTGGCGGTGCCACTCTACAGCAAGAGATCAAGCGAGGTGGCCCCTTAAGCGAAGCAGGAATTAAGCAATTCCTCAGCGAAATTCTGCCTGTTTTGCAATACGTCCACAGCCAACAAGTCATTCACCGCGACATTAAGCCTGCCAACATTATTCGCCGGACTCAAGATGCCAAGCTGGTACTGATTGACTTCGGTGCCGTGAAAGATCAGGTTAGCCAAACCTCCATGAGCGTGTCGGAGCAAACGGCGTTAACCGCCTACGCGATTGGGACACCTGGCTATGCGCCACCAGAGCAGATGGCGATGCGTCCTGTATATGCCAGTGATATTTATGCCGTCGGTGTGACTTGCATTTATCTCCTAACCGGAAAATCTCCTAAAGATTTAGACTACGACCCAGCCACAGGGGAACTCATGTGGGAGAAGCATGTGCATGTTACGGAGCACTTTGCGACTGTGCTGCGGAAAATGCTAGAAGTTTCGGTACGTCACCGCTTTCAGTCTGCGGCTGAAATTCTCCGAGCCTTAGATCTAGAGCCTTATCTAGATAGTCTGGCTAAGAGTATGTCAACTCAGAACCAGGGTAATCCTCAGAATCCAACTCGTCGTCAGTCAGGCGATCGCACGGATGAGACCGGTAGCCCTGTCACCGCTTCTCCCGCCGCACGGGTAGCAATGGCAATTCGAGCTCGACAGGCAAAATCAGACTCCACGAGTTTGCAGTCAGGCATGTCTCGTAATCGAGTGTTAGCTGCGAAACCCTCCTCACTGACTGCCCTACGCAGTAAAGGGTCTACCACTGGGCAGCCAAAAGTACCACCAAAAATTGATGCCCAAGCGTTACAACTGGCTTACTCTAAAGGCCGACGTGATTTTGCAGCCTATGACTTGAGTCTCTTGAGTCTGCAACGCGCCAGTCTGTCCGGAGCAATTTTTCACCAATCCAAACTGAACAATGCCAACCTCCAAGGTGCGAATCTCTTCAATGCTGATTTTGGGCGAGCCAGCTTAAACGGCATTAATCTTCGAGATGCCAACTTGTCTAGAGCTTATTTAAGCCATGCGGACTTGGAAGGGGCTGACTTACGCGGCGCGGATCTGAGCCATGCTTACCTCGCGAATGCCAACTTGCGGGGTGCGAATCTCTGTGGCGCTAATTTGACAGGTGCTAAAGTAACCGACGAGCAGTTGTCTGCGGCTCGCACCAACTGGGCAACGGTGCGTCCGGGTGGTAAAAAAGGACTTTGGTAAGTTATTTAGCCGAGGAGTCCATTCATGCTCAAGCTCTATGGTGGAGCCCGTAGTCGAGCATCTATTGTGCAGTGGTATCTAGAAGAAATTGGCCTTCCCTACGAGTTTGTCTTGCTAGATATGCAGGCGGGGGCGCACTTACAGCCTGAGTTTCTGGCGATCAACCCAATGGGGAAAGTGCCTGCGATCGCGGATGGAAACTATCATCTTTGGGAATCGGGGGCGATCTTGCTGTACTTGGCTGAGAAATATGGCCAGACCCCTACTTCACCTGAGCAGCGAGGTGAGATTGCTCAGTGGGTTTTGTTTGCTAATGCGACGCTGGGGCCAGGAATTTTTGTTGAGGCGAGTCGAGAACGGGAATCCGCCCGCCTATTTCCTGCGCTGAACCAAATTTTTGAGCAACAACCTTATTTGCTTGGCCCTGAATTTAGTGTCGCAGATGTAGCAGTGGGGTCAATGCTAGCCTATATGCCCTTGATGCTGAAATTAGATTTCAGTGCTTATCCTGGCCTCCTAGCTTACTTAAAGCGAGTTACAGAACGGCCAGCCTATCAAAAGGTAATGTCTGCGCGTGCGACCTAATCTCTGCTGAGACTACTTGCGACCCAAGCTGTTCTCATTAAGAGCCAAAAACAAATTAAAAAAGGATGGCTACTCATAAACAGAATAGCCATCCTTTTTTAATCAGGTATCTTATCGGTGATTTAGACAGGTTTATCAGCTTATCTAAAGCCCACAGCAGCTTGCCAAACAAAGGCGAGCAGCAAGAAAAAGACTGGAATGATGGGTAAAACGTCCACTAGGGGATCGAAGATTGCGTAAGCTTCAGGCAGTTTTGCCAACAGCAGTGCTGCTTCCATGAATGACTCTACCTCTCCAACACAGATTTCAGAATTGGTACGTATCTTAACACGCTTTGCTAGGCGCCGTTGAGGTCACGATGATTTTGGCTGTTGGTTCTAAGGGGCTGAGGCGGGAGTGGGAGCAGGCACTAACCACTGAGCAAAATCTTCTGCGAACGAGCCTTGCAAGATGGACGCTCGAATCTCTTGAGTAAATCGAACTAGTTCAGTGATGTTGTGAATGGATAGCAAGGTGTAAGCCAGAATTTCCCGCGATCGCAACAAGTGACTGATATATGCCCGCGTAAATTTCTGGCAGGTATAGCAGGGGCAAGTGGCATCCAGTGGCGTAAAGTCTTCCCGAAAACGCGCATTCTTAAGGTTCCAGCGATCGCCTCGAACTAAAGCGTTACCATGCCGCGCCAGCCGAGTGGGAATGACACAATCAAACAGATCCATGCCAGCCGCGATCGCTTGAGCCATTTCGCGGTAAGTGCCCACACCCATGAGATAGCGGGGTTTGTCTACAGGCAGCAAAGGCGTAGTAGCTTTAACAATTTGTTCGATCAGCTCGGGTGGCTCGCCCACACTCACACCGCCAATTGCGTATCCAGGCAAGTCAAGCGCTGCCAGAGAGCGAGCGGCTTCGGCCCGTAAATCCAGATGCACTCCACCTTGCACAATCCCAAACAAAGCTTGATCAGGTCGCTGATGAGCCGCAATGCAGCGCTCTAGCCAGCGATAGGTCCGGGCTGTAGCTTCGGCGATCGCTTCCCTTGTAGCGGGGTAGGGAGGACATTCGTCAAACGCCATAATCACGTCTGCACCCAGTTGATTTTGAATCTGAATCGATCGCTCGGGGGTCAGGTGAATGATTTGCCCATCTTTGGGAGAGCGAAACTTCACGCCTGTCTCGTCGATTTGGCGCATTTCACTCAGGCTAAACACCTGAAAGCCGCCCGAATCAGTCAGCATTGGGCCAGACCAACCCATAAATTGATGCAGTCCGCCTGCCTGGGCGACAATCTCCTCGCCTGGTTGGAGGTGTAGATGGTAGGTATTGGCGAGTACCATTTGGGCACCAGTGGCTTGGAGTTGGTCTGGTGTAACGGTCTTAACATTCGCCAAAGTGCCCACTGGCATGAATCGAGGCGTTTCGACCACACCATGTGGTGTTGTAAACAGACCTGCTCTAGCTTGAGTACGACAACACTGGGCCTGACATTGAAAAGTAAACTGAGCGCTCAAGACAAATTCAACCTAGAAAGTGAACAACTGCTCTCTGGTAAGCAAGGTAGAGGCTAATAACAGACAAAGGCGAGAAACTTTACAGCCTAGACGATGAATTACACTGGAAGGGCTACAGATGCCAATCTCCCTCATAAATCAGCTATCTTTATCTCGGCTGACTTTTGCTTCAGGGTGTTGCCATGATTGGGGTGAGATGGTCTAAGCTAACTGAAAACTCGTGTTCTTTATCTTTAGGACTGTACTGTGCCTAACCGCTCTCCTCTGCTTCCTCTCCTAATCGCCCTCGGTTTGTGGAGTGTGGCTCAACCCGCCTCGGCGCAAGCAATGATTCCCCACACGCTGCAATTGAACTCGAATCAATTAGAGCAGCAGGGCCTCAGTTTAGCACAGGAAGCAGCTCAGCTGGCTCAGTTCCAGCAGTACGAATTAGCACTGTCCAGAGCGCAATTAGCGTCTCAGTTGGCTCCTAATAATTCCCAAGTTTGGTCCTTGCTTGGCAGCTTATATTTGCAAGAGACTGAGCTAGATAAGGGCATTAGGGCTTTGGAGCGGGCGCGATCGCTAGACTCCAAAAATACTGCCATCTTGTTTGCCCTGGGTTCAGCACATTTTCAAAAAGCCCAGTACGCCAAAGCGGCTGATTATCTGCAAGCAGGCTTGAAGCTCAAGCCAGATACAGCTGGAGCTTTATTTGATCTGGGCAATGCCTACTACATGCTGGAGCGCTATCAAGAAGCGATCGCCCAGTACGAAACTGCGGTAGAACAAGACCCCAAGTTTTGGCCTGCGGTCAACAACATTGGCTTGATTCGATATGAGCAAGGCTCGGTAGATGCAGCAATTAAGCAATGGCGGACTGCAGTCTCAATGGATGCTAAGGCGGCTGAGCCTCAATTAGCGTTGGCGGTGGCGCTTTATAACAAAGGCGATCGCAACCAAGGATTAGTTTTGGGCGAAAAAGCGGTTGAGTTGGATAGTCGATATGGCGATTTGAAGTTCCTCAAGGAGAATCTCTGGGGCGATCGCTTACTCACAGATGCCAAGAAGCTGCTAAATACACCGAGAATCCAAGCGACCCTAGCTCGGAGCCAGCCGCAACCAACCCCTCAGCAACCTCCCCAGTAGCTACAAGCAGGAGCAAAGCCTAGGGTGCCGCTATCAGTAGGAGCTAGGAGAACTCAGCTTCAGATAGCTCCTTGGTCTCATTCGTTGCTTACCTAAGCTAGGTTGCCTTGCTACAAACCTATCAATCAGGAATCGACCAGCCGAGTAGAGACTCCCAGACAGCCTAAAACTATTGTCAGTAAGACTTGCTACAATTTCTCTAGTAGTACATTTGTATAAGACTAGAAAAACCTGCTGTATGGTCCAAGCTAAACAGCTTGCATCAATTCAGAAATCTGGAAGGATATTTGAATTGGATCTAGTCTTGAGGCAATAGAGCGGTAATTTGATCAACAAATTGTTGATGATCAACGACAGGCTTGGAAATATAGCCGTCAGCTCCACTCTGCTTCAGAAAAGTCTCGCGATCGCCCTGCATGGCATGGGCTGTAACTAGGATGATGGGAAGTTGAGCTGTCTGCGGATCTGCTTTCAGCATTTGCGTAATTTTGATGCCATCAACCGACTTGCCTTGATAAACACTTCGAGCCAAAGAAACATCCATCAGAATAATATCGGCTTCACCAGAGCGGGCAATCTGTATCACCTCTTCGACATTTTCTGTGTGCTTCACGGCTAGACCCCCACGTTTTGTCAGAATTTTGCCAAAAACGCGAGCGTTTACCAAATCATCCTCCACAATTAAAACGGTTTTCATCTTGATTTCCTTACTCATGGCCCCACAATGCAGTAGTTTACCCTTCGGTATGCCTATGCCACATCCCTCCCGTTTGATCCTACTGTGAGGAATGCTGTAAACAGGGTCATTTGAGGTATGCTGTGCCTCACTGTTTGCAAGTTATCAAGAGATTGGTTTGAAGTCAGGAATTAAGGAATAAAGCTCATGGCGAAACAGTTGAACCTGATCCAAAACGGACAGGTCATCCCCACTGCCCTGCACACAGAGATGCAACAGTCCTACCTGGAATACGCCATGAGTGTGATTGTGGGGCGGGCGTTGCCAGATGTCCGGGATGGCCTCAAGCCAGTGCATCGGCGCATTGTGTATGCCATGCATGAACTCGGTCTCACCCCCGATCGTCCCTACCGGAAATGTGCCCGTGTGGTGGGAGATGTGTTGGGTAAATATCACCCCCACGGCGACCAAGCGGTTTACGACGCTTTAGTCAGGCTGGTGCAAGACTTTTCCAGTCGCTATCCGCTCTTGGCAGGGCATGGCAACTTTGGCTCGGTGGATGACGACCCTCCCGCCGCCATGCGTTACACCGAAACTCGGCTAGCGCAGATTGGCAATGAAGGCTTGCTGAGCGAGATTGGCGAAGCCACAGTTAACTTTATTGGTAACTTTGACAACTCGCAGCAAGAACCTACCGTTCTACCTGCTCAATTGCCATTCTTGATCCTCAACGGCAGTTCTGGCATTGCTGTGGGGATGGCGACTAATATTCCTCCGCACAATTTAGGCGAAGTTGTCGATGGCTTGATCGCTTTAATCGATCGCCCGCAACTATCTGATGAGCAACTGCTAGAAATTATTCCTGGCCCCGATTTCCCGACCGGAGGAGAGATCGTGGGCAAAGAGGGAATTCGGGATGCCTACACCACAGGGCGAGGCAGCATTCCCATGCGAGGAATTGCCCAAGTAGAAGAAGTGCCTGTGGGCAAGGGACGGCAGCGCCGCACGGCAATTGTGATTACGGAGTTGCCCTATCAGGTCAACAAAGCGGGCTTGATTGAGAAGATGGCTGACTTGGTCAACCAAGGCCGCATTGAAGGAATCGCTGACATCCGGGACGAGAGCGATCGCGATGGCATGCGGATCGTGATCGAGCTGAAACGAGATGTCAATCCGCAACTGGTGTTGCACCACCTTTACAAGCAAACTCCATTGCAGACCAACTTTGGAGCCATTTTACTGGCCTTAGTTGATGGTCAACCTCGTCAGCTCACCCTCAAGCAACTGCTACAACATTTTCTCGACTTCCGCGAAGTCACTTTGACGCGGCAATATACCAACGAGCTGAGTCAAGCCCAGAGTCGCGCCCACTTGGTAGAAGGGCTATTAACCGCCTTATCTCACCTAGACCCTGTAATCGAGATTTTGCGTCACGCTCCAGATGGCACTACTGCCAAAATCAGCCTGCAAAACGAGTTGAACCTGAGCGATCGCCAAGCCGATGCTATTTTGTCCATGCCGATGCGGCGTTTAACGGGGCTAGAGCGACAAAACTTGCAGACAGAGTATGACGAACTGACCAGCCGGATGCAAAACTTGCAACGGTTGTTGGGCGATCGCCATGAACTCCTAAAAGCTTTGAAAAAAGATTTCCGGGCTTTGAAGAAAAAGCATGGAGATGTTCGCCGGACTCGGATCGCTGGCAATGACTCAGTGAGAACTGCCTCGGAAGAAGAACTGCTAGCTGAGGCACCCAGCGCCGAAGAGGAAACAGTCCTAGAGCTGACGCAACGCGGTTATGTCCGGCGACTATCAGTGAAAGCCTTTCAGCGGCAGAATCGCGGCAAACCTGATTCATCGGTATCTACGAAACCGGAAGAAAGCAGCGATGCCGTCAACCAAACCCTCTGGACCAACACCGCCCAAGAACTGCTGGTTGTTACCCGGAGCGGCAAAGCCTACACGATTAAGGTCGGAGATATTCCAGTTAGTGCAGGGCGCAATGCCAAGGGAACTCCTCTCGTCACGCTATTGCCCAACGCGGCTCAAGGTGATCCAGAAACGATTAGTGCTCAACTTTTAATTCCAGAACATGTTGAAGAGTTGAGTTTGGTCATGCTGACCCAACATGGCCGAGCCAAGCGCGTACCGCTCTCAGAATTTACCAACCTCACGAGTCGCGGGTTGACTGCTCTCAAGCTCAAAGATGATGATGAACTAGTGTATGCTTGTCCGGCTTTTATTGGTCAACAAATTATTCTAGCAACTTCAGGCGGGCGATTGCTACGCTTTGAGGTAGACGAAGACCAACTCCCGTTGATGGGACGCGCTGCCCAAGGCAACCAAGCTTTACGTCTCCGCAAGCAAGAAAGACTGGTGGGTTGTGCCGTCTTGGAAGCAGACAACCATCTACTGCTGGTATCAGAACGCGGCTATGCGAAACGGATGCCTGTCACAGCTTTGCGGCTGACTAACCGGGGTGAAATTGGTATCCAAGCGATTCAATTTACTGCCAAAACCGATAACTTGGCAGCTATGAGCGCCGCTCTGCCTAAGACTGAAGTGCTGTTGTGGACCAATCAAAACCGTTTAGCTCGCTTGGAAGTTGAGACAGTGGCGATTCGGGGTAAAGATAGTCCAGGCGATCGCCTCTTCCCTCTCAATTCCGGGGAGAAAATTGCCACGATTACAGTGCTAGAAACTTCAACTAGTTCCTTAGAGACGGATTGACAACAGATTAGCGACAGATTCATCCAGCTACAAGGGCTAGCGACAGTGCAATCTGGCGATAAAGTCCAGTAAGCTAAATTTCAACGCTTTGGATCGCAACTATCGTGGCGCAGGTTGTTCTAGAAAATATCTATAAAAGCTTTGCTGGTCGGCGAGGGGAAGGGACGAGTGTTCCTGCTCCAGCGGAGCCTTTACTCGCTAAGGGCATTGCGCCTGTGAGTGAGGTGGAAGCTACGCCAACCGAGCCTACAACATTGCCAACGCCTAATGTGAGCGTGTTGCGGCGCATCAACCTGACCGTGAATGACGGCGAGTTTATGGTACTGGTGGGGCCATCGGGTTGCGGAAAAAGCACCTTACTTCGGTTGATTGCTGGGCTAGAGGAGTTAACTGGAGGCAATATTTGGGTGGGCGACCGCTTAGTCAACGAGTTACCCCCCAAGGCGCGGGATATCGCGATGGTGTTTCAGAGCTATGCGCTCTACCCGCACATGAGCGTCTACGATAATCTTGCCTTTGGCC
The DNA here is from genome assembly GCF_014695845.1 of Trichocoleus sp. FACHB-591. NCBI lineage: Bacteria > Bacillati > Cyanobacteriota > Cyanophyceae > Leptolyngbyales > Trichocoleusaceae > Trichocoleus > Trichocoleus sp. FACHB-591. The sequence continues at coordinate 253,673 of NZ_JACJPA010000102.1, forward strand.
TCAGGCGCACTAAACTGGGCAACCCAGAATTAGGCAATCCAGAATCAACCAGAACCCGGAGAAATAGCAGACAGCAAGGATTACCCGTTTGGGCTGAGAATTTGTTGGTTAGTTCCACGCGATCGCTACCCAAAGGATTACGCTACTGGTCGGATCGAGAACGCGCCGTGGATGAACGAGTGCGAACCGTGGCCCAAATGCTCCAGATTGAGCCACTCTTGCACCGCTTACCCAAACAACTTTCCGGTGGGCAAAAGCAGCGAGTCGCATTGGGACGGGCGATGGCTCGCAATCCTCAAGTTTTCTTGATGGATGAGCCCTTGTCCAACCTGGATGCCAAGCTCCGCACCGAAACTCGTGCCCAAATTGTGAAACTACAACAACAACTGGGCACCACCACCATCTACGTCACCCACGACCAAGTGGAAGCGATGACGATGGGCGATCGCATTGCCGTAATGAATGCGGGCCAGATTCAACAGATTGCCTCACCGTTAGAGCTATATAACCGACCCGTAAACCGCTTTGTGGCAGAGTTCATCGGCTCCCCTACCATGAACTTCTTGCCAGTTCAGGTCAAAGCTCCCCTATTAATTACCCACCCCCAATTTCGCCTCACTTTACCTGAAGTTTGGGCTACAACCTTGCAAAAATATGATGGGCGATCGCTCCTGCTCGGAATTCGGCCAGAGCATGTAAGCGTCAGCGTACCAGCACCCAAGAACCTACCCGTACGAGTTGAGCGAGTTGAAGCACTGGGCAATGAAACCCAAGTGCTCGTGCGTCTAGTGGGCGCTGAAACCTCCGAGTTAACCCTACAAGCCCGAATTAACCCTGAGCAAGCGGTGAAATTGGGTGAGGAGATGTGGCTCGCGATCGCCACTGACAAAATTCACCTGTTTGAACCTGAAACAGGTCATGCTGTTTTTTCTAGGTAGAGATGTATACAGAGTGAGTTGGAGCCAAGGTCCAGAAGCTAGGAGAGATATAGTTTCTGACTTTTGTGACACTAATATCTCATCCTTATGAGAGAGGCGCTCTAATCTCAGTTAAATTTACATTTGTTTGCAAAGCTTAACGAGCTGACTAAAAACCAACTACTCCACGAAAAGCACCTGATGCAAGACTCTACGAAAGTAACTCCTCCCACAATGGATGATCGCAACGCTTGGCGGGTCGGATTTACGCCTCAAGCTGAGATTTGGAATGGTCGTCTTGCTATGTTGGGATTTGTGGCAGCCGCTTTAATTGAATTGGCTTCGGGGCAAGGATTTCTACATTTCTGGGGCTTGATGTAGCCTGAACGAGGCTATCCTAAATTTCCCTGACGATAGATGGAGCGATCGCGAAAACTCACATTGCATGTAGCAAGATTATTGGTTACATTAGTTCACATAAGTTTATAAAAACTTCGTACCAACTCTCTTGCTTAGCCAAACCTAAGTTGTTTGCTGAGTGATCTCTATTTATCTCACACCTTCGGAGAGAAAATGATGCAAGACATCAACAAGACCAACACTCCTGTCATGGACGATCGCAACGCTTGGCGTTTTGGTTTTACTCCCCAAGCCGAAATCTGGAATGGTCGCCTGGCAATGCTAGGCTTCCTAGCCGCTACTTTAATTGAGCTCTTTTCCAATGAAGGGTTTTTGCACTTTTGGGGCTTGGTGTAATTGCTCTAGTTAAAACGTCTTGTCAACCTCAAATTACTAGGATACTGGAAGTTTCATAATAAGCTTCCAGTTTTTCATTTCTGCTTTCCTAAACAACAAAAAAGGCTCAATAGCAGTATGCTATGAGCCTCTTCTAAAAACTGTACTAAATCAAAAATCGCTTAGCGAATATACTCTTTGAGTACGCTGTTGCGGTTGGGGTGACGCAGTTTACGCAACGCTTTCGCTTCAATCTGACGAATCCGTTCGCGGGTGACGTTGAAGATTTGGCCAATTTCTTCCAGAGTCTTCATCCGTCCATCGTCTAGGCCGTAGCGCAACCGGAGAACATCGCGCTCACGAGGGCTGAGGGTACCCAAAACACTTTCCAAATCTTCCCGCAGCAAGTTCTTGGAGACTTGATCTTCAGGTGTTTCGCCATCGGATTCAATAAAGTCACCCAAGCGGGAGTCTTCTTCTTTACCAATGGGAGTTTCCAGAGAAATTGGTAATTGAGCAGACTTGGCAATAAACCGTAGCTTCTCGATGGTCATTTCCATGCGAGTGGCAATCTCTTCTTCCGTGGGTTTGCGGCCCATTTCTTGAGAGAGCAGCTTTGTAGTTTTCTTGATCCGAGAAATGGTTTCATACAGGTGAACTGGCAGACGAATCGTCCGAGATTGATCTGCGATCGCCCGCGTAATGGCCTGACGAATCCACCAAGTTGCGTAGGTAGAGAACTTGTAACCCTTTTCGTGGTCAAACTTTTCAGCAGCCCGAATTAAACCAAGGCTACCTTCCTGAATCAAGTCTTGGAACGATAGACCCCGATTCATGTACTTCTTGGCGATGGAGACTACCAAGCGCAGGTTAGACTGCACCATTTTCTCTTTAGCCCGCCGACCGAGGTGGAGGCGAGAGCGGAAAGCTTGCAGCCCCATATTGACTTCGCTTGCCCACTCACCGTCATGGGGTTCACGCTCTAGCTTATCGGAGAGCCTTTCGCGAATTCGCTCTAGCTCCAACAGGTCAGCAATCTTTCGCGCTAGCTCAATTTCTTCATCTGCCCGGAGGAGACGAATTCGGCCAATTTCTTGAAGATAAAGCCGAATTGAGTCTTCGGTGTAGTGCTTCTTTTTAGCTTGAGCCCGTCGTCGGGTAGTGCGACCCTTGCCAGGCTTACCATCTTCTTCATCCGGCTGCACATCTAGAGAGTCATCATCTTCTTCTTCAACTAAGAAGTCATCCAGCTCACCATCCGGCTGTTCGTCAGAAGCGTCGCGAAGCGATTCGATGGTTTCGAGTACGTTATGGGCCTGGGTCATGCCGCGTTCCTCATGCTCCTTATATGTAGAGAGTCAAAAAAGTTAAGACCATAAAGATCTAAATTGAAAAACTTGTTTGGCGAAATCTCAAACAAGTTGTTTAGGTGATCATGCCGTCGAGCACGCGACGCTCATCTAGCTTTAGTATCGCTATCCCTACAACAGCATTCACCTCAACAAGCTAACAGAGATTTAAAGATCCCTATCCATCATTGGTAGCATGCTTTTTCAGAAGATAACCCCCTGAAGTTAGAGAATTTGGTTATAAACTTTGCGAAATACTCCAACCGCTAATTGTTAGCAACGCAAAAATCGACCACATTCCCAAACATACAACGCTTGGTTGAGGCTTTGCCAAGGTATAGGTGAATACTGAAATTTTGAATGTCTCTCCGATTGTAGCTTTTCTCACAAAAGTTGCATCCTTTTGCCTGCAGTAACTTCCAAAGGAAGGTTGACAGGATATGCACACTCAGCATGATGCAGCCAAGAGGGAGTTTGATTTTCATCAACTACACTCGTGAGAAATCCGTGAGCTTCTGATGATAGCGTAAACATCACGAAGAAGTAGAACTCAGGCAAACATTTCATGCAATAACGGGTTGCCAATAACCGTAGCAAGCTAAAAATGTGATTTCCAGTCCAGCAAAGCTGTAAAAGTCAGTAATTTTGACAGGTTAATTTAGCTTTCTAAACTAGAACGATGAGGTTTTCATCAAGGGAAGTCACAAAACTGGGCGATTTTCGGAGAGCCTTAAAGCGTGCGGCTTTAGGACCGCCAACGGCAGCATTGAGTTTAGTTGGAAAGGCAATCGCCCTTGCCGTAGGTTAGCTCACAAGTCACCAGCGGTTGATTCAACTTACCCACCCTAGCTCCGTGAACTTACAGTTAAAGCATGATTATTTTGGAGAAGAGATTAAGAGATCTAAATTGCTCCACTCGGATAATTAAGTTTTTCCATTAAAGCCTAGGCAGCTAATAGCTGGTTTCTTCAGCTTGAGGCGGGTCAGAAGCTTCTACTAAGGAGAACGGCGGCACCTTAGGTAAGTCTAAAGTTCCTGAATCCGCCAACATCGTTTTAAGCGCAGGATCGCGCAAGCTAATCCAGAGACTGCAAGTGTTGAGGCTGGAACTAATGACGACTGAGGTGCCTTGTTGGGCAAGCTTGCAACCGAAGTGATAGAGCTGAGGACGGTACTGTAGCTCCAAAGTTTGCAGTCGGCAAAATAATTCTCCTTGATAGGACAAGCCGTCTTGAACGCTATCACCAAACCAAAACTTAAAAATAAGAATTTTTCTCTCATCTACAACAAAAGGTAACACTTGATGTACCTGCCAGAGAGTTGCTTGATTTTAGATTCAGTAGCCTTCCGTTATAAATGAGGGAATTGCTAGGACTGCATAAGAGTCTTGCTCCCCAGCCTCTCAACGGAGAGGGTGAAAAATCAGTAGATTGTTAAGTTATTTAATTTTGAGCTGAATTGAAATTGTGCAGCTTACTATTGCACCCTAGAACCTAGCCTAGGAATGAAAATTAAACCCAAAAGGTTTACAACCAGTCAAATCATGCAACCCTGATGATTATTTATTGTAGTGTTGGCTTTGCATCTGCCAAAGTTGATCGACCGTAACAAAGTGATAACCGAGTTGTAGAAGTAGAGGAATCAGCTCAGCTACTGTGGCTGCCACGTCAACTCCCCCAAAATAGCCATCGTGCAGAACAATCAGCGAACCCTGTTGCACTTGTTTAAGTACTCGCTGCGTCACGATGGAAATGCCAGGTCGTTCCCAATCTTCTGGAACTACACTCCACATCACAGGGCGATAACCCCAATTTTTTAGCAGGTTTAAGGTTTGAGGGGTAAAAAAGCCATTAGGTGGCCGCACATCGGTCACATGCTGCTGTACATAAGCTAGATCCAAATGACAAGCTTGGGCGATCGCGTTTTGAGTTTGCTCCAAGCTTTGCTTTAAGGCTGCTGGTGTCAGTTTGGGAAAAGCTCGATGATTGTAACCGTGTAAGCCAATCCAGTAGCCTTGTTCATAAACAGTTTGAGCTACAGCAGGCGCTTGATCGACACAAGCACCGAGCCAAAAAAAACTCGCTGGAATATTGTAGGTATTGAGGACTTCTAAAAGCTGAGGGGTGTACTCCGGGTGAGGTCCATCATCAAACGTAAGGGCGATCGCGGGTGAGCTACAATGACCACTCCAGAGACAACCCGGAAAAGCAGGCTTGAGGAGCTGATATAAGACTGGATAGAGAGGAGCAAGCTGCATGAGTGATGTGGCTTAAGTTAGAAGCAAATTGCCTCGATCCTAACGAAGTTCAACTCTTTACCAAACAACTGCGTCGAACTTTAGCCGATTGCACTAACGAGGAAAGGATATCGCCACTGATCGGTTTGACTAAGAAGCCATCAAATCCTGGATTTTCTTCCTGTGGTAGCCAGCTAGGAGCATGACAATCTGTAAGGGCCACAATTGTCGTGTTACAAGTCTGAGTCATGCTACGCAAATGATGAACTAAGCCTCGTGACCATCTGTGGCGATCGCCTGACAAAATTACTAGATAAGGTGGTTCTCGATTGGCTTGAGCTACGGCCTGTGCTTCTGAGCTAGCCACACTGACAGCACAACACAGTCGGTCTAGTAGAGACTTTAAGACATCTAAATCATCTGATTGTTGGCTCAGAACCAACACATAACTCGAAATTGATTGCATAAATAACCCAGCACGCTACAAAACAATATATCTACAAAAAACTGTTCTTTGGATGGTCTTTAAACTGCTGAAATCTCTCGCCTTAATTATCTTCTGGTTGTGTAGAAGCTAAATCCAGCTTTTTACTTTCTTTAGCTTTGAGGTGTTAGGCAGGAGCTATTTATATTGCCGAAGATTAACGCCTGCTAAAATAAATATATTTTTTGCAGCATGATCATTGATGAAAATCAGTTTAAGTAAAAAATATTAAGGTTCATATCGACCTATCTTTTAATATGTCTACTGTGCCTCCAATCTTTTTCATACTTGTCTTTATGATCGGTGAAACTCTTTACAGATGGTGCTTCTCAATTAAGGCTCAAGTTGAAGAAAGGACATCTTAAGCGAAAGCAATAAAGTTGAAGAATTTGGAAGAAGGTGAGAGTTGTTTTGAATAGTTATTGCGCTGAGTCTTAGTTTTTTTGATGCCAATGAATTATTAAGAAATAGTTTTAATGTAGATATGGATTTATGAGCTTCTAATTCTGGTGCAAGAAAAATCTTGGCTAAAAAGTAAAGATTTTGTTGGGAAATGCCAATCTATCTTCTGTTACCCTGCTTAAGAGCAAAGCTAAATTAGCGATCGGCTTAAAAATTAATTATTTCTATATTTGTTCTCTAAGAAACTAGCTTTTTGTTAAGGAATAGACAAAAAATTAGAATTTTGATGGGGAGGGTTTTATGACTTACAGTGTGGGTGCTTCTGTGAGGCTTTTGAGGCTTTGCATGGGAGCTAGTTTGGCGATCGCGCTGGTAGGGTGCGAAACTCTAACCACCAACCAATATGAAGCGACGGCTCGTACTATTTATACGTGGCAAGTGGAATATTCCACCAACCCAGGTCGTGATCAAGCAACTCGTACCGAAGCCTTCGCGACGACTTCTCTACTCAATCGCAACGGCAATCGGCCCGAAGGCGCAGTGACAGGACCAGATGACCGGGGTTTGTGGTGGCCTGCTTTACCGCCTCGGCCAACTGTAGATGAAATGGAGCGGCGGCAACGCACCTACGAAAAAATTAGTACTCCCCAGATCCTCAAAACTGTGGAGTATAAAATTACTTATCAGAGTGGGGATCGCTCAACCACCGCCTCCACTAACTATGACGTGTACCGAACCATCGTCAAGGCATTGCCAAACAACACACCCCTAGAGCTGACCCTGGGTGTAGATGAGCGATCGGTTACCAAGGTAGAACCTCGGTAGCGGCAAACCTCAGTAGCGACAAAAAAAGTAGCGAGCTGAAGCCAACTCCCTACTAGATTGCAATTCAGAGGCTAAATGAATAGTGAATATAGGCTATTTTTTGTCCTTTTTGCCTTTTTTCTCCTTCACTTTGGTGCTTGACTTGTATTCATAATCGCTGGTGCTGGTAACGCTGCCTTCGCTGACCCCTACCGCCTTGTAGTTCAGGATCAGATTGCTAGCTTCGTATGTTGAGACATTAGTATCGCTCACATCGATTACTTGTACGACTTGACCCGGAGGTGCAGTAATTGCAGAAGCTAAGTTGGAACTGAAGACCTGTACAGTACGGTTGACGACCGCAAAGCTGCCATTCGTAAAAGAGTTGGTGTAAGCGCAGTTTTGGGGTGGGGTGGGGAGACCCGCAATCTGGAAACTGCTGGTGTTGATCGTCTGAGAACTGCTGAGGAAAGTCACTCGCTGCTCGCTGTAGCTAGCGCCTGTCACCTGCGTAAAGTAATCGTAGGTGTTGGTTCTAGCGTCAATCAGGCCATCCTGGTTGGCATCAATTCCGTAAATAGTTCGTACTACACCATATTGGCTGGGTTGGTCGGGCAGAATCAGGGTGATGGCAGCGTTATCCGACAGCAGATCGCACTCGGTGTAACCGATAAGCTGATTTTGTTGGTTGAACAGGCGGATCACGACGCGATCGCCTTCGTTCAAGCCTCGGATGAATTTCGCCTTAGATTTCAGCTTGTACTTGCCGTCTTTTTCTTTAATCTTGCCTTTCAACTTGTAGCGAAAATCTCCGATCAAGCGCTCTGCTAAGTAGGTATTAGAACGCTTGGCCTTGAGCGAGACGCGAGCGGTGACGTAGGAAAGCGTACCTTGCGGTTGCAAAATCGTTAAACCAAAGTGACCCCGGTGAGCATCCAACTTCTTGGCAATCTGCACGGTTTGGCTAAGCTGCATATCAGATGCTACAGCCGTTTCTGTGTTGTCAGTGCTGGTTTGGGTAAAAGCGATGGCTTGTTGAGCGCTGTAGTTGCCCAAAATCATCGTTGAAGCGATCGCTACAACTGAAGCTCGCTGCCAGAGTGGACGACTCGGCTTGGAAGTACCATGCACAGTATTCTTCATAGGTCGATGAAAGTAGGTGAAAGAGCACGGACTCGTAAAGTTTTACGCTTGACTCTTAAAAGTCGCTCGTATTTCCACCCACTTGACTGCTGAGCAAATTCGGAGGTTCCTAAACTCGAGAAATATGTTTTAACGGTAAAAAATTCTTTTACCGCTTGACTCTGGCACTCACAAAGAGCTATGGCGCTAAGCGAGCTTTCTTCAATCGGTTGGTTTCGTACCACTCCGCGATCGCCGGAACCCAAGCCTGGAAGTGAGGCCAAATGAGCTCACAGAGCTTTTGAGCTTCTAGTTGGGCATCTGCTTTCCACCTGAGGTCGATCAGATGCATCAGCGATCGCACGTTGGCGGACATTACCCAATGCTGCCGCACATCAAAGGGAATTAGGCTGCGGGCATGTTCCTCAGAGAAACCTTGGTCAATGCGGAGTTTGTAGCGTTCGCAACCTGCAAAACACCACTCCAAATCTTGCTTTCTCAGTTCTTCGGTGTATTCGTAGCGCTTACCTTGGCGATCGGTGTAAAAGCCTAGGGGACGTAGATAGAAGACATCTTCAACATCTCGCTTTCCCTCCACGACATCAATAATGCGCTGACCTGTATAACGGAAGGATTGAACATCAAAAGAGACGCCCACGCGATGAGTACGAATTTGCTGCATGGTGGAGTGAGGGAACCAGCCGCAGTTGAGGATAATTTGCGGATGCTCTAGGGGGCCGTAGTGGCCCCGATTTCCGGCTAGTAAGTTTTTGGTGATTAGCTCGCCACACTTAGCTTCATCAGGCCAGTGATCGCGCTCTGCGTAAACCCAGGCTTCGCTGTAGTCCTGGTGCATGGCTAAATAAATCGCCTGTTGAGGATTTGAGGTTGCCCTCAGGACTTCAACCTGGAATCTCTGCATGTCCGCCCATCTCTAAAAATCACGGGAACTGATCATACTGCTTTTCTGACTGCCTGATCGCCCCTTGGTTTCGCCAAGAAGTTGGTAAGAATGCAATATTGCGGTTGAATTCAGCGAAAATTGAATCATTCCTGGCAGACTGGCTGCCGAAACAATTTCTTCAGCTTGGAAGGTCAATGACAATCACAATTTCGCTCAAGCCCGAACATTTCAACAGCCTAGATGTATCGCCCGTGCAAACTGTGATTGAGAAACTCATTCGAGAGGGAGCGATCGCGGCTACAGAACAGCAAATCACCTTTGAAATTGAATATCCGCGTGAGCCTGAAGACCCTAGAGAGTTGCCCGAAATCCCTGAGATTCGGCTGTGGTTTGTGCGGCTTGATGCCGCTTATCCTTGGTTACCTTTTTTGCTCGATTGGAAGGCGGGAGAACTGGCTCGTTACACTGCCATGCTAGTGCCCCACCAGTTTCATCGCGTTGAAGGCATCCAATACAACCCAGAGGCTTTGGAGTTGTTTGTGATGAAGAAGGTATTTACCTTGGCGGATTGGCTGAAGCAGTATGGCATCCCCAGCAAAGCCCGCGTCAAATCAATGGCTCAGATGTTTGGTTATGAGCTGGATGACGAATTTTTTAATTTAGTGGCTGTGTAGCTAACTGTTTAAGAATCCATTCAGCAGCAGCAGGGAGATCGGCGGCAATGTAATCAGGGCGGGTGTGATGTTGGTACTCACCACCCAGAACGCGATCGCCAAAACCAGTCTGGACGAGAATGCCCGTACAGCCAGCATTATGGGCCATATCAATGTCTGTCGCTTTATCTCCGACCATGAAACTACGGCTGATGTCGAGGTTATGCTCCCATGCTGCCGCAATCAGCATGCCTGTATTGGGCTTACGCCAGGTGCTCCAGCTCGCTAAATCTGGATTTATCCCACCTTCTGGGGGGCTTAAGGTAGGGCAAAAATATAGCGCATCTAAATGGGCCTGTGCTTCTTGCTGCAAGAGAGCGCAGAGCCGCTGGTGCAAAGCCTCGACATGGCTAATGGGATAGTAGTTGCGGGCTGGCCCCGATTGATTGGACACCAAGCAGCAAAATAAGCCTTGGTCATTCAACCGCCGCACTGCTTCAGCTGCACCTGGGACCAAATGCAAATCTTCAACGTTGTGAATGTAGCCAGCCTCAATATTCAGAACCCCATCACGGTCCAAAAAAACCGCAGCCCTGCCTCCTGCCCCTTCATCCCACCCTGCGGGAACGCCAAAGGCGTACATCCTGCCTCTAACTGCCCCAAACTTTCTTGAGGACCGTTTCTGGCGTGATGTCTGCCATCTTGCCAGTAGGAGATTTGATGCCCACGAAGCGAGTTTCTCTCGAACCGTTGGTTTGAGGGAGGAGTTTGTCAGGGTTGGTAGGCCCAAACAACGCTAGCGTAAAGGTTTTGACCGCAACCGCGAGATGCATCGGGGCGCTGTCGGTGCAGAGCATCAAGTTAGCCGCCGCAATCATGGCTGCCAGTTTGCCAATATCACTCGGTTTGGTCACTTTTACATCTGAGGCTGCTGCCTGTAGCTCAGTGACAAACTCCGCATCATCTGGCCCTTGCACCACCACAATAGGGAGATTGGGTTGCCGTTTTCGGAAATCTTGAATAATCTTTTGCCAGTTTTGCACCGGGTAAATTTTATCAATACCTTTAGCTTTAGACAGTTTGCTGGATCCACCGTGAATCAGGACATAACCACTTTCCTGAATACCTAAGCGCTTTTGCTCCGCTTCGGCCCACTCAATATCTTTTTTAGGAACATTAATGGTGATTTCGGAAGATGCCCCGGAGATGTTAAGACCTTGCAAGAGGTCATGGTACATCTGAGCGGCATACTGCTCTTGCTTCAGCGGCACTGGGTTAGTTAAGAAACGAGCCCCACCAGCTGCGTAGCCAACCCGCGTGGGAATGCCAGTGAGCCAAAGCAACAGCCCGATCGCCCAACGCTGACCGAGTGACAAGGCAATATCGTACTCGCGATCGCGGATGATACCGAGCAGGTTGCCCCAGTCTGCCAAACTATTGTTTTGTTTGAAATCAAAAGGAATGATGTCGTGAACAGACTTACAGACTCTGTAAGCATCTTTGGCGCGGGGTTCCACGACAATATCAATTTGGGCATCGGGGTATGCCCGTTTTAGGTCATCAAGGGTCGGGAAGAACAGAAGTTGATCGCCGATCCCGCCAGGGACAAGGGCCAGTACTCGCATTATTAGAAGAGTTTAAGTTGACTGACGCTCCCTATTTTAGGTGAAGATATACCTAGCAAAACAATCATTCCTAACTAGTCAGTCTTGTGTACTTATTAATTCCAGCCGCCGGAATGGGTCGTCGCATGGGTAGCGATCGCAATAAATTGCTCCTGACCCTCCTAGAAAAACCTTTGCTCGCTTGGACCTTGCGGGCGGCGGAAGCGTCTCGTCACATCCAATGGATTGGCATTATGGGCCAGCCAGAAGATTGGCCTGACTTCAAAGAAATTATTGCTAGCGTCTCCCTCACCAAGCCTGTAGAGCTGATTCAAGGTGGATCGACTCGTCAGGAATCGGTTTACAACGGTCTGCAAGCACTCCCGCCTGCAGCCGATCGTGTGCTGATTCATGATGGTGCCCGCTGTTTAGCAACTCCAGAATTGCTCGATCGCTGTGCTGAAGCCTTGTTCGAGTGTTCCGGGCTGATTGCCGCCATCCCCGTCAAAGACACAATCAAAGTTGTAGAGCCAGAAACCCCTTGGATCAACAGCACCCCCGATCGCCAATTTTTGTGGGCCGCTCAAACGCCACAAGGCTTTGACGTAAGCCAGCTAAAGCAATGTCACGAAGCAGGGCGATCGCAAGGTTGGGAAGTCACCGATGATGCCGCCTTGTTTGAAAAGTGCAACCTGCCTGTGCGGATTGTGCCCGGAGAAGAAACCAACTTGAAAGTGACTACTCCAGTAGATTTGGCGATCGCAGAGTTCATTCTGCGCCAACGCTTAAGCTCCTCAACTCCGACTTAAAATTTATTGCTGCTTTACTTCCAGAAAGCCAAGTTCCTAAAATAACGCCAGCTTAAGGAATAGGGACGCTGTTATGAGTAAAAGATTAGCAGGTAAAGTGGCTGTGGTGACGGGTGGCTCTAAAGGTTTGGGGCAAGCCTTTGCCAAGCGACTGGCGGAAGATGGAGCTGATGTCGCGATCGCCGCCACCTCACTCGCCACCGAGACCGAAGACATCGTGAAAGCGATAGGCCAGAAGGCGATCGCGCAAATTTGTGACGTTACTGATCCTGAATCTGTCGCTGAGTTTGCAGCGGTAGTGCAAGCGCAACTGGGAAAATGTGACATTCTGGTCAACAACGCAGGCATTTATCCCTTTCATGCTTTTGATGAGATGAGCTTTGAAGATTGGCGCAAAGTGCTAGCTGTAAGCTTGGATGGCACATTCCTCATGTGCAAAGCCTTTATTCCAGGCATGAAAGAGCGTCAGTTTGGCCGCATTATTAACCTCACTTCCACCGCTAATTGGCTAGTGATTCCCAACCTGGCTCACTACAACGCCGCCAAAATGGGTGTGATCGGCTTAACCAGAGCCTTAGCCACCGAAATGGGAGAATTTGGCATTACCGTCAACGCAGTTGCTCCAGGCTTAGTCCGCACAGGCACCACAGAAGCAGGACCACAACTGCATATGTTTGACCCGATCGCCCAGATGCAAGCCATCAAACGAACTGCTGTCCCCGACGAGATCGTTGGTGCTGTCTCATTTCTCGCCTGCCAGGATGCCGCCTTGATCACCGGACAAACCCTAGCGATCGATGGTGGCTTAGTGCGGTTGTGAATTTAAGGATGAAAGGTGAGGAGTGAGAGGAGAGAGAAGTCAGAGAAAAAAGACTCGAAACACTCACCGTCAGCTTCGTTTGGAGGGGGTCTGGGGGACGCAACCGTCCCTCAGCGGGAGTTTGAGGGCAGGTGCCCTCAAGGGATCGGATTTACCAAATTGAGCTTTTCTCAAAATCCAAGCGATCGCTAACAGACATGCTAGAACTGACTGGACGACCTAGCTGTGCAATTGACTCATGCGCCTCCTGAATAAACTGATTGGTCTGGCTCTAGTTTTAGTTGGTGTCTACTTCCTGGGCCAAAACATCATTTTCACCACCCGGATATCACCTTATTGGTGGCGAGACATTCCAGCCGCAGGTTCAGTAATTTCCATAGCCAGCGGTATCGGTATATTAGTTTTGGGAAGTCGCAGTATTCGCCAGACAGGATGGTTGTTCGTGGGTCTAGGAATTCTCCTAGTATTTATGAGCGGCGGAGTAGTGTTGCGGCCTACCAGCCTGTGGACACTATTTTTATGCTTGCTCTGTTTAGGTGGGGGTTCTAAATTAATCACCACAGGCCGAATTTAGCGATCGCCCCACTCAAGCTCCAGTCACAGTTGAGTCAGCAGTAGAAGTAGGCATCACCCAAGACTCACTCGGCAAAAACTTAATCGGAGTCCCCGCAATCATCGCTTCGATTTCACCCTTAATCACCTCATCCGCCAAAAAATTAGCCGTGAGTAAAAACTTGAGAATCTGGAAGGATTGCGTGTTGGTTTGAAAATAGCCACCATGCACATCCAGCTTTTTGATGCCAAACAAAAATAGCGTTGTGTTGATCAGGTCAATCAGCAGACCATTAAACCGATTCAGCGAAAAAGCTACCGCATTCACGCCACCCGTTCCTTGGTCACCCCGCATCTCCGAGCAATCTAGATAATTGAACTTGCGGAACAGCTCATAAGACGAAGTTGGTTGTACCGCTCGCTCCGAATGAACCATGATGCGGATGTAAGGACGGTACTGGATACTACCGCTGACCCGAATCGGCTTCAGGTACAGATTGCCCAACCGCATCCCCGCCATCTGAATACTCGGCTCACTAAACCAATTGCTCACCGTAGACAGATAACGCAGCACAATATCGCGATCGCTCGACATCAAATAAATTCGTCGACAGCGCCGCATCGCCGATCGCACATAGTTGTTGCGGCCCTCTCGCATAAATTCCAAGGGAATATCTGGTGAGGCCAAAATCAACGTGTCTAAGCGCAGATGCTCGCCAATGCTGTCAGCTTCTTCTCCCACTGGGCTGCTGGGGTCAGGCAGTAAGCTACCTTGGTCATCCTTGCCAAAGCGATCGGACAAAATTCGCAGCACAGTGACCACCAAAAGCCCACCCATGCTGTGGCCGATGAGATTGAGGCTGAGCTGGCGACCGCTTGTGGTTGGTGCATTTGTCTCTATTGCCTGAGGCGAATCAGAGGTTGAACGCTTGGCGAGATTGCTTAAGGCTCGGTCCAACCGCCAGAAAAACTCAGCTAAATCTGGCGCGCCATAGTGAATCGCTCGATAGCGATCGCGCAGATAGACCACAACCCGCAGCAGCAGAAACACAATCGTCCACAGCAGAAATATCGTGGGTACAATCCAGTACCACTGCACCGCCAAATCGACGGTGTCCACAAAATCGGTCCACTCCCAGACTTGAGCAACGCCAGGTAGCAACCCCAGCAACTTCAGTACTGGAATGCCGAACAGCTTCAAAAAAATGTAGAGCAGCGTGCCAAAAATTCCCGCAATCCCGCTCACCACAAATAAAAACTTGAAAACAATGCCGAGATGGCTGCGGTAGTCAGCCCACAAACCAGGACTAGTCACAGGCTGCTCACTCGGCCATTGGTAGCCGATGTAAAAGTGGTCGTCCTGTAGCGTTCGGGCGTGGGTCGCGGGGTCAGGACGGTTTAGCTCGTCGGCTTCATTGGTAAACGATTCGTAAAAACCTGAAGCAGGGCTGGAATAGCCATGAGTTCTAAGGCTAAGCCGCTTAGCATCACGCTCCTGAACGATCCGAGCGAATTCATCGACGTTGAACAGAGGCCGAAATCGGTGTGAAGGAGGCAGTTGGCGATCGACCTCTAGCGAAACCGGAGCGGTACTCGTCACCAAAAAAGTATTGGGATGCTCAAGATCGGCGTAAACCTCAAAGTTGCGGCTAATTGCTTGAGAAAACTGGCGCAACTTCCAACAGTTGAGCGTTTCCGTCACAAACTCAACATTCACTTTGCGATGAAAGTCAGGATACTTCTCTGGGCTGCATAAGCTCTGCAAAACTTCGGCGATCGCTGCTTCCGAGCCTAACCCCGCATAAGTTGGTAAGGGCTCTGCTGTCGTGACTAGCGGATGGGGAGGCGTGGGATAAGCCAGCTGAACAATTCGCGCTTTAGTCCACCAGTCAGAAAATGGGGCCGCATTGCGCGTAATGAATTCTAGCCAACGACAATCATTCTGAATGGTTTCAGCAGATTTTCCTTCCCACGAGAACGGTAGACTGTCGAAAAAGCGCCGAGTAACCATAAGCAATTTCAAACTGAGGATCAGTAAACAGGTCGAAGGTCAATAAATCCGAGTGAATTGGCAAATTCTAAACTTCGGACTTGACTTAACACCTGAAAATAACTAATCCTTCATAGTTCTCAATTCCGGTTAGGGCTGTTGAGCTTGATTTTGAGATTCAGCATCTTGACGAGTAAAAGCTAAATGTGATTTAGATTCGCCAGTTGTCAAGCTGACCCAACCCAATCCTTCACTGGTGCCTACCCACACTTTATTTCCCGTGTCAGGAGAGAGGGCCAAAATTTCATCAGAAGGCAAGTTAGGGATTTGACCCGCGATCGCTCCGTTGTAAGGATTGACCCGCACCAAGCCCTTAGTGGTGCCAACCCAAAGACTCCCCACTTTGTCGAACTGTACCGATATGACATTGCGACCCCGGAGCTGAGTCACCGATCGCAGTACTTGGCCAGTCCTAGGGTCAACTTCGAGCAGCGCATTGGGAGTGCCAGCCCACAAAGTCCCTCTAGGACCAAGCGTCAAGGCTTGAACCGTGGTTCCGGGCACATCCGGTTGTTGTCTGAGGATAAAGCCATTGGCAGTATTGATCTGCACCAATCCCTCTAAAGTGCCCACCCACAGTTGCCCTTGCGGGTCGAGGCTTAAAGCATTGGCACTCACCCCTGGCAAATCTTTCACGGTGGTCATCAGCAGCCCTTGATCGGGGCTAATCAGTGCCAAACCGCGATCGGTCCCTACCCACAGATAGCCCCGGCGATCGGTTAGCAGCGACAAGACTCGGTTAGAGGGCAAAGAGAAATTTTGGGCGGTCGTTTCATTGCTTCGAGGGTCAACGCGCAATAGACCTGTATAAGTTCCTACCCAAATCCGCCCCACTTTGTCTTGCGCCAAGGCTCCAATGGTGTAGTTTGGCAGTTTAATTCGCGCCAAAATGTTGCCTGTATTGGGGTTAATCCGGGCTAAACCCTGCCAAGACCCCACCCACAAACTGCCTGTAGAGCCTGGCTGTAAGGCAGTCACCCGGAAATCTGCTCCCAGGGTTTCAGTTTCTTGTGATTGACGATCGCTAGGTAGCGGCCTCACGCGGAGGGGTGGCGCTTCTCTGGGGTAAACGGGCGCGCTACCTCCAACTGCTGATTGAGCCAAGGTACGGCTAGCTAGCCCGTTAAATTGACTAATTACCCCCGGCAAACCTAGCCATAGCAATGTGGCACCAAAAATCACACCAATATGAGTTCGCAAAGCTGCCATGACAAAGCTCCTACCGTGGGAAGTAAGCAGTGAAATAATAGACGTCAAATGAGAGGCTCTCAACCCAGTAAGTGTATGAGTTTTAGAGCGCGATCGCGCCTTAATTATCTAGGAATAGAGAATTTCGACCCACCCTACTATAAGCCTTAGGGACAGCCGAGTTGAGTCCCTAGAGCTAGAACAGTTGAGGCTGAATAGCATCTTGTGCATCAGCATACCCCGCTAGTTCCTGAATCAGTCAGGAATTCGGCAAAAAATGTTCCGAATTTAGAGCGATCGCCAGCTACTAGATGCAAATAAATTCAGAGTTAAAAATTGCTTGGCCGTGAAAAAAACATAGGCTTGATCAGTGGGCGATCGTAAGTCCCCCTACTTTGAATACGACTTGATGAATTTATCTAATATTTCCCTGAGATTCTTGATCCCTAATTTATTTTCGATTGAACTCTACATGCATAAGATGGCAATTTTTCAAATGAACTTAATTTAAGAAAACGACGAATTTATGCGGTTCTACTCCCGTTTGAATTGAGATCCATCAAGAAAAATATGTAACTTTTACTTTTAAGATCTTTCTATAAGTAAAAAATATAAGTGAGTAAAGAATGTTTAAGGTTTAGCTTATTGAATTCCTGATATATTTTGTTTGAGCTTACCGATGGGCACAGAGTGAACCAGGTAAAAGGTGGGGTCGCACCAGCTTAGTGAAGCTTTGGCAATGTCAAGTTCATAGGCAAAGGTACCTACGCACAGTATTCAGACTCGGTTAGAGAAGTATCTTTATAGTCTCAATTTGGTCTGGATGCACTCAGTTAATCGATGTAAGTTGAGTGATTCCTAGGAAGGGAAAGTATGTCATATTCGCAAAGTAAGACTCAGACAAAAACTGGGTATCAGGCTGGTGTTAAAGATTATCGCCTGACCTATTACACCCCAGACTACACACCCAAAGATACAGACGTGTTGGCTGCTTTCCGGGTAACTCCTCAGCCTGGCGTTCCTCCCGAAGAAGCTGGCGCTGCTGTAGCTGCTGAGTCTTCCACAGGTACTTGGACCACTGTATGGACCGACTTGCTGACCGACCTCGATCGCTACAAGGGTCGTTGCTACGATATCGAGCCCGTTCCTGGTGAAGACAACCAGTACTTCTGCTACGTCGCTTACCCTCTCGACCTGTTCGAAGAAGGTTCTGTGACCAACATGTTGACCTCGATTGTAGGTAACGTGTTTGGTTTCAAAGCACTCCGGGCTCTGCGTCTTGAAGACATGCGGATTCCTGTTGCTTACTTGAAGACCTTCCAAGGTCCTCCCCACGGGATTCAAGTTGAGCGCGACAAACTGAACAAGTACGGTCGTCCTCTGTTGGGTTGCACCATCAAGCCTAAGCTTGGTTTGTCTGCTAAGAACTATGGTCGTGCCGTTTACGAATGTCTGCGTGGTGGTCTCGACTTCACCAAAGACGACGAAAACATCAACTCTCAGCCTTTCATGCGCTGGCGCGATCGCTTCCTGTTCGTTCAAGAAGCAATTGAAAAAGCTCAAGCTGAGACTGGCGAGATCAAGGGTCACTACCTCAACGTGACTGCTCCTACCTGTGAGCAAATGATGCAGCGGGCTGAATTCGCCAAAGAAATTGGCACCCCCATCATCATGCACGACTACCTCACCGGTGGTTTCACTGCAAACACCACCCTGGCTCGTTGGTGCCGTGATAATGGAGTCCTGCTCCATATTCACCGGGCTATGCACGCGGTTATCGACCGTCAGAAGAACCACGGTATTCACTTCCGCGTTTTGGCGAAGTGCTTACGGATGTCCGGTGGTGACCACCTGCACTCCGGTACCGTTGTAGGTAAGCTCGAAGGTGAAAAAGCGATCACCATGGGCTTCGTTGACTTGATGCGTGAGAACTACGTGGAGCAAGACCGCTCTCGTGGTATTTTCTTCACCCAAGATTGGGCTTCCATGCCTGGTGTAATGCCTGTGGCTTCTGGTGGTATCCATATTTGGCACATGCCAGCGCTGGTAGAAATCTTTGGTGATGACTCCTGCTTGCAGTTCGGTGGTGGTACCCTCGGTCACCCCTGGGGTAACGCACCTGGTGCAACCGCTAACCGCGTGGCTTTGGAAGCTTGTATCCAAGCTCGTAACGAAGGTCGCAACTTGATGCGTGAAGGCGGCGACGTCATCCGTGAAGCTTGCAAGTGGAGCCCTGAATTGGCGACCGCCTGCGAACTCTGGAAAGAAATCAAGTTCGAATTCGAGGCAATGGACACTCTCTAAGGCTGAAGGAAATACAAAGGATGAAGGCAAACTTCATCCTTCATCCCTCATCCTTCATCTGTTTCCATTGGCTGGGGTCGTTGCATGGATATCAAAAGAATTGCCAAAGATACAACGAAGGTGCTAGTTAGCTACCTGACTTACCAGGCAATGCGAACAGTCCTAGCTCAATTAAGTGAAACGAATCCGCCATTAGCCCTTTGGTTGCATCGCTTCTCTGGTCAAGGCACCATCCAAGACGGAGAACTATACCTCAAAGCGCTCCTGAAAGAAAATCAGGAACTGGCATTTCGCATCATGACCGTAAGAGAGCATCTAGCGGAGTCAGTAACCGAATTTCTACCCGAAATGGCGCGTGCTGACATTAAGCAGGCCAACGTTGAGCACCGGCGTCAACAGCTGGAGCGAATGAGCCAGCTCACCACGACCGATGTTTCCCCCCAGCCTGAACCTGTCCAAGATTCTGAATCTAATCTGGATAACCTCCCGGGTTAGCAGTGAGATTTAGTCCCCGTAAACGTAAGAAATAGCAACAGGACCCATGAGAACTCTACCCAAAGAGCGTCGTTACGAAACCTTATCCTATCTTCCCCCTCTGTCTGACGCTCAAATCACCAGACAACTCCAGTACATCCTCGACCAAGGCTACATTCCTGCTGTAGAGTTCAGCGAAGATTCTGATCCTGAGCAGCACTACTGGACTTTGTGGAAGTTGCCTCTGTTTGGTGCATCTAGCACTCAAGAAGTTCTCAGTGAAGTACGCGCTTGCCGCTCTGAGTACTCTGGTTCCTACATCCGTGTTGTGGGTTTCGACAACATCAAGCAGTGCCAAGTGTTGAGCTTTATCGTTCACAAGCCCAACACCAACCGCTACTAAGCTTGTATCTACCAAGTAAGCCAGGACATTTGTCGACCTGTGCTTAATATCAACCTAGTGCAATCACTCTCCTAGGTGAAAGTCTGGAGGGGTAGAAGACTCTACCTCTCCTTATTTTTTGGATTATTTAAGATTCTTTGCGCCATTTAGCGATTGCGTTTGTCAGAAAAACTTAACATTAGTTTTAGGCCCAGCAGTTTACCTCCCCCAACGTCATGAGCTACTACATCTCGCCTCGCTTCCTGGATAAGCTAGCTGTTCATATCACAAAAAACTTTCTCGATTTACCCAACGTCCGAGTTCCGTTGCTCTTAGGCATCCACGGTCGTAAAGGTGAAGGGAAATCTTTTCAGTGCGAGTTAGTTTTCGAGCGCCTGGGGGTCGAAGTTGTCCATATGTCGGCGGGCGAGTTAGAGAGTCCAGATGCGGGAGATCCGGCTCGCCTAATCCGCCTAAGGTACCGAGAAGCTGCCGAGTTGGTGCGGACGCGAGGCAAAATGACCGTGCTGATGATCAACGACTTAGACGCTGGAGCTGGGCGACTTGATCAAGGGACGCAGTACACCGTAAACACCCAGTTGGTGAACGGCACCTTAATGAATATTGCCGACAACCCTACCAACGTCCAACTCCCTGGCAGTTACGACTCGACCCCATTGCACCGTGTGCCGATCATTATCACAGGAAATGACTTGTCAACTTTATACGCCCCCCTGATCCGGGACGGGCGGATGGATAAGTTCTATTGGGAGCCGAATCGGGACGACAAAATTGGCATTGTTGGTGGCATTTTTGAAGCGGATGCGATTCAGCAGCAAAACATTGAACAGCTTGTCGATCACTTTATCAATCAGTCTGTCGATTTCTTTGGAGCGCTTCGGTCTCGGCTCTACGATGAACAGGTGCTGAACTTCATTAAAGATATCGGGTACGATCGCGTCTCCCTCAGGGTGGTTAATAGCGGTGATCGCCCCCCCGAATTCCACAGACCTGACTTTAGCTTGCCGCATCTAATTGAAGTCGGTGAATTTATGGTGCAAGAGCAGCAACGGGTGCAGCAAATGCGCTTGTCAGAAGAATACAATCGCAACTTGCGGCTAGGATTCCATCGGACCAATGAAGAGGAATCTCGCCCGGCTCCCCAACCTCGACCTGAACAGCCAATCGCTCCTCCTCAGCCTGCCAATGGCAACCGTTCCAAAAGCGTGAACCAGGAATCTAACCAGCGTCCCCAGCCTACAGCTCAGCAGACCCACTCTACTAGCACCAAGTTAAATGTTGAGGCGGCGGACCAAGTCCAGCAAATTTTGGCTCAAGGCTACCGCTTGGGCATTGAATTTGTGGATGAGCGTCGCTTCCGTACTAACTCCTGGCAATCCTACGCTGCGATTCAAGGCCATGAGTCAGAAGCGATCACAGCGTTAGAAGCCTGCTTAGCAGAGCATAGTAATGACTACGTTCGGGTGGTGGGCATTGATCCCAAAGCCAAGCGCCGCATGATGGAAACGGTAGTTCAACGCCCAAATGGCAAATCGAGTTAATAATTTGAGTTGCTAGATAGAAAAATTGACGTAACTCGGGCTATAATAAGGATCGACTCGGACCCACGCGGCCATAACGCCCAAATCTTGTCAGGACCGGAAGGTAGCAGCAATACGGGATGCTTATAGCAGGCGTGGTCTCCGGGTCTCCTTTGTTTTAAGGGGTACTTACAAACTGCCAGGGGCGATCGCTACATATTACGCTTACCTGAGCTTATAGAGTTTTTCATTTAACAAGCTAAGCTAGCAAGCCAGGCCGTATAGCTATGGGCAGTGATTTCGATTTCTGCTTATCCTAGAAGCATCTGCTTCCAGAGTCTGGATGCTAGAAGTGAAATATAGCAAAACTTCTGGCATGGCTCACTACAATTAAACTCTTAAACTGCTAAGGAGCTGTGGTTGATATGGCTGGATTTGGTGATCTTGTCCAAAAAGCGTTTTACCTAGGAGTCGGACTGGCCTCCTATGCAGGCGAGAAAGCAGGCGGCAAGCTAGGGGAACTACGGGTACAAGCCCAAAAACTAGCAGATGAACTCGTGGCTAAGGGCGAGATGAGCACAGAAGAAGCCCGTCGATTTGTTGACGATATGGTGAATCGAGCCCAGCAACCTGGAGCAACTCCCGCTCCAGAGCCAACAAGCTCGGAACCGCGACGGATCGAAATTCTCTCAGATGATGAAGAGCCAACTAAGGCTGAAACGCAAAATGTAGACAATTTGCGCCAGCAAGTGATGGATTTGCAAGAGGAACTACGGCGCCTAGAGCGAGAGTAGTTGCTGTGTGTAAACAGAATGCTACGGAGTCATCTATCTAAGTTATGATTTTTGATCAGTCTCCCTCACCAATTGTTAAAGCTGAAGTTGGTAGATGGGGGTTTCATCCAGTATGTTGGCGCTGACTAGAGACAAGCTCGGCGCAGTCCCCGCTCTCGCTTGCAGACAAGCAACAAATTTATGGAAGATTGGTCAAAAGATTTCTTTACTAGCTTCGAATTAGTAGCTGATGAAGTAGAGCTGTTTTTTTTAGAGGTAAAGCGAGATATTGATGATGCGATTGATATCTTTGCCAAGCTCTCAGAGGAAATCGTAGAACAAGTACAAGGCACGATTTTTACTGAAGTTGACCAGCGACTTGATGAGCTGACCAGCTCGTTCCTAGAGCTATATTTTGGGTTGGAGAGTTCCGACATAGAATCGATGGAACCTTTGTTCTACAACGTAGAGCCAATTGTCACTAAACATCCTGCTTGCATGGGATGTAGCCACTATCACGGGCAAATTTACGGTGGTAATCCTCTAGTCTGTGGCATGCACCCCTACGGAGTAGAGACAGAGAAGTGCTCTGATTGGGAATCGTTCTAGGGGTTCGCTTATACCTACAGCTAAACTCTCAGCGGGACAATAAAGGGAAAAAGTGACCTACAGGGCCTTGTCCTTTCCCGATATCCAGAGCGTGAGTCAAGGCTGTAGTGACGTAATCTTTAGCCATCTTGGTAGCAGACAGTAAATCTTTGCCGTCTGCTAGATTAGCGGCGATCGCGGCTGAGAGAGTGCAGCCAGTGCCGTGGGTGTTTTTTGTGTCAACACTAGAAGTGGTCAAAGTTTCTAGATGCTGGCCATCAAACCAGACATCAACCCCTCGCAGTTCGCCAGCCATGCCCCCGCCTTTGACCAATACTGCTTTAGCTCCTAGCTGATAAATCCGTTGAGCCGCTGCTTGCATGTCATCGAGTGTGGCGATTGTCAGACCGCTTAAAAGTTGAGCCTCGTAGCGATTGGGGGTGACGATCGCAGCTTGGGGAATTAAGGCATCTCTTAAGGTGGCGATCGCCGAGTCATCGATCAACTGTGCTCCAGTCCGAGACACCATGACTGGATCGACGACCAAATTCTGCAGTCGCAAAAGCTGCACCTGCTGTGCCACCGCTGCGATAATTTCTTGGTTCAGCAGCATCCCCGTCTTAGTCGCTTGCACCCTGATGTCTTGCACCACCGCTTCTATCTGAGCCACGACAGCCGCAGCAGGCAACGCATCAACGCGATTGACTCCTAAAGTATTTTGGGCCGTGATACAAGTGAGCGCACTAGTGCCATGCACTTGATGAAAGGCAAAAGTGCGTAAGTCAGCCTGAATTCCTGCCCCACCACCGCTATCAGAACCCGCGATCGTCAGTGCCACAGGAATCCGTGAATTCCCTGTCAGGGTCATATTAAATCAATCCAAAGTGACGAACTGAAATATCACTGCCTAAGGGCACTCAACTCTTGAGCGAGTCTTTAACGGGTTGGGGGTCTCTCTCTTCTTCTTTGAAGAAACTCAGGAATGTCTGGTTCACCAGGTCTATTTCTCGGCTCGTTGACTGGCGTTTGAGGAGCTTGAGGCGTAATCGGAGGGGTGACACCTCGGCGCAGTGGCGCGACTCTAGCGGGTTGAGCTGCGGGTTGAGCCTCACCCGTAAAACCTGTGGCAATGACCGTGATCCGAATTTCTCCCTGCATGCGCTCGTCGATGACTGCCCCAAAGATGATATTGGCATTGGGATCAACGACTTCATAGATGATTTCGGCAGCAGCATTAACTTCATGTAGTGTTAAGTCGGTGCCACCTGTGATATTGAAGACAACCCCTTTAGCGCCATCAATAGAGGATTCCAGAAGAGGTGATGAAATAGCTGCCATCGCGGCTTCTCTCGCCCGTGACTTGCCAGAACCAATGCCGATGCCCATTAAGGCAGAGCCTGCATCAGCCATCACGGCTCGCACGTCTGCAAAATCCACGTTAACCAAACCAGGGATGGTAATGATGTCAGAAATCCCCTGCACCCCTTGGCGCAAAATATCATCAGCGACTCGGAACGCTTCTTGAACCGGAGTCTGCTCGGAGATCACCGACAGTAGTTTGTCGTTGGGAATAACAATCAGGGTGTCTACTCGGCTCTGTAGCGCTGCGATGCCCTCATCGGCTTGGCTGGTGCGCCGTCGGCCTTCAAAGGTAAACGGACGAGTTACGACTCCCACCGTTAAAGCGCCAACTTCCTTAGCAATCTCGGCCACAATCGGAGCTGCACCAGTCCCAGTGCCACCGCCCATGCCAGCGGTGATGAACACTAAGTCAGAGTTTTCTAGGGCCGCCGCAATTTCATCGCGCGACTCTTCCGCTGCCTTCTGCCCGATCGCTGGATTACCGCCTGCACCTAGACCACGAGTTAATTTTTGGCCAACTTGTAAATGCTTGGGGGCCATCGCTTGAGCCAAAGCTTGAGCATCCGTATTAACGGACCAAAACTCAACTCCTGATACGTCGCTGGCAATCATGCGATTGACTGCGTTGCCACCCCCTCCACCAACGCCAATTACTTTGATTTTGGCAACACTACTGGGGACAATCCCCTCCATCCGAGATTCTTCTAGCACAACTTTTGCGTCGCGAGATTGATTAAACCGAACTGTAGAGTTGCTAAACGGGTTTTTGGCAGTATCTGCCACTGAGAAAGAGGATTGCTCTTCTGCGTGGGAGCCTTCGGTGATAGAGCCCAATTTACTATTAGATGTACTATTAGATGTCATTGGATCGGGGATGGCTTATAAACAACTTTTTAATTCTGGGCAGCGCTGGGCAACTCTAGTTAACTATAGGGTAAGTCGATTGAAAAACCAATGATAGCATTAGGCTCCCACCCATCTTTAATCTGATTTGATCTGACTGATCAGCAGCATTCCTAAAGATAGTTATCGCTGACTTATTACCTACAGGTGGCAAGCTCAATCAGTGCTATCCGTATTAGATTTTACCGAGTTATTGGCCTTCTGCATTTGAATTGAGGGAGCATCTGGATTTTGTAGATCGACATAAGCAACTTGCTTGGGATTCAGCTTGTCTGAGAGTTTTCGTAGCTGATCCATCGCTTGGATTTGCTCAGCAAATCTAGAACTATAAGAGCCGAAATGAAAGATTCCTAACTCAGTTTTAAGGACTATATTGCTTGGGTCACGCCAATCAATTTCTGTGACTTTCACAGGGCTTTGGCTAACTGCTTGATACAGCTCAGCCCACTGCGATCGCTTCTGTTCTTGATAGCCAACAATTTTGAGGGTTGGCAACTGGAACGATTGATCAAAGGAAGTATAGCTCTCAATGGGAATCCAGACACCATTCGCATCCAGAAATCCCACATTTGAGAGACCTGCTGCTGGTTTTGTCTCTTTGTCTTTAATAGCTTCAGCGTTAGGGAGATCGGAG
Source organism: Trichocoleus sp. FACHB-591 (assembly GCF_014695845.1). Lineage (NCBI taxonomy): Bacteria > Bacillati > Cyanobacteriota > Cyanophyceae > Leptolyngbyales > Trichocoleusaceae > Trichocoleus > Trichocoleus sp. FACHB-591. Next base: position 279,263 of record NZ_JACJPA010000102.1, read on the forward strand.
ATCATGGCGACGGGATAGCGTTCTTTGACCTGCACAATCAGTCTGGGGGGGAATAGCTGACGTGCTACAGTGGCATCCTCGATCGGCGCTTTTGATTCTAACTGGGCTGCGATCGCTTGAGGTTCGAGTTGCAGCAACGATTGAGGATAAGCCATTGGCAATAAAGACTGGATGGCTTGAGACGAGAGAAACCGATTACCTGCGATCGCCACTTGTTCGGGTTGGCGAATCACCCAACCTGGCAAGGTGATCACCCAAGCGAGCCCTCCCGCTAGACCGCTGACTGCTATGGTGCGCCAACTGGTTTGCAAGGCTTTCAAGCGTCGTTCTTGGCGGAGCTTCTGGCGTCTTTGCGCGAGTTCGTTTTGAGAGACTGATGAAATACTAGTCATCGGTACCTCTCAATTCGCAAAAGGAAGAGTATGGGGGGAAGAGGGGAGATGCATAAGTTTGTGAGTGCAGCGAGGAACGGGCAATTGGGCAATTGGGTGAAGAGCAGACTGGTTACCAAACCATCAACTGAATTAACGAGGAATTGACTGTGTTTGCAACCAACCCTGTAGAAGTTTAATCGCTACTGGCTTAATTTGCGATCGCTAGAGCCAAATCTAAGAGGGGATAGCTCCTAGTAGAGGGTGAATTAGCCTCTCGTTGCCCTAGGTTGCCAGATTTAGCATGCAACGTGGCAAATTCCAAGAATTTTACTAGCTTTTATAAAATACGTTGGGGCGATCGCCGGGGTCACGAGTTGCTAAACAGTTAGGAGTAGCTGCCAAGTTCTTGTTGCAGATGTCTACCCCAATTCGCTGCTAATGTGACATCCGTGAAAGGGATGCGGATGGGCTGGGCTGGGTTAGGTAAAGAAAATTCCAGAAAAATACTACGACCTTTTTGTGGCAATGCGTTTAAGTCTACTGCTTGGTCGTCCACTAGTAGGCGAATGGCTTGAACTTCCTTGAGTGAAAAAGCAGCTAAATTAATTGGGCCGCGACGGGTGGGTTGCCCCCAAGTAAGGTCACTGCCCTGCTGCCCCAGAACGGCGTAAATATCGTATTTAGCTCGCTCAAATTGCTCTGCCCAGCGGCGGTAAGCTTCTACTTTTTGATACTCGTTCCAGCCTGCCCAAGCGAGCCAAATAAAGACGCCTAGCAAGGGTAGCCACAAAAGACCTCTTTCCATAATCGAATTTAGAGATAATCCAGAAAAATTATCAGTCCGTAACTATCCTGCAATATTACCGCTACCCCCTAGTGCGTGAGCTATGGTTGAAGGCAACGAGCTGTAGTAATGATTTTCTATGAGAAGGCTGGGGCTGGTGGGCTTGTTTCTGGCGGGGCTAATGTTAGCGATCGCCAGCTTTAAAGGATTGGCAGCAAACGGAACCTACGAATCGATTGTGCTGGATTTTCGCGAGGATATTCCAGCGGTGCAAATTCAACAACAGTTGGATGCGATCGCGCAGCAGTATCAAGTGAAGCCTCGGTTAAATAGCGAGTTTTCCGAGGGCGATCATCTTTACATTGTGGAAGGAAATTCTCGACTTCTACAAGCGCTACAAAAATCTAAACTGGCTAAGTCTACCGAAGCGATCGAGCCGAACTATATTTATCGAGCCTTTTTCACCCCTGACGACCCCGAATACAGCAAGCAATGGAACCTCAGAAGCATTAATGCGGAAGCTGCTTGGGATGAAACTAAGGGCAGTGGGGTTACCGTCGCCGTAATCGATACGGGAGTTAGCCGGGTACCTGACCTCAAAGACACTCAGTTTGTGGAAGGCTACGACTTTGTCAGCGATCGCAGTGATGCTAGTGATGACAACGGTCATGGTACTCACGTCGCAGGCACGATCGCTCAATCCACTAACAATGGTTATGGTGTAGCGGGAGTTGCTTATGAAGCAAACCTGATGCCTTTGAAGGTTTTGAGTGCGGCGGGTGGCGGCACAGTGGCCGATATTGCCGAAGCAATTAAGTTTGCCGCAGACCACGATGCTGATGTGATCAATATGAGCTTGGGGGGTGGCGGCGAAAGTGAAGTCATGCAAGAAGCGATCGCCTATGCGCATGACAAAGGCGTGGTGATCATCGCTGCCGCAGGCAACGCCAATCAAAACTCAGCTTCTTATCCCGCTCGCTACCCACATGTGATTGGGGTTTCCGCTTTAGGTCCCACAGGCGAAAAAGCCATCTACTCCAACTATGGGGCAGGTGTAGATATCGCAGCCCCAGGTGGCCAAACCCAAGGTGAAGACAGCACAGGCGGCATTCTGCAAAACACGATTGATGCAGAAACGGGCGCACCGATCTTTGCAGCTTTCCAAGGCACTAGCATGGCTGCTCCTCATGTGGCTGGTGTAGCAGCGCTGATCAAAGCGTCTGGGGTACAAGAACCTGATGCGATTCGGAATGTACTTTTGGAGTCGGCCCGCGCCGTCACAGATGACGGTCTCAACTACTATGGGGCAGGTCACTTAGATGCCGCCAATGCTGTGAAACTGGCAATGCGAGGGCAAATCACCTTCCGCGATTTCTTCCGCTGGCTGCGGGATAATGGCTATCTCAACCCCCGTTTTTGGATTGATGGCGGTGCCGTGGCCATACTACCTAAGGTCGCAATGGTGCTGGGGTCTTACTTGCTGGCTTGGTTCCTCCGCAACTACTTACCTTTCTGGAGTTGGCCGCTCACTAGTGGGTTAGTTGCTGGAAGCGCGGGGCTATTTGTCTTTCGCGGCTTTTATATTATGGATTTGCCCCAGTGGCCCTTCCGGGTGATGGGTAGTTCAATTCCCGAATTAGGCACGGCGCTTCAAGGGACAAATGCACTGAATCCTATCTTTGCCAGCGTTTTGATTCCCTTCCTCTTGCTGGCCTTGTTTCTCGGCCATGCGGAATGGAAGTGGTTTGCCGTTGGCACAACTTTGGGAGTCGCTTCTTGCTTAGCCATTAGTGCGTTTATGTCTCCACACCTGCTTTGGCTCGGTACAGGCGCGATCGCCCAAGCTTACTTAGCCGTAAACGCCCTGCTGTGTTTCGGGTTAGCCTATCTGGTAACGAGAGGAGAAGGAGAAGCCGCATGAGTATTAAAGTCACGGGCAAAATCGAGCGCAAAGGCATCGGGCCTGGTACTTGGGCGCTAGTCGGTGAAGATGGCCAATCTTACGAACTGCACAATGCTCCTGGGGACTTGAAAAAGTCTGGCATCCAAGTCACGGTGGAAGGCCAAGTCCGGGAGGATGTGATGACATTCGCTATGATTGGCCCCGTTTTAGAAGTCACCAAATTTGAAGTGAAAGATTAACTCTCGCCAGCCGGAACTGTTTCTAGAACCGCCTGTAACCGACTTCTAAATTCACCTTTGGGGTGGCCGCCTTTAACTTCTCCAAGAATCTTAAATTCTGCATCAGGAGAGTCACAAACAATATAGGTGGGCCACCCCATCCCTTCTTTGTCAGGATATTGGGCCAACAAAATCTTGCGATACTGGCGGTAAGTGGCCGTATCTTGCATCATGCAGTTGATGAAGCGGAGACCGAGTTCTTCAGCCACCTTCTGGTCGTAGAAAGACATTTTGTGGCAAGTCCCACAGTCTTCTGAAGAAAACTTGATAACAGCTCGATCCATAAAATTCCCTTGCCTTCGTTGAGCAAAACTAGAATGAGCGAAACTAGAGGCAACCCTGCGATCGCGGCTCACAAGCTGACGCTAGGGTTTAATTTCGATCATAGGTGCTGATGCGCGTTTACAGAGGTGGGTTGACGATATCGCTGAAGCGATCGCAAAACTTCCTGCTGACAGACCAGCCACCAGTACAAAGTCAAATTCACCAGTCCCAAAAGCTTTGTGCCATCTTCTAGCAGCATTCTGGCAGGTGCCCCTGGAGCCGCAATTCTGAGCAAATCGACCACCCTGGAAATGACAACTAAACTAATCGCTGCTAAGAGTAAGGCGTAGGGTGTGGAGTGAATCCGTTTTCGAAAGCTGAAGATATAGCCCAAGGCAGCTACGCCATAAAGGCTGGCAATTAGCACTTTAGAAACGCCAAACCAAGTTACCAAACTAATCGTAATCCGGTAGACCTCATCAATCAAAATGATCGAAATTCCAGTGGCAGAGAGCAGGAGAAAACGGTCCAACCTACCCTGAGGGTGAATCTGCTTCATCAACCCTAAGCTAAAAGCACAATAGGCTACTGGTAAGCCCCACAGCACATTGGAGATCAGGGTGAGAAAGCCTAGGTGAGGCTGTTTGGTGGGGTCTGCTTTATGAAATAAGAACTCAATTTCCTGGGGACTGCCCCAAACTTTGGCATGCGTGAGCAAAACCAGGAAAAGCACCAAGGTTAAGCCATTGATCCACAGCACAGAACGATTGCCCAAAAGCTGTTGACGAATATTCTTCGTAATTGTGGATAAAGCGGATGCCATCTGCGAAACCAGGGGCTAGCTGCTTTCCGACCATAGCATCGAGCTTATGAAGCCGCAATCAAGGCAGTTGAGCGATCGCATCAAGCTCCAGTGAAGATCCAGGCCTTGAGCCAGCCCACAAAAGAAAATCCCCCGACTGCCCGAAGGAGCCAGGGGATTAAAATCAGGGTGCATCTACCAAACTACTTTTCTAGCGCCATGCCTTGAGATCCGGAAGGTTGTCTGTACAAATGGACAATTGCTCTGATTAATTGGCAAATGACTGGTAACTTTTTGCCTAACTTCACCGTCATTCCTTAAAGAGTGAAGGATGTTGTGCTTTCTGTAACTTCTCCGTTCGCTCTAGCTCATTTCAAGCTTTTGGGCAGGATTGTTATTAGAGTAGAGTGAGAGCCGATTTGGCATCAGTGGTGGATGGAAGCTCTCAAAAAAGAGCTTGAGAGCAGGAGTGCATTTGTAGGTTAATGGTCTTGCGGAGTGTAGCTGTGACGCAGGAATTTCATCTTTCTGTTACCCCAGTTGGGGAAGATGAGTATTTAATACGGACGGAGCGAGTGGCCCCAGGGGTACCCCTAGCTGAAGAACAAGTGGTTTGGCCCGTTGAAGAGTGGCTAAATCAGGCGCGTCAGTTGATGAACGACCCGCTGCTGGGATTGTTGCAGGAAGATGCTTTTGATCCTGGGATAGATAAACTGCATAACCCAGGCGATCGCGAACTGGACTTGGTGCTCGGAGGCAGCGAGCCTAACCAAAATCTACCGCCACGGCATTTGGTAGCATTAGGACAGCAGCTCTATAATGCTTTGTTCCAGGGTACGATCCGCGATAGCTGGATGACCGCGCAAGGGATTGCCCAGCATCGGCGAGAAGTTTTGCGTTTGCGTTTAGGTTTAAAAGGAGCCCGCTTAGTTCGCTTGCCGTGGGAGGTATTGCACACCGGAGAACGGCATCGCGTAGGTGGCGCTTCTCGGCCTTTAGCGACGGGCACAGATGTTTTATTTTCTCGCTATCAACCCAGCCCAGGTTTAGTGGGGGCAACGACAGCTCTGAGAGAGTTGATGCGTGAGTCGCAACAACCGCTCAAGATTTTGATGGCGATCGCAGCTCCAACGGATCAAGAGCAACTGGAGCTGAAACGTGAAGCACTACACCTACAAGAAGAATTGCGTGGCCGTCATGGAGCTGCCTCAGAAGCAGGTGGCGGCACAGCAGAAATTCAGTTGACGATCTTAGACCAACCCGATCGCGAGCAATTGACTCAAGCTTTAGAGCAAGGCCAGTTTCAGGTTTTGCACTATGCGGGCCACAGCAACTTAGGGGCCGCAGGAGGCAACCTCTACCTGGTGAACGGCAAAACTGGGCTAACTGAGGTGCTGAGTGGAGATGACTTGGCTGGGCTTTTGGTCAACAATGGCATCCGCATGGTGGTGTTTAACTCCTGCCGTAGTGCCTATACCGCCACTTCAGATTTGGAGCATGAGATTGGCGAACAGAATCTCGCTGAAGCTTTGGTGCAGCGGGGCATTCCTGGCGTATTGGCAATGGCAGAGCGGATTCCAGATGATGTGGCACTGACCTTAACCCGCTTGTTTTATCGCAATCTGAAGCAAGGGTATCCAGTGGATCTCAGCTTGAGTCGGGCACGTCAGGGTTTGATCTCGGCCTATGGTTCTCACCAGTTGTACTGGGCTTTGCCCATTCTCTATCTGCATCCCGAATTTGATGGGCAGTTGATCACTGGGAACGTACCGGACCTTTACAGTGCGGCTCAAGAAATGGCGACTGCACGTTGGCGGAGTCCTAGCGATCGCCCTACCAATCATTTAACTCCTCTAGGAGAGGCTCAGCATTCTGGTTTGGTTGACGAAGAAGCCTTTCTAGCCTCTGCTCAGTCCCTCAATGGTATAGCAGCAGATTTAGAGGACGATCCCTATGACTATGGTGACGAAGACCTAGGTGAGTTAGATGATCTGGAGTTTGATGATGAGTTCGGGTCTGAAGCCGACTCGGCTTTAGTGGCTGAGCTGATTGAGCAGTTGTCAAAAAATCCTGCCGATCCCCAACTGACCGCAGAAGAACCGTTTTTGTCTGCTCCTGCGGCTGAAAATCTCCGATCAGAGTCTCAGCGCCCCCCTTATCTGGATTTGCCAGGCTCACCCAAACCCCAACCTACCTCGCCTAAGTCCACGCCTCCTCACAACCCGCCACCCCAAACGCCGCCTACCAACCCAGCGATCGATCCGCGCTTAAGTCAAGTCTTCTCGGATTTGGAGCAAGGCTTAGCTGCCCCTACCAATGCTAGTACCGCGATCGCCACGGCTCGAAGAGCAATTCAAGCAAATCCCAATGATGTTGATGCCTACAACCAGCTAGGATTAGCCCTCTATCAGCAAGGTAACTTTGCAGATGCGATCGCTGCTTACCAAGCAGCCCTAAAAATTAACCCCAGCTTGGCTGAGGTGTATAGTAACTTGGCTTTAGCGCTATACAAGCAAGGCAAGGTTGCAGAAGCTAAAACAGCGTATCAACAAGCGGTGAGCCTAGCGGCACTGCCTAGCGGCACGAACTCAACCACAGGTAGAAACTCAGCGTTACAGCCTGAATATCCTCGTCGGAGTTCTAGCGGCTGGGGCGCTTGGTTGCAGCAGCCTCGTAGACGCTCTAAGTTGTGGCTGATCTTGGCGGCAGCAGGAGTCACGGCGATCGCTTTGCTAGGTTTTTGGTGGTTCCAGCGAAACCGAAGTCCTCAAGTTTCGATTCCAACCTTGCCCGAATCTATCTCCAACAACTCCAACAGTTCTTTTGCCATTGATCCGCAAACTAACCAAACTACATTAGACCTGAAAGCAACTAATACGGCTACAGTCACAGCCGCTGCTATTGACTACCTAAGTCGGAAACAACTGGTCGCAGGGCAACAAGCGATCGCAGAACTGCTGGATCGTGGAGCCTTGCCTCAAGCCAGTGCTGCCTTGGCTGCTGTTCCTAATACTGTGATTGATGATCCAGCCGTGAGTTTTTTACGCGGTCGCTTGGCTTGGCAGTCCATGCAAACGGGCAACCAAGACTATAGCGTTGATGATGCCCGTCGCTACTGGGAAACTGCGGTTCGTCAACAAGCTGAAGCTGAACAGACGGATGCAGCATCCTTAGCGCTGTATCAAAATGCCTTAGGCTTCGCTTACTACGCTGAGCAGAATTGGGACCGAGCTAATCGGGCTTGGTTCCAAGCACTCTACTTGCAAGAAGAAGCGCAAACGACTACGCCATCTGAGTCAGGTGTCATTGCTTCCACTCCAACGGCAGCAACTGCGTCAGCCGCAACTGCGAAGCCAGGGAACCAAGAGAATCTGATGGCTTATGCTGGCCTAGCCCTAGTGCTAGCCAAGTCTGCCCAAAGTCAACCTGCCGAGCAACGCGCTAACCTGCAAAATGAAGCGCTCAAGCTTTATCAAAAAGTGATGACTGAGAATCCAGTGGCCTTCCAGCCCGATGCCTTAAGCAAAAACTGGATGTGGACCGAATCTACGATCAAGGACTGGGGAGCGATCGCTAAACTTCAGTCGCAAACCTAAGATGAAATTTTTCTTGGGCTGCACTAAGCTCCACGGGGTTCTGGCCGTAGAGCTAAAGCAAAGAGGAAAGAGGTTTCTGTTTGCGCAGGTCCATCATCTCTGCTAAGCTCGCCTCGCCCCAGTCTAAAGGATGGCTTTCGTTCTCTGGAACCACAGTGACGACTGGTTCTATGATCACAGGGCTTGGTGAGTAGCCCCTTTGACTCATGCGTACAGGCTCAGCGTGGAGAACAGTGGTCGCTGGAGCATTGGCTCGTTTGGCTGAAACCGCTGCTGCTTTTTTGCGGCGCATAGGTGAGCTGGGGCGGCGAGTCGCTGTTGCAGGCTGACGTTTTTGAGCCGCATTCATTTGAAAGGGCATGGCTCTTTGCTTTGACTTTGGCTGTGCTTGCTGGGGCTTCGGCTCCATTCGTTCAATTCGTCGAGAAATGAAAATAGAACCGGCTGCACATCCCAAGGCAACAGCACTAAATAACCATAGATTGAGGTTTTGCTCCTGAAGCTTAGGAGATGGAACTTTGGCGGGCGCTGTGGCTACTTTTGGCTCACCAGGCTCGACAGGGTCAACAGGACCAGGATAAATTAACCCTTTAAGGGCAAATCCTCCCAGCAGTAGGACTAAGACTAAAGACGCTCCCCAAAGGATAAAAGGATGCTTTTGTATCAGTTGTGAAGTCGTACCCAAAAGCTGTGGCTGCCGATGGGGATGAGTCTGGTTAACCATAGCTACTTTCATCTTGGCTAGGGAGTCCAAAGGGTTTAGAAATAGGGATTTTAGCTAGAATTCTCTGTTGTCTCTAGATTGTACTGAAGCGATCGCCTTCTCGCCAAAAATTGTGATTTGGTTTTAGGAATGTCGCTCCAGAGCAAACTGAATGAGTTGATCAACCAAGGTTGGGAAGGCAACCCCACTAGCGGCCCACAGTTGAGGATACATGCTAGTCGCGGTAAAGCCAGGTAATGTATTGATTTCGTTAATCAACACTTCCCCCGTAGACTCCACATAAAAGAAGTCAATTCGCGCTAATCCCGCTGCATCGACCGCAGCAAATGCCTGCAAGGCCAGTGTTTGCACTTGAGCGGCGATCGCTTCTGGTAGAGGAGCAGGAATATGTAAATCGGCTCGCCCTTCCGTGTACTTTGTTTCATAGTCGTAGAAGTCACTGGTGTAAGTGATCTCTCCAACGATAGAGGCTTGCGCTTGGTCATTCCCTAAAATTGCGCATTCCACTTCTCTAGCCACGACTCCAGCTTCGACAATTAAGCGGCGATCGTAACTCGCGGCACTGTCTAATGCTGCTTCTAGTTGAGCGCGCGATCGCACCTTGGCAATACCGACTGAAGAACCTAAGTTAGCAGGCTTAACAAAGCAGGGATAGCCCAAGGTCGCTTCGATTTCGTCACAGAGTTTGGGATACACGCAGGGGTTAGACCAAACTTGGGAGCGGTTGACCGTCATATATTTGACTTGTGCCAAACCTGCCTGAGCAAAAGCGCTCTTCATGGCGATCTTGTCCATCCCTACCGAGGAAGCTAGCACGCCTGACCCAACATAAGGTACTTGCATCAACTGCAACAAACCTTGAATCGTGCCATCTTCGCCGTTGGGTCCATGCAGAATAGGAAACCAAACATCGATTTCGGCGGTTAGGGGTGGAAACTGCCAAAGATGAGTGCGGCTACTAGCTGTTGAGGATGTTTCTTCGGAGGGCAGCGGCACGCCAGACTCTAGAACTGACTGAGCAACTTCTGGAGCTTGCCAACGGCCATCTTTTTGGATGTAGAAAGGCAGCACTTCGTACTTGCTAGGATTTGGGTCTGTGTTTAAGGCGTTGACGATTGCCCTGGCCGAGCGAATTGAAACTTCGTGCTCTCCTGAGCAACCGCCAAACAGCAACCCCACCCGCAGCTTCGTCATTATGGCGTCCTCCAGGCAATTTTTTCTAGCCTAACTACCATACTCTCAATGACTACCCTCAGTGAACACCTACCGCTGTTTAAACCAGTAGGTCTATAAGATATTTAGCTGTAATTACACTCGCAAATGTCGCGATCGCAACTTTTAGGAAAGATAACTGAGGGCTGAGAGTGAGCAATAGCAAAAAGTAAGCTCCGACGAAAACTCGGTTGTAACCTTGCTGGAACATCAAAATGCCCATGCTGCTCACGGAGAAAATTAGGCTGTAAATTAAGGTATTACTTAGAATAATTTGATTGTTTTGCGGCTGTTTATAAAGTATGAATAAACCTGTGAGCAACACGCTAATCAATAGAATGAAAGCTCCAACCTCTACGAGGTTACCAATAATAGGTCCCATTTTGATAGAGAAGAGAAATTTTTTAAGGATTCCTGCTAGAAAAAAGTCAAATCCCTCAATCTTGAGATCTGTAGGCTGAGGAGGTAGGCGCTTCGCAACATAGAGGCTCCAAATTCCTAATGGTATCCAGGCCCAAAATAAATGCTTCAACTGCTGCCATTTTTGCTCATAAAAACTAGTGGCGATAAAGGCTAGCCATATCAACAGTGTTGTCTCACGAGTTAAACAAGCTGCCGCTAGTAATGTAGTAGTATAAACGGGACGAAAACTGCGATAAAAGTAAATAGCAACAACTAGGAAAAGATTGTTCAATAAATCGGCAGTAGAGAGAGAAAGAACGATCCATACTCCCGGAACTGTTAGAGCAAACAATGATTGATAAATTGAAATTGATGATTTGTAGTGATGAATCGTGAGACCAATAAAAAAAACAATAGAAATAATCGAAAAACAATTAATGGCTACTAGAGCATAAGGAATGAATTGGGAATTCCCAAATCCTAAAAAGTATCCCAGCAGTGGATAGAGAATTCTGCGGTAACGATAGGGTGGATTATCGAGAGCTTGAATCGTTCCGTCTGCCTGTAAGAAGGGATCAAGCGCTAAGCTGAGAAACATTTGTCCATCGTAGCCCCCACTGGGATTAACCAAAACATCTTGGCCCTGCAGGTAAGGGGAAAGAGGCAAAACATTACCAATATGGAAAAACCCCGTGATATTGCCTGCAAAAGTATAAGAATAAAGTCTGAAGGCGATCGCCATGACAACCAAAGTTGCCACAATTGTACTGATTAGTACGGGTTGTGACTTTCGCCAAAATGAGTCTAACTGCATCAGGACTTACGCAAGAGTCATTTGTACGGACGGGTGCTTGAGTTGCTCAATCAGGTAGTCCGAGAGCATCCCATGCTTGAGCTGATAAATCGTTCTGCCGCTTTGGTACGCGA